>DAVZJL010000024.1:29805-30026 GCA_052272805.1 Prevotella sp. | reverse complement strand
CCATACACTATATTGTGTGTGAATAATGTTGTCGTTGTTGTCTTTTTATTGTTTTATCCCAAATCGCTTTCTATGTTAAGTTATGCAGACGCAACGATATCGACCTCGTATACATCACAACACTTATCCGCACCGCAAATCAAAAAGTTATAGAGTTGCATTTTCTGCCTAACCGCTCATCGTTTTGCAGTACTTTTGCCGTCGTTTTTTCATCAGATTGC
>DAVZJL010000024.1:0-29705 GCA_052272805.1 Prevotella sp. | reverse complement strand
GTTCGGTGTCCGATCAGATTGCGTTCGGTGTCCGATTGGATTGCGTTCGGTGTCCGATCAGATTGCGTTCGGTGTCCGATCAGATTGCGTTCGGTGTCCGATTGGATTGCGTTCGGTGTCCACTGACATTTGTTGGGCTTTAGCATTGGTTAAAATCAAGAAATAAGCCACGATTATAACATAATAACTACAATTTATTTGTAAATTTGAAATTAATACTGTAAATTTGCACATTAATAGAAGGTGTGTGCAATCGTGTCACCGTTCTATATATTATATAAATAGGTAGAAACAAACAGGAAAGGGGTAATCATTCAATATGTCAATATCCAAGACACGTCAGAAACTCATAGATATTGCGCGACAGCTGTTTGCAAAGAACGGCGTAGCGAATACCACGATGAACGACATCGCCGTGGCATCGAGCAAAGGTCGCCGCACGTTGTACACCTATTTCAATAGCAAGGAGGAGGTGTATTCGGCTGTGATAGAGTCGGAATTGGAACGCTTGAGCGACAAACTCGACGAGGTGGCTGCTATGAAGATGCGTCCGTTGGACAAGGTTATAGAGCTTATCTACACCCATCTGAGCATGATTAGAGAGACGGTAGTGCGCAATGGCAATCTGCGTGCCGAGTTCTTCCGCAATATTTGGATGGTGGAGAAGGTACGCAAAAAGTTTGACGACTATGAGATAGATCTCTTTCGTAAGGTTTATCAGGAGGGCAAGGCGGATGGCGAGTTTGATATCGACGACGTAAACCTCGTAGCTGACATCACCCACTATTGTATAAAGGGTCTTGAGGTGCCGTTCATCTACGGACGTATCGGTCACGGACTCACCGAGGAAGCCAGCAAACCGCTCGTGGCAAAGGTGGTGTATGGCGCGCTCGGAAAGAAATTGAACAATTAGAAACGTTTATATATTTAATAATTTAAGAAATGGGATTATTAACAGGTAAGACTGCCCTCGTCACGGGAGCAGCCCGCGGCATCGGAAAGGCTGTCGCTATGAAGTTCGCCTCTGAAGGCGCAAACATCGCATTCACCGACCTCGTGCTCAACGACGACATGGCTGCCGGACTTGAGGCTACACGTAAGGAGATTGAGGCTTTGGGCGTTACTTGTCGTGCATACGCAGGCAATGCTGCCGATTTTGAGGAGACAGAGAAAGTTGTAAAGCAGATACATGCCGACTTCGGTTCTATCGACGTGTTAGTGAACAACGCTGGTATCACAAAGGACGGATTGATGCTCCGTATGTCTGAGGCTCAGTGGGACGCAGTGCTCAACGTAAACCTCAAGTCAGCGTTCAACTTCATCCACGCTTGTGCACCAATCATGCTCCGTCAGCGTAGCGGTTCAATCATCAATATGTCGTCAGTAGTAGGCGTTCATGGCAATGCTGGCCAGTGCAACTACTCGGCTTCTAAGGCAGGTATGATTGGCTTGGCAAAGTCAATCGCTCAGGAGCTTGGTCCGAAGGGCGTGCGTGCTAACGCTATCGCTCCTGGTTTCATCGAGACACCTATGACAGCACAGCTTCCAGAGGATGTACGCAAGGACTGGATGAAGAAGATTCCATTGCGTCGCGGAGGTCAGACAGAAGACATCGCAAACGTATGCGTATTCCTCGCTTCTGATATGTCTTCATACGTAAGCGGACAGGTTATTCAGGTAGATGGTGGCATGAACATGTAATTCTGTCTACAAGCAGATTTTTTACGATAATGAGGGTGTTTCAAAACTGAAATTATCGGGAGCCCCAACTTCCATAACTTCTATTTTGATACACCCTCTTTGTGTTTTTATTAACTGGCAAACAATGAAAGTAGTCTACGAAGACAACCACATAATCATAGTCAACAAGTGTAGCGGCGAAATCGTTCAAGGCGACAAAACCGGCGATAAACCGCTCTGCGACATCGTGAAGGAGTATATCAAAGAGAAGTACAACAAACCTGGCAACGTGTTCCTCGGTGTTGTGCATCGTCTTGACCGCCCCGTGAGCGGACTTGTTGTCTTCGCCAAGACCTCTAAAGCACTCTCGCGACTGAACGATATGTTCCGCACGGGCGATGTCCACAAAACGTATTGGGCTATAACGAAGCGCAGTGATATTGCCTCCGAGGGAACACTAACCGACTGGCTCACACGCAACGAACGCCAAAACAAAAGCTACGCCCACCCCAAGGAGGTACCAGGTGCAAAGAAGGCTGTTCTGAAGTATAAGGTGCACTCCGTGTCGGACAACTATATGCTGCTTGAGATTACACTACTCACAGGTAGACATCACCAGATACGCTGCCAACTGGCGCACATGGGATGCCCCATAAAGGGCGACCTGAAGTATGGAGCACCACGCAGCAACCCCGACGGAAGTATCTCGCTCCACTCACGCCGCGTAGAGTTTGTACACCCCGTATCGAAAGAGCCAATTTGTGTTGAGGCAGAGGTGCCAGCAGACAAACTTTGGCAGCTTTTAAAAGTAAAAAAGTAAAAAAGTAAAAAAGTAAAAAAGTAAAAAAGTAAAAGAGCCCCTCCCAACATATAAAATCGAACGAAGATGAAGCCTATATATAAACGAAGTTTAAAGGTTGCGGCAGCCGTTCTTGCCACGCCGATAGTGCTCATTGTGCTGTTGGCTGCGCTGCTCTATATGCCGCCCGTGCAGAACTGGGCGGTAAGGAAAGCTGCTGCCTATGCTTCGGAGTCTACCGGCATGAGTGTGTCAGTGGAGCGTGTGCGCCTTAGCTTCCCACTCGATTTGAGCATACAAGGACTTCTTGCTACGCAGCCTAACGACTCGCTGCATAATAATATTGATACAATCGCTGCTGCCGACGAACTGGTTGTAGGTGTGAAACTCATGCCGCTATTTGCAGGCAATGTGGAAGTTACCGACTTAGATTTCCGCCACGTGAATATCAATACAGCGCACCTCGTGCCTGCTGCACGAGTGAAAGGTGGAGTAGGGCGTTTGAAAGTAGAACCGAGTAAGGTGGCACTTGCTAAGGAGACCGTAGACCTTGGACCTGTGCTTCTCACCGATGCAAATCTTGATATTGCGCTCAGCGACACAGTACCAGAAGACACAACCGAAACCGAAAACAACTGGCAGATAGCCTTCACCCACTTGTCGGTGAAGCGTTCAGCCGTCAAGATACACATGCCCGGCGACACCCTTGCTATCGGTGTCGGACTCGCTGATGTCAGTGCTGCCAATGGCGACATCAATCTTGGTACGGGCGTTTACAAGGTTGGCACGTTCGACTGGCGTGACGGCTTTGTGACATACGACAACAATTTTGCCCAGCGACAGAAGGGGCTTGATGTCAACCACATCGAGCTTAAAGGTGTGTCGTTGCGCATCGACTCATTGCGTTTTGCACAAGAAGGTACTCAGCTTCAGCTTGCACTCAATCGTTGCGCCTTTCGTGAGCAGAGCGGCATAAATGTGACCAGTGCTAAGGGACATGTGAGCCTTGACACGGCACACATCTCGCTGCCCGACTTCCGCCTTACCACACCCGTGTCGTGGCTTAAAGCGAGTGCCGATATGGACTTCTCTACCTTTGCCGACACCAACCCTGGTGTGATGCGTCTGTATCTTGATGCTTCCGTAGGTAAGTCGGACATACTGCAAGTGCTCGGTATGATGCCTCTGCAGTTTATCCTGCGTCTGCCCGAGCAACCGCTCTCCCTGCATGCCGACATCAACGGCAATATGCAGAATCTCAACATTCGTGAGGTGTCTGCCAAACTGCCAACGGCGTTCAACATAAAAGCCGAAGGTAAGGCTGGCAATCTAACCGACGTAGACCATCTTACAGCCAACATAAACCTCGACGCGCGTGCCGACAACATCAGCTTCCTGCTGCCTATGATGGGCTTGAATGCTAATTCGTCAGTGTGCATACCCAAAGGCATAACGCTCAAAGCCAATTGCCGAGCGGATGGACCGCAGTATGCTACGGATTTCGTTGCTACTCAAGGCGGTGGTTCGCTACGCGGTAGGGGCGCGTTCAATATGCGTTCGTTGGCTTATCGTGCCAATATGGAAGCACACGCATTGCCGCTTCAGAACTTCATGCCGGGTATGGGGTTGCATCCGTTCAGCGGTGAACTCGTGGCTGATGGTGCAGGCTTCGATTTTCTTTCGTCAAAGACACATCTCGATGCACGTGTGAAGGTGAATAATTTCAAATACACCGATTATGACCTCTCGAACATAAACCTAAAGGCAGAGGTGCACAACGGTGTGGGAAGGGCACTGCTCGATAGTCGCACACCGCTGCTCAATGGCATTATCGACCTACGTACGCTCCTCGACAATCGTCGCATAGATGCCAACGTAATATGTAATCTGCTCTACGCCGACTTCTACAAACTCGGCCTCACCGAGCGACCACTCACAACGTCGATGACAGCACATTTGGACGTGAAGTCGGATTTGGAGGCAACGCACAGTATGCAGGGCGTTGTCGGCAATATCGTGCTGCGCGACTCGGCTGCTACATATCGACCTGAAAACATTCTGATAGACATATTCACACGTAGCGACTCAACACACGCCAATGTGGCGTGTGGCGACTTTGCGTTGCGTGTTGACGGTGCTGGCTCGGTGGAGCACATCCTCGACAATCTCAACGAAGTGGGTGTTGAGGCTGAAAAGCAGCGCACAGAACGCTACATCGACCAGTTGCGTCTGCGCGAACGCCTGCCCGACCTTTCGGTCTACTTCAATGCCGGCAAGGAGAACATCCTCTCGCGCACTGCTCGACGTTTCGGCTACGAGTTCCGCGATGCCTATATCAATATGAACACGTCGCCCGTGCAGGGCATCAATGGTAAGGTGCGCATCGATTCGCTCGTGGCTGCAGGCATACAACTCGATACAATACGCGTCAACATCAGTTCCGACTCGACGAAGACGCTCTTCGATGGACAGATACGCAACAACCGCTATAACAAGCAATACGTGTTCAACGCCCTTTTCCGTGGCGCATTCTATCAACAGTCGCTCTTCTTCGGCACACGCATCTACGACGATCGCAACCGTCTTGGTGTGGCTCTTGGTGTGAAAGCCGACATGGAGCAGAACGGTATACGAGTGTCGCTCGGTGGTATCGACCCCGTGTTTGGCTACAAGAAGTTTAAGGTGAACAAGGGCAACTATGTGTTCTTTGCCGACGACGACCGCATTTCGGCTGATATGAGGTTGCTGGCTGATGATGGTATGGGTGTGAAAGTGTTTAGCAACGATAGCACCGAAGCCTTGCAAGACCTCACTATCGGACTCACTCGCTTCGACCTTGCTAAAGTGCTATCTGTTATACCGTATGCACCTAACGTGTCGGGTGTGATGAATGGCGACTTCCACTACATCAATAGCGAAAACAATATGTCGGTGTCATCATCTGTGCGTGTTGACAATTTGTCTTACGAGGGTTGTAAGATTGGTAATGTGGCGAGCGAGTTTATCTACATGCCACGTGATGAAGGTAATGAGCATTGTGTTGACGGCACGCTATCGATAGACGACCAGGAGGTGTGCACGCTAAGCGGTACGTACATCACAAGTGGTTTCGGACATCTTAATGCCGACATCGAGTTGCAGCGCACACCACTGTTGATGCTCAACGGCTTCATCCCCGACCGCCTACTCAATTTTGGTGGCTATGCCATCGGACATGTAAAAGTGGACGGACAACTCAGCCGCCTCGACGTAGATGGCGAACTGATGTTCGAGTCGGCGTATATAGCGAGCGAGCCTTACGGCGTGAAGATGCGCTTGTGCGAAGACCCCGTGACGATAACCGATAGCAAGATGAAGTTTGAGAACTTCCAACTCTTCGCACGCAATGGTAGTCCGCTGACGCTCTACGGCAATGTCGACTTCAGCAATATGTCGAACATGACGATGTATATGCGTATGCGTGCAAGCAACTACCTACTCATCGACTCGAAGGAGACGGCACGCTCAGAAGCCTTCGGCAAGGCGTATGTCAACTTCCTCGGTCTTGCTGATGGTCCGCTCGATGCTTTGCGCTTCCGTGGTCGCCTCGACGTGCTCGGCTCGTCGGACATCACATACATACTGCGCGACTCTCCGCTCACCACCGACAACCAACTCGACGGACTTGTGAAGTTCGTCAACTTCAAGAACCCCGATGATGTAAAGGTGGAGCGTCCACCGCTGAGTGGCTTAACGATGGACCTCACGGTTAGCATCGACGAGGGTGCACACGTGCTATGCGCCTTGAACGCTACAAAGTCGAACTATGTGGACATTGTAGGCGGAGGCGAGCTGCGCATGAAATACACCGAAGTGGACGGACTCGGACTCTATGGTCGCTACACGATAGGACAGGGTGAGATGAAGTATTCGTTGCCCGTTATTCCACTGAAGACTTTCACGATAAAGGATGGTAGCTACGTTGAGTTTATGGGCGATGCCATGAACCCGCGTCTGAACATCACGGCGACGGAGGAGAACAAGACCACCGTCACCAATGAGGCTGGCGTAGGTCGTAGCGTGACGTTCGAGTGTGGCGTAGAGATAACGAAGACACTCAACGATATGGGCTTACAGTTCACCATCGATGCCCCCGACGACCAAGAGATACACAACGAGCTAATGACGCAGTCGGTAGAGAACCGTGGCAAGCTCGCTGTGACTATGCTCACCACTGGTATGTATCTCTCCGACAACAGTATGGGCTCGTTCAATATGAACAGCGCGCTCAGCTCGTTCCTCAGTTCGCAAATCAGTGCCATCTCGGGCAGCGCACTGCGTACGCTCGACCTCTCATTCGGCATGGATAACACGCAGCTTGGCTCTGGTGCGGTGCATACCGACTACTCGTTCAAGTTCTCGAAGCGCTTCCTCAACAACCGTCTGCGCATCGTGATTGGTGGAAAGGTGTCGAGTGGTGCTGAGATAGAGAATCAGAACGACACGTTCTTCGACAATGTGGCATTAGAGTATCGTCTCTCGCCAAAGTCGAATAAGTATCTGAAACTTTTCTATGACCGTGCTACGTACGATTGGCTTGAGGGTTACGTCGGTCAGTTTGGTGGCGGTTTCATCTGGCGTCGCAAGTTGCAGAGCCTGAAGGATATATTCCGTCTAAAGCGCATTGACAGCGACTACTATATGATGCTGCAAAACGGCAATAAAACCTCGTTGCAGCAGAAGAAGGATACAACGGCTGTGCAGAATACCGACACTACCAGTGTTAAAAAGTAAAGATATATGAAGAATACGTTATATATAATAATATGTGTAATGGTGCTTGTCGGTTGCTCGTCGACAAGTTCTGTACCCGAGGACGACAAGCTGTTCACGGGCTTACGCAAGACCGAATACGAGAACTATGTGGCTTGCGACCACTTCTACTCTACACAGGAGGAAGTGGAGGCGGCACTCGCCACTACCCCTAACGGTGCACTCTTCGATAGTCCGTACCACCGTATGCCTCCTTACCGTTTGTGGATATACAATGCGTTTCAGCATTCGCGTGGCGGTTTGGGCAAGTGGATACGTACAACATTCGGTAAGCCACCAGTGCTGCTTAGTTCTGCCAATCCTGCGCTACACTCACAAGTGGTGAAGGAACTGCTGCGAGCGCGTGGCTATTTCAGTGGATATGTCAACTACGACGTGCTGACATCCGACAGCTCGCGAACGGCAAAGGTGAAGTACAACGTCAACTTCGGCGACCTCTACACTATCGACACGCTCACGTACACCAACTTCCCCGAAGAAGCGCAAAAGATAATTGAGGAGAATGCTTCAAAATCGCTCGTAAAGAAAGACGCACCGTTCGATGTGACGGTGCTCGAAGCCGAGCGCACTCGTATCTCTACGCTCCTGCGCAACAACGGCTTCTTCTACTATCAGCCGAGCTACGCCACATATCTCGCCGATACCATCGCCGAGCCGGGCGAGGTGCAGGTGCGTCTGCACTATGCCGACAGTCTGCCTGCAGAAGTGGGTCGTAAGTGGTATGTGGGTCGCATCAATCTCGAGATGCGCAAACAGTCGGTGCTGGAGCAACTGAAGGATACCATACGCCGCCGCAACTACACCATCGTGTACAACGGCAAGCGCGAGCCGATGCGCCGCAGCGTGATTACGCGCGATATGCGAATACGTCCTGGCAGAATGTACAGCTACGATGCTTATCAGCAAACTATCAATACGCTCACCGCGAAGGGCCTCTTCTCGCGTGTAGACCTCTCGTTCGCTCCGCGCGACACCTCCGAGACGTGTGACACGCTTGATATCACGCTCAACTGCGTGTTTGACAAGCCATATGATGTTTATCTTGAAGGCAACCTCGTAGGAAAGACCACGGGGCGTGTGGGTCCGGGACTGAACCTTGGTTTCGTTAAGCGCAATGCCTTCCGTGGCGGTGAGAAGCTCACCGTGAATCTGAAAGGCTCCTACGAGTGGCAGACAGGACACCAAGCCGACGGATCAAGTTCGAAGTTCAACTCATACGAATATGGTGCAGATGTGTCGGTGGAGATGCCTCGACTGCTGTTTGTGAACAGTCTCACGCGTCGTTTGCGCCGTATGCGCCGTGCAAAGGGAAAGCACGTCTACATACGTTATGCTCCACCGACAACGCTTATAAAGGGTTCGTTCGATGTGCTTAACCGTTCGGGATTCTTCCAGCGCCATATCGTCTCGGGCGAACTGACGTACAAGACCCACTCACGAGTGCTTGTGCATCATCAGTTCTCGCCACTCATCATTCAGTACGAATACATGAAGCACATGACACCAGCTTTCACCGAACTGGTGAACAAGAGTCCGTATCTGCTTGTGGCGATGAGTGACCAGTTTGTGCCTAAGATGCGCTACTCGTTCTCGTACCAGTCGCCAGCCCGACTGCATAATCCTATCTACTGGCAGGTGACGGTGAGCGAAGCTGCCAACCTGCTCTCGCTCGGTTATATGGCGTTTGGCGAGAAGTGGAACGACAAGGAAAAGACGATGTTCAAGAACCCGTATGCGCAGTTCCTGAAGGTGGAGACCGACTATAGCAAGACGTGGCAGCTGACCGAACAGAGTAAGCTCGTCGGACACGTTAATATGGGCGTGGTATGGGCATACGGCAACGCTATTAGTGCGCCCTACAGCGAGCAGTTCTACGTAGGTGGTGCCAATAGCATCCGTGCGTTCAACGTGCGCAGTATTGGTCCGGGTCGCTATCATGCTAATACATCCTACCTCTCGTATCTTGACCAGACAGGCGATATGAAGCTGCAAGCCAACCTCGAGTATCGTCCACGTCTCTTCGGAAATCTCTATGGCGCACTATTCCTCGATGCAGGCAACGTGTGGACACTACGCAGCGACAGCGACCGTCCAGGTGCTGTGTTCAAACCGAAGAATATACTTAAGGAGATGGCACTCGGCACGGGTATCGGCATCCGCTACGACCTTGACTTCTTCGTGCTGCGTCTCGATTGGGGTATAGGTCTACACCTACCATATAAAAACGGCTTCTACAATTTCGACCGTTTTAAGGACAGCCAGAGCTTGCACTTCGCAATCGGCTATCCGTTCTAAACGCAATAAAGGGCAGACTCCACAAAGAGTCTGCCCTTTATTAATTATTAATTGAGAGTTGAGAATTGAGAGTTATGATTACCATTGCTAAACTATAAATAAGTCTAAAGCTATAGTACATATCATAACTCTCAACTCTCAACCCTCAATTCGTCAACTCGTCAACTTTCACTTGTACTATTCCGCCGAGAAGTCGGCTACCATTTTTCGGTACATGCTATATGCTCTTGAGCGCGAGATATATCCCGTGAGATGTCCTGATACGTTCACCACGGGCATGTAGCGCGTGCCTTTGAGGTCGAACTTGCGCATCACCTCCTCCATTGAGTCGCTCTCGCCAACCTGCGCAGCGATGGGGAGCATCAACTGTTGTACGGTGAGCTTGTTGTAGAGTTCTGCGCGGAACATGATGTGTCGTATCTTCGTGATGTCAATCTCGCCAAGCACCGAACCTGCGTTGTCGAGCACCGGTATGAACGACGTGTGGCTCTTCGATATAGCGTTCACCAGTTTGCCCAGAGGCATATCGGGTGTTACGGCTGTGAAGTCGCGTTCTATCACGCTGTCCATCGTCATCAGCGTCAGTACAGAGCGGTCGGTGTGGTGAGTGACTAACTTACCCTCGCGTGCTAAGCGCATGGCGTAGATGCTGTGAGGCTCGAAGATGCTGATAGTCATCACCGACACGATGCTCACAATCATCAGTGGCATGAACATGTCGTAGCCGTTCGTAATCTCGGCGATGAGGAAGATGCCCGTAAGTGGGGCGTGCATCACGCCAGCCATCACGCCAGCCATGCCGAGCAGCGTGTAGTTTTTCTCAGGTATATATATGCCCACTTGATACATGTTCCACAGACGTGAGAAGAGGAACCCCGTGAAAGCTCCCACGAAGAGCGACGGTGCGAACGTACCACCGCAACCGCCACCGCCGTTTGTGGCTGCCGTGGCGAATGTCTTTGTCAGTATGACCAGCGCAATGAACAGTATGAGCCACTTGCCATTGCCCGAGAACATAGAGTTGCGTAGCAGTTCGTTCCAGTCGGCTTCGCTCGTGCCGTTCAGCAGTACGTTGATAGCCGAGTATCCCTCGCCGTAGAGCACGGGGAAGACGAAGATGAGCGAGCTGAGCAGTACACCGCCCAACGCCAACTTAGCGTAACGATGTTGCTTCAACTTGCCGAACATGCCCTCGCACACCGACATTGAGCGTATGAAGTAGATGCTCACCAGTCCGCAGGCGATACCGAGCATGATGCACGCCGGCACACGCTCCACGCTCCACATGCTGTCCAGATGAAAACTGAACAACGACGCACTTCCCATGAATATATATGTGAAGCAAGTTGCCGTGACCGCAGCCGTGAGTATAGGCAGCAGCGATGCCATACTTAGGTCTACCATCAGCACCTCAAGTGTGAACACCAGTCCGGCTATCGGAGCCTTAAAGATGCCGGCGATGGCAGCGGCAGCACCGCAGCCCACCAGCAGAATTAGCTTCTTCTTGTCCATGCCGAACAGTCTGCCGAGGTTCGAGCCTATGGCAGAACCGGTCAGCACAATCGGAGCCTCGGCACCCACCGATCCGCCGAAGCCGATGGTGATAGCCGATGCCACCACCGATGTCCAGCAGTTGTGCGCCTTCAGTCGCGACTGCTTCGAGGATATGGCGTAGAGTATTCGCGTGATACCATGCGATATGTTGTCCTTCACCACGTAGCGTACGAAGAGCGACGTTAGGAAGATGCCCACAACGGGGAACATCAGGTAGAGCCAGTTGAACGTGTCGGCATGAAACCTCGATGTCAGCAGATGCTGTATGATGTGAATTATTGAGTGGAGCACGTAGGCAGCCACCGACGCAAAGAATCCGATGCAGAGGGCGAGGATGATAGTCGCCTGACGGTCGGAGAGATGCTTCGTGCGCCAAGCGTACAGCCTTTCTTCCAGCGTTGCGTCTTTCTTGTCAATCGCAGTCTGTTCCATTTACTTGCGTATGATGGTTACCTGTCCGTCCTTAGTGAGTTTGATGATGCTGCTCGGAGTGTGCGGTTTGTGCTCCTGGCGGCGTGTCCAGCACACATAGTCCACTGCTTCCAGTATCTCCGGTGCGATGTCGCGGTAGTTCTGTGCCGTCGGCTCGCCGCTTATGTTGGCACTTGTGCTCACGATAGCCTTCTGGAAGCGATAGCAAAGTTCCTTCGAGAACGGCTCGTTCGTCACGCGCAGAGCGATGCTGCCATCCTCAGCGATGAGGTTCGGGGCGAGGTTAACAGCACCATCAAGCACTACGGTTGTCGGTTTCTCCGAGAGCTCCATCAAGTCCCACGCCACAGGCGGCACGTCGCGCACGTAGCGCTGCACGCGGTCTACCGAGTCAGCGAGACAGATAAGTGCCTTCGAATCGTCGCGCTGCTTTATCTTGTACACTTTAGCCACTGCCTCTGCGTTCGTCGCATCGCAACCGATACCCCATACCGTGTCGGTAGGGTAGAGTATAACACCGCCCTTACGCATCACGTTCACGGCATTCTGAATGTCTTCTTTCTGTGTCATTGTTATTTCTTATTTTGTTTTTACCTTTTTACTCTTTTACTTTTTTACCTTTCTACTTTTTTACTCTTAAAAGTATGCTTTTGTGGCTGCGTGGTACGGGCAAGATGCCCATACCTCCTATTTTTTTACTTTTTTACCTTTTTACTTTTACAAAGTTACTGCTTTTTCCTGTTATGCCGTAAGTTTAAAGGCAATTTTCTTGCTCTTTATTATAAGCATGACTGATATTTGCTGAAAAAACCGTAACTTTGTAAAAGTAAAAGAGTAAAAAAGTAAAGTAGGGGGTGCAGCAGTCCCTGCTGCACCAACCAAGCAAAAATAGGAGGTATGGGCATCTTGCCCATACCACGCCCCTCACAAAGCATTTAAAAGTAAAAAAGTAAAAGAGTAAAAAAGTAAAAAGAGCCCCTCTTCATTGGGGAGGGCTTAGAAGGCATAAAGAGGCTTAGTTCGGCTTAAACGCCACCAACCTCAGGCTTAGTTCAGCTTAACCGCCGCCCTATACCGGCTTAGTTCGGCTTAAAGAAATAAAAATAAAAAGCAATGGAAAAGAAAAACCTCCGCATAGTGTTCATGGGAACACCCGAGTTTGCCGTTGGCTCGCTCCAGCGACTTGTTGAGAACGGTTATAACGTAGTGGCTGTCGTAACGCAGCCCGATAAACCCGTCGGTCGCCACGGCTCGGTGCTGCGTCCTTCGCCCGTGAAGGAGTACGCACTGGCGCACGGTCTGCCCGTGCTGCAGCCCGTGAAGATGAAAGACGAGCAGTTCCTTGAGGAGCTACGCAGCTACAACGCCGACCTGCAGGTGGTTGTTGCGTTCAGAATGCTGCCCGAAGTAGTGTGGGCTATGCCGCGCTTCGGCACATTCAACGTCCATGCAGCCCTGCTGCCCGACTATCGTGGCGCAGCGCCTATCAACTGGGCAGTTATCAACGGCGAGACACGTACCGGTGTTACCACCTTCTTCCTCGACCACGACATTGATACGGGTCGCATCATCGCTCAGCGCGAGTTTCCTATCCCCGACGATGCCGACGTAGAGTATGTGTACGACGGACTCATGCAGCTCGGCGCGGAGCTCTGCACCGACACCGTCGACCTCGTGCTCTCTACCGACGGCAACGTGCCTTCGCAACCGCAGCAGGAGAGCGAGGCTCACCACGCTGCCCCAAAGATATTCAAGGAGACCTGCGCTGTCGACTTCTCGCTTTCTGCAAAGCGCATCTACGACTTCGTGCGCGGACTCTCGCCTGTGCCAGGCGCATGGTGTATGCTCACGCCGCGCGACGCTAAGATTTCTGCTCAGGTGCTTAAGGTGTATAAGACTGCAAAGACGGGCGAGTCAGCAACTGGTGTAGAGGTTGGAACACTCAAGGCTGAGAACCGCCGTCTCCTCGTTGCTACCGTAGACGAGTGGCTCGAACTTGTAGAACTGCAGCCTGCCGGCAAGAAGCGTATGGCAGCCCGCGACTACCTCAACGGCTTCCAGCACCCTGAGGACTTCCTGCTGAAGTAATCGGAGGACTATTCTTCTTGGTTGGTGCACCCCCTTGTATGGAGCAGTTCTTGCTATGCTGGTGCACTTGGGACAAGTGCACCCCCTTGTTTCCTGCTGAAGTAATTGTCTCTGTTGGGTAAAAGATTTTTTTTACCCAACATGGCACAGTCTGTTGATATCCTCGTCGAACGTCTCGCGGTTCACAGCCCGTGTGCGCATCGCCGACTTATAGTTGTATATCGTCTGCGTTGAGTAGAACAGAAGTGTGGCTATTTCCTGACTCTCCGTCACGCCCAAGCGCATCAGCGCATAGATGCGTGCCTCTGTCGTCAGGGTGTTGGGAGATGGCAGCGCAATCCTTCCTTCTGGAAGCAGCAGACTGTTCAGTTCGTCGACGAAGCTGGGGTACAGCTCCGTGAAGGCGCGGTCGAAACGTGTGTAGAACGTCGTCGCTTCTTCCTCCGCGAGCTTGTAGCTGTTTATAGTTTTAAGAAGGTCAGCCGTTTGGTTGGCCTTTATTTTTCTGCTCACCAGCTTGCGGTACTCCATCAGCTTGCGTATGTACACCGCACTGATGTCCATGAACAGACGCATGTAGGTCTCGCGGCGATGGTTGGTCGCTACGAGTCGTTCGTTCAGCTCCTTCAACTGCCGGTTCTGCGTCTTCACCTCCCTGCGGCTACTCGCCAGCCATTTGTTCTGCTTGTAGCCGAAGATAGACATTGCCAGCAACATCAGCGACAGAAAACTAACCACCGCAAGCACACCTCTCACGATTCGCTCCTTATGCGCCAACGCCTCCTGGTTGGCTGTGGCAATGATAGGCAGAATGCTCGAAATCTCGAGCATACGCAGTCGGTTGTTGTAGAATCGGGCGTCCTCCATAGAGCAATAGATGTAGCGTGCAGCACGGTCGGCATACTTCTGGTCCTTCTCATATAGATATGTAGAGAACTCCTGCAGCGCAAGATTCTCCTTCAAAGGGCACACCATGTCTGATATTGCCGCCTCCACGATATACTTTTCATACCGCTCCATGTCGCCCAACTCGCGGTAGTAGCGTGCAAGGCAGTAGGCTGCCGAAGCATGCACACGACTGTTTACCGGACTCTCTGTGAGAGCTGTGCTATACTGTTGCAATACCTCCTTGCTCACAGGTTTAAAGAGATATGCGAGTTCGCCACTTAGATATGCGTGCATAGCCCGATAGTTGTGGTTTGTGGCCTCCACCGTTATCTTCAGATTCTCAAGTTTCTTCTGACGGTAATAGCCCATGAACTCAGACTTGTTGCTGAACGCCTCCCAATAGCTGTACAGCCACGTGCGGGTATAGTAATAGTATTGCTTTAGTTTTTGAGGTACGCCTTCCTTTCTTATATCCTCCAGCAGTTCTTCCGACTGACTGTAGAAGCCACCCGTTGAGAGTACAGCTGCACGGTTTATCTTGTTGAGTGTGATATAATGGGTGTTGTTCTCGCTCTCTGATAGAGCGAGTCCGCGGTTCACGTAAACCATTGCCGAATCGTAATGGTATGTATAGTATTCGTGATAGATGTCGTTAAGGATGGCGAGTCGCTGCGTGTTGTTTTCAGCCGTTCGCAGTTTCAGCTTCAGTTGGTCAATCTTCTTTTCTTTCTGCTTGGAGAATGCGTCGCGCTTGTCGATATAGCTATCGAGAAGTTTTAGCAGAGCCTGCTCGCCATTGATGCCTGCTGTAGCCAACTTGGTTTTGGCTGTAGCCTGCAGCGGCAAAACGATGAGTAATAGATATAAAAAGATGCGCATAATAGTTGGTTGTTAGCTTTAATGCTGCAAATTTAGCTAATATTATTAAGATAAAACCATTTACTTTGATAAAAAAGCCTAAACCTTTAAATATTCTGATATATAATAAGTTATAAGTTTCTATGCCTTAATTTATGTCTACTTTCATTTTACGTACATATACAATCTGCCGATATAGCTTGTAACTTTGCAACCGTAAACATAAACACAACGGATATGAACCTAAAACTTAAAACATTCTCATTCGCCCTCTTGGCTTCTGCCTCTACGGGCATGTATGCACAGACGCATACAGATAACAATTCAACAAACGATTCGGAATCGCAGAAGAAGGAGGAGCGCAACGTGATGCTCAACGCTGCCGATGCCAACAAACCGCGCGAGATTCAGATAGGCTTGCCGAGCGAAGACGTAACGGTATACGAGAACGGACTGCCTGCCGTTTACTCGTCGTCCGTGCACAAACTCTCTGCCCACTGGCGCAGCGACGCTTCGCTGAAAGGCACCGACCTTATGACTCCGTCTGAGAGTGCCATCAAGACCGGTAACATCGCTTATGCTGTGTCGGCGTTCAGCGAGTTGGGCGAGAAGAAGTTCAGCGGCAAGCTCAATTATAAGGCTAACCACTTCGGTATGCAGAACTTCGACCTCAACCTTTCTGGCGGAATCGGTGCCAACTGGCTCTACACCGCCGGAATGTATCAGAACTTCGACCCGGGAAGCTTCAAGCTGCGCTTCACCGACTATGCCGACCGCACGCAGATCTACCATTTGGGTCTTACGCGCATACTGAACGGCGGCAAAGGTCACATTTCTTTATTGTATAAGTATTCGAACAGCAAGAACCCCGGCAACTTCGCCAATGCAGCTCCGTTCATCTACGCCGGCGACGGTAGCATACAGAAGCTTGCTGGATTCGACCCGGGTATGGATTCATACGTGCAGCGTCAGGGTTCGTTCAGGTATCTGAACACCAAGACCGGCAAGATGGAGACCTGGAACATGACCGACGGCAACGACAACCGTGCCAATGAGGTGGCTTTGGTGAGCAAGTACCAGTTTGACAACGGCTGGCTCTGGAAGTTGAACGCAAAGTATATGAACGCTCCGCGCGCCAACTACGTAGACTACGGCGGCAGCACCATCTCTGAGGTTGCCGAGTCTGACGGCTACCAGCTTTCAGACGGTTCGGCATACAGCGGACTTATCGAAGGTCGCCGTACTTGGCTGCACATCGGCAAGGTGAGCAATGCCCTCCTTACAACCGAGATGAGCAAGCTGCTGAACAACCACAAGCTGATGATTGGCTTGAACGAGTGGTACTACCATCTCAACTACTATTCATCTTCGTTCCAGTGGGCAGGCACGGTTGAGGCTTATCCTCGTACGCTGAGCCAGATGTACGTCAATCCGCTCGACCCTACGCAGACCGCGCACCGCTCAGAGACCTTCGGCTACAACGAGCTGAGTCCTGAATATACAAAGGGCTCGGAGAACAAGCTTGCTCTCTATTTCACCGACGAATGGCGCATCACTCCTAAGTTCAAGCTGTTCTACGGCGGACGTCTCGAATACTATCGCATGTCGGCAGAGCAGATTTCTGCGTCACGCTTCCGTGGCTTCCATCTCGGCAACTTCAATACGTATTCTACAGTCGAGGACGGATCTATTGTTGCCACAGAGCATAGCATCGCGCCAGCCAATGTTACGAAGAATAAGCTCAACTATGCAGCCACTTTGCAGATGACATACAACGTAACAAACCAGTTCGGTCTTACTGCCGACGCCACCATCGCCACACGCTTCCCGCGCATCAGCGAGTATGCCGGCACCGGTCCTACAGAGGAGCAGTACAAGCGCGTGACCATTCCGTTGGTTCGCGGTGGTATCTTCTACAAGAACTCATGGCTCGACCTCTCGTCGATGGTGACATACATCTCAAAGTCGAACAATATCGACCAGCAGAACCTCACCAAGCCTGGTACCTCTGAGGGCAAGACCGTGTTGCTCATCTACAACATCCAGACATTGGGCTGGACAACGTCTGCCGAAATCAACCCGTTCAAGAACTTCCACATGCACGCTCTCTTCACCTATCAGAAGCCGGTTTACAAGAACTATAATGCAAGTGTAACGTTCAGCGACGGTCAGACAATGAGCGTTAATGCCAACAACAAGATTGTGAAGGAGATTCCGCAGGTGCTCATTGAGCTTGACCCGAGATATGACATCACGAAGAACCTCAGTGCTTGGCTCAGCTTCCGCTACTTCGGCAAGACATACGCCAACCTTCAGGAGGCGCTCTACTTTAACGGTCACTGGGAGACATTCGGTGGCGTCAACTGGAATGTGAACAAGAATCTGAGTCTCGGTGTCAGCGTCATTAACATCTTCAACGAGAAGGGTGCAAAGGGCACAATAAGCGGTTCGGAACTTATCACAAAGGATGAGGCTGGCAAGTATGCCGGCAAGTACATGAGCGGCAACTATCTCCGCCCATTCACCGTAGAGTTCAACGCAAGCATCAAATTCTAATAAAAAAACCATACGAAAATGAAGAAAACTATTATGCTAATCGCAGCAATGTGCATGACTTCTGCCATCACATTTGCTCAAGAAATCATCCGTGTGTCTACCGAAAAGACCGACCTCGTGATGAAAGTGTCGCCAAAAGGCCGTCTCTATCAGGTTTATCTCGGCGACAAGTTGCAGAATCCTGCCGATTACGAGAACCTTAAATGGGACGTATATGCAGCGTCTGACGGCGCAGTGTGCCAGCGCGGCCATGAGGTGTACGCCACTTCCGGCGCAGAAGACTTTTTTGAGCCTGCTGTTGCTGTAACGCATGCCGACGGCAATATGTCTACATATTTATATTATAAGTCGTCGGAGCAGAAGGCTGTGAAGGGCGGCACTGAGACCGTCATCACGCTTCAGGATAAAGTGTATCCGCTGACAGTGAAACTCCACTATGTGGCTTATCCGAAGGAGAATGTGATAAAGGCATGGAGCGAGATCTCTCACAAGGAGAAGGCTGCCATCACACTCTGGCGCTACAGCTCTACGATGCTCTACTTCAAATCTTCAAAGTATTATCTCACTAACTATCACAGCGACTGGGCTAAGGAAGGTCAGCCCGAGACAACCCAGTTGAGCACGGGCAAGAAGATTATCGACACCAAGCTCGGCACACGCGCCGCTATGCAGGCTGAGCCTTTCTTCGAGTTGGGCTTTGACGAGCCTGCTAAGGAGAACGAGGGCAAGGTGATGCTCGGCACGATAGGCTGGCCAGGTAACTTCCGCTTTACTTTTGAGGTGGACAATGTCGGCGCACTTCGCGTTATTCCTGCCAT
Source organism: Prevotella sp. (assembly GCA_052272805.1). Taxonomy (GTDB): domain Bacteria; phylum Bacteroidota; class Bacteroidia; order Bacteroidales; family Bacteroidaceae; genus Prevotella. The sequence continues at coordinate 10,925 of DAVZJL010000024.1, read as the reverse complement.
CAATCCTTATGCTTCCGACTATAAGCTGAAGGCAGGTGAGGTGTTCACCACTCCTGAATTCATCTTCGCGATGAGCGACAACGGTATGGGCGAGGCTTCGCGCAACCTGCACGACTGGGCCCGCCAGTATCAGGTGAACATGGGTATGAGCGACCGCCTCACTCTCCTGAACAACTGGGAGAATACGGGCTTCGACTTCAACCAGCAGAGTCTTGCCGAACTGATGAAGGATGCCAAGGACCTTGGTGTGGATATGTTCCTGCTCGACGACGGATGGTTTGCCAATAAGTATCCGCGCAAGGACGATCACGCCGGACTGGGCGACTGGGAGGCTACAAAGAGCAAGTTGCCGGAGGGCATACCGGGCCTCGTTAGAGATGCAAAGAAGGCTGGTGTGAAGTTCGGTATATGGATTGAACCGGAGATGGTGAACCCGAAGAGCGAACTGTTTGAGAAGCATCCTGATTGGGTCATCTTGCAGCCGCAGCGCGACACATATTACTATCGCAACCAGCTCGTGCTCGACATATCTAATCCTAAAGTGCAGGATTATGTGTTCGGCATCGTCGACCGCATCATGACCGAGAACCCTGAAGTGGCTTACTTCAAGTGGGACTGCAACAGTGTGATAACCAATATCTACTCGCCATACCACAAGCAGAATCAGGGTAACTTCTACATCGACCACGTTCGTGGCATCTATAATGTGCTTACACGCATCCATAACAAGTATCCCAATCTGCCGATGATGCTCTGCTCTGGCGGTGGCGGACGTATGGATTACGAGATGCTCAAATACTTCACCGAGTTCTGGTGTTCTGACGACACAGACCCGTACGAGCGCATCTACATCCAGTGGAGCCTCTCGAAGTTCTTCCCCGCAAAGACCATGGGATCGCACGTCACCAACTGGAACAAGAACACATCCGTAAAGTTCCGCACCGACGTATGCAGCTCATGCAAGTTGGGCTTCGACATCGACCTCAAGTCGCTTTCTGCCGACGACTACAAGTTCGTGCAGCAGGCTGTAAAGAACTATAACAGCATGAAGCTGATGATTCTCGAAGGCGACCAGTATCGTCTCGTTTCGCCGTACGAAGGCAACCATTGCGCTATCAACTACGTTAGCAAGGACAAGCAGCGTGCAGTGCTCTTCGCCTACGACCTGCATCCGCGCTACAAGGAGCCGCAGCAGAACGTGAAACTGCAGGGGCTTGATGCCGCAAAGATGTATACCGTGAAGGAGACAAACCTTATGCCTGGCAAGCAGTCGGACTTGGAGTGCAACGGCAAGCAGTATAGCGGCGACTATCTGATGAAGATTGGTCTGAACGTCTTCACAGCGCAGGATGGCACAAGCCATGTATTGGTGCTGGAGTAATAAGATAATGTAGTAGTAATAATATAATGTAATAGATGTTTAAACGAAAAAGACCATGTCGGTATTCCGGCATGGTCTTTTTCGTATTTATAAGTCCGTATGCTTAAAAGATGCCCCACTTCTTCTTGCGCTTCGGAGCCTCTGTCTGTTCAAAGCTGCTGTTGCGCTGCGCCAACACTTCCTCCCACGTGCTGCGGTCTCTCACCATCTGGTAGATAGTGCCCCAGTCGGGCAGTCCGCCAATGTTGCGGTCGTCGATGAAGAGGTCGGCTTTCAGCTTGCGCGAGAACGACTCGTGCTCCTTGCGCTCCTCAGGGTAGTCGCGGTTGACGGCATAGAACTCCACGCCGCGCTCCTTGCACCATTCCACTGCCTCGTCGAGCAATGCACCCTCGCGCACGCTCCACAGTATCAGTTTGTGGCGGTCGCGTATGAGCATACGCAATGTCTCTGTGGCGAAGGGCAGCTCCCTGCCGATGGCTGGGTATTTGTGCTCCACGATAGTGCCGTCGAAGTCAACTGCTATAATCATTGTTTATTTACGCTTTATAGAGTCGTCGTTCTTATTGCCGTAGTTGCTATCGCTGTAGTTGCCGTAAGCACCGTAAGAGGAATATGTGCTGCCATAGCTTCCGTAACTTCCATAGCTGCCATATTTGCTGCCATAGCCACCATACTTGCTTCCGTAACCGCTGTATCTGCCGTAGCGTCCGTACTTGCCATACTTGCCGTAGCCGTAGTAGTAGCCGTACTTTTTCTTCGACATATCGATGCCGTTGATGACGATGCAAATCTGAGGCAACTTCTTCTGACTGCTGAGCGAGTTGATGAGCTCGAAGCTCGACTTCGGAGTATAGTCTGCACGACACATATAAACGGTGAGGTCAGCTACGCGTGCAATCATCACGGTGTCAGTGACAAGACCCACGGGGGCGGTGTCCACGATGATGTAGTCGTACTCCTTACGCAGTATTGCGAACACCTTGTCGAGCGATTCGCGCGACACAAGTTCTGTAGGATTTGGTGGGATAGGACCTGCAGGCATAATGTCGAGGTACTGGTTGATACCTGAATTGGTGATGTTCTCCAGTATCTCCTCGCGTGTTGGATTTTCGTGTACGAGCAGGTTTGTTATGCCAATCTTTTCCTTGTTCAGTTCGAAGAGAGTGCTGAGTCGTGGCTTACGGATGTCAAGACCCATGACAAGCACCTTCTTACCCAGCAGCGCGAAACTCACCGCAAGATTGGCTGCGGTGAACGTCTTTCCTTCGCCCGATGTGGTAGAAGTGAACATGATGACATTCTCGTCCTCCTTCAGCATAAACTGAATGTTCGAACGTATCGAACGGAACACCTCCTCCATGATGTTGTTCTTGTTCTCATGTACCACGATGTCAGCCCTTGTCTTCACCGACTCGTTGGCAACGGCTACGTCACCAATGATAGGCAGATCGGTGAGGCGTGCTACGTCGTCGTGTCCTTCTATCTTGTAGCGGAAGAAGTTGATGAGGAACAGGATGCCGCCAGGTATAGCAATGCCTAAGACTAAGGCAATGAGCAGAATAATGGATGTCTTCGGACTAATCTTTCCTAATGAGACGGGGTTGTCGATGAGCTTACCCTTATCGGCTGTTGCAGCGAGCGAGATAGAGTTCTCTTCGCGCTTCTGCAGAAGCATGAGATACAGACCCGACTTCACTTCCTGCTGGCGTCCAATCTGTGTGAGTACGCGCTCCTGCTCGGGCGAAGAGTAAATCATGCTCGAGTAGCGGTTGAACTCCTGCTGTATGGAGTTGCGCTGTATCTTTGCGTTGCGCTGCACCTGAGCCATTGCGCGGCGAATACTTGCTGAGAGGTCGTCGAGCTGTGCGGTGAGCGGAGTAATTGTGGGGCTGTTCTCGTTGGCACTGCGCAGCAAGCGGTTGCGCTCCATGACAATTTTGTTATAGTCGTTGATGAGCGTAGCGGCGGCTGCATCGTTCAGACCCACGTTCGACGGCAGTGTCTGATATTTGTTGCTTGGGTCGTTGATGTACTCCTGCAGGCTGCGGAGCAGCTCTATCTGCATGTCCATCTCGGCAAGCTTCTGTGTGTACGAGTCGGTGTTCGTGAAGCCTAAGGCTCCAGTCGCCTCCGGGCTCACAATCTTATATTGACGCTTTGTTGCCTCCAAGCTACCCTCTGTTGCGCCCAGCTCGGTGTTTATCTTCTCCAGACGCGAGTTGATAAACTGCTCTGTACGCATGGCTATCTCGTTCTTGTCCTCATTAGCCTGCTTGTTGTAACTGAAGACGAGCTGTCTGAGGTAGTCGTTGGCACGTTGTGGTATCTCGTCGGTAAGGGTGAGACCTGCGATAGATGTGTTCTTCGACAACTGGTTGACATCGAGCGAACTGCTATACTTGCCTGCAACCATCTTCGGCGGATAGATGGTCACAATCTCCTTACGATTATCTGGCAGTGACGAGCGTGGGTTCTCTGTAAGTGATATTACGCCCACACTTGTGTTGATGGTTGCTGGCAGACTCTCGAAGGTGCGGTCGATAGCAAACTGCTTCGATGGTTTGTCTGGGTTCTCTGGTACATAGGTGTACGAACCTACAACACGCAGCTTGTTGTCCTCCTTGCCAATGGTGAGTTGGATAGGCATCTGCAATGTTGCGATGTGAGCAGCGTCAAGGTCTACGTTGATGGGTTGGGTCTTGTACAGAAGGTGGTCTTTGACGCGTCCTTCAAGTGTGTACACTGTGTAGAGTTTCAACTCGGTTACGGTTTCGCAAGCGAGTGTCGACGATTTCAGTATCTCCATCTCGTTATCGATGCCGGTAGAGTTGCTCATCATGCCGAGTGTTGACGAGTAGGCAAGATAGCTTCTGCCACCACGTCGTCCGTTGTCTTCATCTTCTTTGATGAGCAGTTTTGCGTACGACTGGTATATTGGTGTGGTGTAGCGCAGCTTTATGACAGCTGCGCTCAGACAGATGATAATCGAGAGTACGAACCATTGCCAATTCAGCACCAGAGCTGTGAAGATGGTTTTAAAGTTGAATGAAGAGCTCTCCTCGAGTTCTTGTTGTACGTTGTTTGTTCCTTGGTTGATGTTCTCTTCCATTTTCTTTTCTTTGCGTTGAGTATCTAAAGCGTGTTTGTTACGTTTACTTATTTGTTTGAGTTTCGCTTAGTGTTAAGTGTTACTTGCCTTCAGCGAGTCGCAGTAGGTATTTGCCGTATTCGTTTTTCACCATCGGTTGTGCCACCTCTACGAGCTTTTCCTTGGTTATCCATCCCTTCTTGAATGCTATCTCTTCGAGACAAGCCACTTTCTGTCCCTGGCGTTTCTCAATCACCTCGATGAAGGTGCTTGCTTCCGACAGCGAGTCGTGTGTGCCCGTGTCGAGCCATGCAAATCCGCGCTGCAGTGTCTGCACTTTCAGCTCGCCACGTTTCAGGTATTTCTGGTTGACGGTGGTTATCTCAAGTTCGCCACGTGCGCTTGGCTTGATGTTCTTGGCTATCTCTACCACGCTGTTCGGGTAGAAGTAGAGTCCCACCACGGCGTAGTTGCTCTTCGGATGTTCTGGCTTCTCCTCGATGCTGAGGCAGTTGCCCTCTGCGTCAAACTCAGCCACACCGTAGCGTTCTGGGTCGTTCACGTAGTAGCCGAATACTGTCGACTTGCCGTCGCGTTCGACGTTCTGCACGCTTTCGCGCAGCAGTTTAGTGAAGCCCGCACCGTAGAATATGTTGTCGCCTAACACGAGACACGCGTTGTCGTCGCCGATAAACTTCTCGCCGATGATGAACGCCTGCGCCAAACCGCCTGGGTAGGGCTGCTCTGCGTATTCGAAGTGTACACCGAAGTCGCTACCATCGCCAAGCAAACGCTTGAAGGCTGGCAGGTCGGTGGGGGTGGATATGATTAGGATTTCCTTTATATCAGCGAGCATGAGCACTGAGATAGGATAGTATATCATCGGTTTGTCGAAGATAGGTATGAGCTGCTTACTAATACCTTTGGTGATGGGGTAGAGGCGTGTGCCCGAACCGCCGGCTAAAACGATACCTTTCATATTCATTAAATGCTTTAATTGTTCAACAATTCTATTGATATAAATATAAAGTGCACAAAGTTAATAATAATAAGTTAGAAAATATGCTTTTATCTGCTGATTTTTGAAACCTTAATTCGTAAAATAAGAAAAACGTCGGCATTACTTGGCGGTTATGTAATTTATTTGTAATTTTGCATAATATAGTTTAAGTTGGCATCGTGGATGTGAAACTAACGCGTGTGCTGATTTGATGTAATAAACAAATTAAATATTTATGGGATTTTTTTCAAAACTATTCGGAAAGAAAGCTGATAACGATAAAGCGAATGGAATGGAAGACTATATGCAGCTTGTGCGTGTTTACTTCCAGGCTTCAATAGCTGCAAACGTAGGTATTGCTAACCTTGCAATGCTCCCCGACCTGCGTGTATTCAAGTCGACGCTCCACGTTCCGACAGTGAATAACAAACTCGGTGTTGGTGAGAAGAGCGCATGTCGCAAAATGCTGCGCGACATATACGGCGTTGACGACAACTTCTTTAAGGAAGTGGATGCAAGTATCCGCAAGAACTGCCGCAAGCTGCAGGATGTGCAGGTGTATCTCATTCAGTTCCAGAACTTCACACAGGACGTGATGATGCTCATGGGCAACCTGATGAAGTTCAAGCTCCGCTTGCCCTCGTTCTTTAAGAACGCCATCTACAAAATGACCGAGAAAACCGTGGCTGAAATCTTCACAAAGAACGACTATAGCGATGCTGCTGTGATGAAGGCAGTTGTGGCTATACGTCAGTACAACCAGCGTTTAGGCTTCTCGCAGAAGTGGATTACCGACTTTGTGTTCCATGTGGTGATGCTTGCCAAGAAGGAACCGAAGGCTGGTGCAGACGACGGACAGAAGAAGTAATGTGGCATGTTCTGGCGTAAAACACGTTTCGTCAGATTAAAAAACTCGTAATAGTTTTGCCATATTCGTAAAAATAATATAATTTTGTGGCGTAGTAAATATACGCCAATAGTCAAAAACGCTGTATATGGAAGCTGAATCGAAAACTATCAACCTGTTTGCGACGCGTGTCAGGCAAATGATTCTGCAGTACCAGAGTGTAACGAAGCAGAACGAAGACTTGTGTCGTCAGGTGGCAGAGCAGCAAGAACGTATTGCGAAGCTCGAGGCTCAGCTGCAGCAACAGCGCAACGACTACGAAAGTCTAAAATTGGCACGAATGGTTGAGATCACCGATGGTGATATGCAGTCGGCGCAGAAGCGTCTTGCAAAACTCATACGCGATGTTGATAAGTGCATAACGCTCATCAACGAGAAACATGAATAACCATTCTTACGCCTTAAAAACAACTTCACGATGGCTGAACAATCAACAGAGAAACTACGCATAAGGCTCCATGTCTACGACACAGATATGCCGGTGAATATCCGTCCGCAAGACGAACCGCTCTACCGCGATGCCGCCAGTCTGATAACGAAGACTATGAACACCTATGCCGAGCGATATAAAGGTCCTAAGAACGACAAGGAAATCCTTTATATGGCACTCATCGAGATAGCGTTGCGTTACGAGATGGAGAAGTCGCGTAACAACACCGAGCCGTATGACGACATCATCAAAAAGCTCACCTCGGAGATAGAAGAGGTGCTGAGATGCTGATATGTTGAGGTGTTGAGATGTTGAGATGTTGAGATGCTGAGGGGTGGACTGCCCGCCATATATAATAAGGTGTGTAGCGTCGCGTCTTGAGATTGTATCTTTACCATCGCAAACTGCAAACAAACATTAACAAATAATAACTAACAAATAATAACTTAAAAAATGGAGATATTCATTACAGCCTTAGTGGCACTTATAGCAGGTGGCGTTGTAGGCTATTCTATTTTCCGTTACGTGATAAAAGGAAAATATAATGAAATGGTAGAAGCCGCCAATAAGGAGGCAGAAGTAGTGAAGGAGAAGAAACTCCTCGAAGTGAAGGAGAAGTTCCTCAACAAGAAGTCGGAGCTGGAGAAGGAAGTGCAGCAGCGCAACCAGAAGATACAGCAGAGCGAGAACCGCTTGAAGCAGCGCGAGATATCGCTCAACCAGCGTCAGGAGGAACTCGGACGTCGCAAGCAGGAGGTAGAGCAGTGTCAGCAGCGCATCGACAACGAGAAGAAGCTCCTCGCCATCAAGCAGGACGAACTCGACAAAATGCAGACCAAGGAGCGCGAGAAGCTCGAAGAACTCTCTGGTCTTAGCGCAGAGGAGGCTAAGAACCGCCTCGTAGAGAGCCTTAAGGACGAGGCTCGCACCGATGCCGCATCGTACATCAACGAGATTATGGACGAGGCTAAGCTCAACGCCAACACACAGGCAAAGAAAATCGTCATCCAGACCATACAGCGCGTAGCAACCGAGACCGCTATCGAGAACTCCGTGTCGGTGTTCCACATCGACAACGACGAGGTGAAGGGTCGCATCATCGGTCGCGAGGGTCGCAATATCCGCGCTCTTGAGGCAGCTACCGGCGTAGAAATCGTGGTAGACGACACACCAGAGGCAATCGTCATCTCAGCGTTCGACCCCGTTCGCCGTGAGGTATGCCGCCTTGCTCTCCACCAGCTCGTAGCCGACGGACGTATCCATCCGGCACGCATCGAGGAGGTAGTGGCAAAGGTGAAGAAGCAGCTCGATAACGAGATAATCGAGACTGGTAAGCGCACAGCCATCGACCTCGGCATCCATGGCTTGCATCCGGAGCTTATCCGCATCGTCGGCAAGATGAAGTATCGTTCGTCTTACGGTCAGAACCTCTTGCAGCACGCTCGCGAGACAGCCAACCTCTGTGCTGTTATGGCTGCCGAGCTCGGCTTGAACCCGAAGAAGGCAAAGCGCGCTGGCTTGCTCCACGATATCGGTAAGGTGCCAGACGAGGAGAGCGAACTGCCGCACGCACTCTATGGTGCTAAGATAGCAGAGAAGTTTAAGGAGAAGCCCGATATCTGCAACGCTATCGGTGCTCACCACGACGAGATGGAGATGAACACACTGCTCGCTCCAATCGTGCAGGTGTGCGACGCTATCTCGGGTGCACGTCCTGGTGCACGTCGCGAGATTGTAGAGGCTTACATCAAGCGCCTCAACGACCTTGAGGCTATCGCTATGTCTTACCCAGGCGTAACAAAGACATACGCCATCCAGGCTGGTCGTGAGCTCCGCGTAATCGTGGGTGCCGACAAGATGGACGACAAGGAGACAGAGAAACTCTCAGGCGAGATTGCCAACAAGATTCAGACCGAGATGACTTACCCGGGACAGGTGAAAATCACAGTCATCCGCGAGACACGTTCGGTAGCTTACGCTAAGTAATAAGGTGTAAATAAAACTTTAAAATCAAATACTCTAATGCTCAAAGCCATAGCCCAAAAGTAGGCAATACGCCCTTGGGGGCTATGGCTTTGTTCTTTTAAAATTGCTAATTATGGGAGAAGCTAAAACAACGGTGATGAAGTCGCGCACCAAGAGTAACATGAAGGACCTTGTTTTTATCATACTCGGCATCCTTTCGTATTCTGTTGGTTACACAGCGTTCATCTTGCCCGAGAAAGTCGTTATGGGTGGTGCGTCAGGTATTGCTGCACTCGTTTACTATGCAACCGAGATACCTACATGGATTTCGCTTGCCGTAATCAACTGTACGTTGCTGCTCATTGCCCTCAAGGCACTGAACCTACAGTTCATCATACGCACCTTAACCGGCGTGGGCATCCTGCTATTCTTCGTCGGTGTGCTTCAGCCGTTCTTCGAGGCTCACCCAATCATCACAGCAGGCGAGGACAAGTTCATGCACGTGCTCATAGGCGGTGCGATGGGTGGTGCAGGCTTGGGATTGGTGTTCTCGCATAACGGTTCTACCGGTGGCACCGACATCATCACCGTGCTGCTCAACAAGTACTTTAACATGAGCTTCGGACGCGCCATGCAGTTTGTCGACTGCACCATCATCAGTTCGTCATACCTGCTCTTCCATAGCACCGAGACCATCGTCTACGGTATCGCCTTCACGCTCGTAGCCACCATCGTCTGCGACTATGTCATCAATGGCGCACGCCAGACGGTGCAGTTCCTCATCATCTCGAAGAAGTATCAGGAGATAGCCGACGCTATCAACACCGACGTGCGCCGCGGTGTGACGCTCATCGAGGGTAAGGGCTGGTACAGCAAGAACAATGTCGACCTGCTCATCGTCCTCACGCGTAAGTACGAGTCGCAGGAAGTGTTCGCCGTAATAAAGGCAATCGACCCCGACGCCGTCGTTTCGCAGACATTCTGCCAGGGTGTCTTCGGCGAGGGCTTCGACAAGATTAAGTAATGGTGAAAAAATCCTCCATATCTGCCAGTTTTGCCTTATCACGTTCATTGTCAGCATATTAAAGGCTGGAAGATAACTTTAAAAACGAGTTATCTTCCAGCCTTTCTTCCATCCGAGACCTTCTATCGCAACTATATCGACTCCGACTACGTTCGCCAGTACGACCCCGTCGGCGACTACCTCGCAAAGCATCGTTCATCGCCACCAGCAACATGACCGACATCCTCGCCGACCCCTCGGGCAATCGCCGCTTCATCGGCATCGAGTTAACCGCGCCCATCGACACCAGTCGCGTACCCGACCACCGTCAACTCTTTGCCCAGGCACTACAGCTCCTACGCAACGGTCGTCGCAGCTGGTTCGACAAGGCAGAGACCGAGCAGATAATGCTCTGGAACCGCCGTTACGAGATACAGGAACCTGCCGACCAATACTTCAGCCTCTGCTTTTCCGTCGCCGCCGACCCGTTCGACCCCGCTGCCGAGTGGCTTTCCACCGCCGAAATCTTCGACGCCATAAAGCAGAAGGTCGGCTCCTCCCTAAAAGCCAACACCCTCATCGCCTTCGGTCGCAAGCTTGCCAACATGCCAGGTATGCGCCGCCGCAAGTGCGAAACCTGCACGCACTATCTTGTGAAGAGGGTAGGGCAGTAGGCTGGTAGATAACCCATTCTGGCTGGAAGATAGGCTGGCAGACATCCATTTCTCAGCAATATCTTCCAGCCTCTACAATATTGATAATGAGCACCGTACAGCAATCTTGGAAGATATGGCAGATTTTTTCATGTACTTGATATCTTGTAGATAGCACAATCAAAAAAATACCACAAGATTTATTCAGATAATAACATTGAAAGGTGATTTGTAGTAATCGACACCCATAATCACCTCAAATTACAGAATTGGGGTACCAAAAAAATATTTTAAATGATTTATTTTTTTGTCTGAATAAGATTCTTTATCTTTGTGATTAACAATTGACAATTCTATCAAAAGAAAGTCTATTGGTTTAATCTAACCTCTGAGCAATAACATTGGAAGATAATACCAAACAGCCTTTAACGGCTGACGCTTCATTGTATAATGGGCAGCCTACCGACACAGGCTCATCGTGTCCAAGTGCAAGAC
>DAVZJL010000023.1:0-30639 GCA_052272805.1 Prevotella sp. | reverse complement strand
GAATCTCCACAACGTCGAGCTTGTAGATATCCCAGAACTCGCCTGCCTCTGTAGAAGCAGTACCGGTCATACCTGAGAGCTTATGGTACATACGGAAGTAGTTCTGCAGTGTGATGGTTGCGAAGGTCTGTGTGGCTGCCTCTACCTTCACGTGCTCCTTAGCCTCTACAGCCTGGTGGAGTCCGTCGCTCCAGCGGCGACCTTCCATGATACGGCCAGTCTGCTCGTCGACAATCTTCACCTCGCCGTCCATAACCACGTACTCGTCGTTCTTGTTGAACATGGTGTAAGCCTTCAGCAACTGCTGTAAGGTGTGTACACGCTCCGACTGTACAGCGTAGTGGTTGAGCATGGCGTCCTTCTTGTCGAGACGCTCCTGCTCGCTGAGGTCCTTCTCGTTCTCAAGAGCCGAAAGCTCTGAAGTGATGTCGGGCAATACGAAGAGCTCGTTGTCGTTCACCTGTGCTGCAAGCCATGCTGTACCCTTGTCTGTAAGGTCGCAGCTGTTCAGCTTCTCGTCTACAACGAAGTAGAGCGGCTCTACAGCCTCCGGCATACGGCGGTTGTTGTTCTCCATGTAGTACTCCTCGGTCTTGAGCATACCTGCCTTGATACCCTCCTCAGAGAGGTACTTGATGAGCGGCTTGTTCTTCGGGAGAGCCTTGTGCGAACGGTATAATGCGAGGAAACCTTCCTCAATCTTCTTCTGGTCTTTGTTGGCCGCACCCTCGCTGATGAGCTGCTTTGCCTCAGCAAGATACTGTGTGGCGAGCTTGCGCTGAACGTCTACGAGACGTTCAACAAGCGGCTGGTACTCCTCGAACATCTGGTCGTCGCCCTTGGCGATTGGTCCGGAGATGATAAGCGGAGTACGCGCGTCGTCGATAAGCACGGAGTCGACCTCATCGACAATGGCGTAGTTGTGCTTGCGCTGCACGAGGTCGGCAGGCGAGATAGCCATGTTGTCGCGAAGGTAGTCGAAGCCGAACTCGTTGTTCGTACCGAATGTGATGTCTGCCATGTAAGCCTTGCGGCGCTCCGGCGAGTTAGGACGGTGCTTGTCAATACAGTCTACTGAGAGTCCGTTGAACATATAGAGCGGACCCATCCATTCAGAGTCGCGCTTTGCGAGGTAGTCGTTGACGGTTACGACGTGAACGCCGTTGCCGGTGAGCGCGTTGAGGAATACGGGGAGTGTAGACACGAGGGTCTTACCCTCACCGGTTGCCATCTCCGCAATCTTGCCCTGGTGCAGTACGGTACCGCCGAAGAGCTGCACATCGTAGTGAACCATTTCCCACTTCAGGTCGTTGCCGCCTGCTGTCCAGTGGTTGTGATAGATAGCCTTGTCGCCATCGATAGTGATGAAGTCGTTCTTCGGGTTGGCAGCGAGCTCGCGGTCGAAGTCGGTAGCTGTAACTACTGTCTCCTCGTTCTCTGCGAAGCGGCGTGCTGTGTCCTTTACGATGCTGAAAGCTACCGGCATCACCTCATTGAGTGCCTTCTCGTAGATTTCGAGCACTTCCTTCTCCAACTTGTCAATAGCGTTGAAGATGCTTTCGCGCTCGTCGATAGGAGTGTCCTCAATCTTAGCCTTGAGCTCGGCAATCTTAGCCTTCTGCTCGTTAGCAGAGTCCTGAACGTACTGTTGCAGCTGCTTTGTGCGTGCGCGCAATTCGTCGTTGCTCAGCGCCTTAATCTCTGGATATGCCTCCTTCACCTTCTCTACGAGTGGCTGGATAAGCTTCATGTCCTTTGATGACTTGTTGCCAAACAATGACTGTAGAAATTTGTTGAAATTCATTGTATATTATTTTTATTTTTTCCTTAAATACTTATTCGGGTGTAAAATTACTAAAAAAAATCCATATATCGCCATTAATATATGTGTAAGTTGATTTTTATTGCAATGGCGCAACCGAACAGGCATTAGGCGCACGTATACGAATAGCCTTAGCTACGGTAGGCGCAATGCGGTCTACCGTAGCCGGTGTCTTGATGTGCTCTGCCTTTATTCCGCTTCCGTATAGGATGATGGGGAAGGGTACAAAGGCGGCACGCGAAAAATAATTCTCGTTTGTGTCTTCGTTTATGATTTTCCAGCCCGGGGCAGTCTCGATGAGGAGGTCGCCAGATACGGCTGAACTGTATGGACTTGATGTAACGCTGCGTACGCCAGACATTTGGGCAAGCAGTTCTTTCGAGCGTGTTATTACGTCGGTGTAGCTCAGATGACGCTGCTCGAGGAGTTTATGGTCTATGTATATCTGGTTGCGGAAACTCGCTTCTACGTATTTCGCCTGACCATAGATGGCACCGAGGTACATATTGAGCAAGTTGCACGAGCGGTTCATGTAGAACGTGCCCGAAGGTATGCGAAATCGCTCGTAGTCGGGTTGTTGGTCTTCTGTGTATCCTGTGCTTGTGAGAACAAAGAGCACGTTGTTGCGTCCTACCTTTTCTTCGATGCGTTTGATGAGCGATGCTAAGGTGCGGTCGAGCTTTAGATATACAATCTCCATCTCGGTCTGCCAGTGGGTCACGTCGGTGCATTTTGCTGACAGTGTGACAGACAATATGTCGGTAATATTGTCGCGACCAAGCATTAAGTCGTTGACGCAAGCTATGGAGAGGTCGGCAACCGCGTCGTTGTCTCCATTCGTACGTTTCTGTGTGATACTATTGTAGGCACGCACAAATGCTTGTGCGCCTTTGGGGTAGTATGCGGACGTGGTCCACTGTCCGTTTTCCTCGTTCAGCCAAAAGGCTCCGTCGGCAGCATGGCCCGCAGAGATGACTGCTGCGTCTTTCTCCATAGCTGTAGAGTAGACGAGCGCAGCACCTCTGGTGAATATTTTCAGCTCGTCGCTGACGGTGGTGGTGGCTATCTTCTGTGGCGACACACCATAGGTTTGGTCATCGGTGCAGAACACGGGTCGTAACGTGTTGCGGTCGAGCCACTTCGTGCCAACGATATTGTTATAGTGGGGTGTGGCACCAGTGGCTATTGTAGCCATTGCTGATGCGCGATCGATGGGCGAGAAAGGGTAGCTGGCAGCTTCGTAGACACAACCATGTTGCAATAGTTTGCGGAAGCCTTCCTCACCATAGAGTGGGGAGAAGTGCTCAATGTAGTCGGTGCGCAGCTGGTCGATAGTGATGTTCACCACAAGACGCGGTGCCGACTGCAAGGTCTGCGCTTGCATCTCGGTGCCGGCAAGTGCTGCCAACATCATTATCGTCGATATGTATTTGCTCATATTTATGTGTCTAATGCTTTATGCTTCGGGCTGTTTGCTGCCCATATTTTTAAATGTGTAAATATTCGATATGTTTCGTAGTAGCAAAGATAATGCCACAAATGTGATACCCTCTGCATACGACTGTAGTAAACAACCTGCGAGGAGTAATAGTATGAGTGCGCTCCACGCCTTAGTCCACCAATGTATGCAGTTTTTGTGTGCTGCCTTCGTCACGCTGTAGAGCATGAAGATGTTAATGGGGTTTAGCAGCAGTATCTGCAAGTTGAGACTTACAGTGGGATGTTGCGAGAATATCATGGCGAACAAGAGTAGTCCGCACGCACCGGTAGTAAGCATAATGCTTGCATCGAACACCCATATTATGCGCTTGCGTTGATGTTCCACGGTGGCTATAATCAGCGTGAGTATTGAGAGTATGCTAAAAGTAACTAACGGTGAGAATATATCCAATATGCTCATGTTCGTCTGTTGGATGCTTTGTTGCTTAGTTGTAGGCTCAAAAAGCCAAAACGAACTACTTACCAGATTGCGCTTTGTGCCATCCGTAGATATGATGTGTGCTCGCTCGAAGTCAGCGCACAGACGCTCTGGTAGAAATTGTTGCTGCTCGAATGTTGTATTATAGTCGGCTTTCACTCCGAGAAGCAGGTCGTTGCCGAAACGTGCCCAGCGATGCGCCTCGTTGTAGTTGTGTATCAAGTTGCGGAATGTGGGGTATTGTACGGGGGCGTTGTGATGTTGAGGTGTTGAGGTATCATAAACGATGCGTCCATTAAGGTTGTTTGCGATGATGTCTCGAGCACGTGTAGTACAATTGTCGTAGAAGAAATTGTAGCGATATACACGATTTTGTGGCTCCATGTTGCGGTCTACGGCTTGTGCTATCGCCATCTTCTCTTGTGTCGTTAGATTAAGCACCTGTTGTCTTACGCCACAGCCGGTGCTGGCATATTCCCATTGAAACAAGTCGAAGGGGGCGATACCTATCTCATAGTCGGTTAATCCGAATACAAAACGCAAAACGAAGAATGGCTGATCGAACGAGAATACGCCATAATTTATTACGAGGTCTCTGCCGTTCTGTTTGTCTTGAAAGCGTATTGCTGTGTGTCCATACAAACTATACACCTGTTGACGTGGTCCGCAGGTGAGCAAACTAATCTCTATAGAGTCGGCTTGTTGTGTAGAGGAGTCGCCCTGTGAAGAAGCTGTGGAGGGGGCGAAAAAGCACAGCAAAAACGCTAATGTTATCTGTTTAAATAATCTTTCAAATAGTTTCATGGTGCAAAAATAACTTTAATTTCTCACTTTTCTGCTATTATCTCGTTTTTTTTCGATAATTTTGCAAGCATTATCTTGAAAAGGATTGTAAAAACACCTCTATATACATTATATATATAGGAATTTCTGATTTAGGCAGGGATGGGCTGAAAGCCCAACAAGCACATAGCCCAGGGCAAGCGAAGCGACACCCTGGGTATAAATACAAACAATATATCCATAAACGCCCTGAAAGGGCAAAAGCGTAATAAATATGGTACAGTCATTGAGCAAAATCTACATACAAATGAGGAAAGCACTCACAACAGGCTTCTTTGCTGCGGTCTCTTTAGTTGCGGCAGCTCAAAGTGGCACTAATTCTCCCTATAGTCAATATGGTTTGGGTATGCTTGGCGAGCAGTCGGGCGGCTTTAATCGTGGCATGAACGGACTTGGTATTGGTTTTAGTGAACACAACCAAGTGAACTGTCTTAACCCTGCTTCGTATGCCACCATCGACTCCTTGTCGTTCATCTTTGATGCTGGCGTGTCTGGACAAATTACGAACTATAGCGAGAGTGGTGTTAAGGTGAACGCTAAAAACGCCAACTTTGAGTATGTCATTGCTGGCTTTCGTGTTGCGAAACGTCTTGGCTTGAGTTTTGGTTTGCTGCCGTACAGCAACATTGGCTATTCGTATTCTAACAATAAGCCGCTCAATAGCACCGATGGCAGTACTACTGTTGTGTATAGTAATAATGCATATTCTGGTTCGGGTGGCTTGCACCAGGTTTATTTGGGTGCGGGTTGGAGTCCGATAAAGGGATTGGCTATTGGTGTGAATGTTGCTTACCTATGGGGCGACTACACACGTTCAGTTGTCAACTCCTATACTGATGTTTATGCCAACACGCTATCGAAGTACTATACAGCGGAAGTGCATAGCTACAAACTTGATTTTGGTTTGCAGTACACACAGAAGTTGACAAAGAAGGACGCTCTTACGTTGGGTCTTACCTACGGATTGGGTCACAAACTTGGTGCCGACCCTAAGTGTCAGATTATCTCTACCAATGCTCAGACTGCTGTTGCCGACACCGCAACACACACCATTGGCAATGGATTGGCGTTGCCTCACACCTTTGGTGCAGGCTTGATGTGGAACCATGCTGACCGTTGGCGCGTTGGTGTCGACTACACCTTGCAGAAATGGTCATCGTTAGCTTATCCGAAGTTCGATATGTCCACAAATAGCTATCAGCTGACAAGCGACCAGTTTGCCGATCGTCATAAGTTGACCGTTGGTGGCGAGTTCTGTCCGGAGGAGCGCAGTCGCAACTTCTTCAAACGTATTCACTACCGCATGGGAGCATCTTATGCCACCGACTATTTGAAGATAAAAGGTCAGAACGGACCGAAAGAGTATAGCGTGAGTGCAGGTTTCGGCATTCCAATCGTTAACGGCTACAATAACCGTTCGCTGCTCAATATCTCGGCACAATGGGTGCGTCAGGACTCAAAGACTTTTGTCACCGAAAATTCGTTCCGCATCAACATCGGCCTGACGTTCAACGAGCGTTGGTTCGCTAAGTGGAAGATGGAGTAAGAAAACAATACTTTTTAAATAAACGTTGAGACTATCTAAGTACATAGTAATCATTGTGGTGTGCATCGTGGTGCTTGCTTCGTGTGGCGAACAGAAGGAGCACACGGCACCGGCCATACACGACCGCGACTCGGTGTCTATGATGACGAGTTACGGTGTCAACACCCTTATCTCCGACTCTGGTGTCATCAAATACCGCATCATAACCGAGCGATGGGAAGTGAACACTGTGCGCAACCCGTCAAGATGGATATTTGAGAAAGGTGTATTCTTCGAGCAGTTCGATGAGAAATTCCATGTGCAGTCGTACATACAGGCAGACACAGCCTACTATTACGACCAGAAGAAGTTGTGGGAGCTACGTAGCCGTGTGAGTGTGCTCACCAAAGACGGCTTGAAGTTCAACAGCGAAGAACTATTTTGGGACGAGGCAGAACACGAACTCTACTCTAATAAACCCTCGAAACTCGTTACCCCCGAGCGTACGCTTGAGGGAGCATACTTTCGTAGCGATGAGCGCATGACCAACTATTACGTATCCAACACTTCTGGCTCGTTCGAGAAAGGTCAGCTCTCAAGCGATGGCGACACCATCACTACCGCGCCCGATACTGTGAAGGCAACAATGCGCCTGCAGACAAAACCGCAACGCCGCCTGCGGCAATAGAATTACCAAAGGCAACAATTCAAAACTCAAAACTCAAAACTCAAAATTGGAAACAGACATACCTCTTTTAATTAGCATAGCTGTAACAATGGCACTATCTGCATTCTTTTCAGGAATGGAGATAGCTTTCGTGTCCAGCAACCGAATGCTCGCTGAGATGGATCGCGATGGAAATGGTGTTGCGAAGAAAATCATTTCCAAATTCTATAATCATCCCAATGGCTTTGTGAGCACGATGCTTGTAGGCAACAATATCGTGCTCGTGGTGTATGGCATCCTTGTGGCACGCCTCTTCGACAATACTATCTTCAGCTCGCTCGACGATGGCATGAAGGTCACAGCCGATACGTTGCTATCCACGCTTGTTATTCTCTTCACAGGTGAGTTCTTGCCGAAGATTTTGTTCAAGAATAACGCCAATAGGTTGCTCTCGGTCTTCTCCGTGCCGGCATATCTTTTCTACATAATTCTTTGGCCTATAAGTCGCTTTTCTACACTTGTGTCGAAGTGCTTGTTGCGCCTCGTGGGCATACGTATGGAAACAGAAGCCGATGACGATGGCTTCTCTAAGGTCGACCTCGACTATCTCGTGCAGTCGAGCATAGAGAATGCGCAGAACGAAGACGAGATAAACGAAGAGGTGAAGATTTTCCAAAACGCACTCGACTTCTCCGACTGTAAGGTGCGCGACTGCATGGTGCCGCGTACAGAGGTGAACGCCGTAGACGTGAACGACTGCACCGTCGACGAACTGATGCAGAAGTTCGTGGAGAGTGGCAACTCGAAGATTATCGTCTACGAAGGCGACATCGACCATATCATCGGCTACATACACAGCTCCGAAATGTTCCGCAACCGCGACAATTGGCGCCAGTGCGTCTGCAAGATGCCCTTTGTGCCCGAAACGATGGCTGCACAGAAACTCATGCACATCTTCTTGCAGCAGAAGAAGAGTCTTGGAGTGGTGGTCGACGAGTTCGGTGGCACCAGTGGCATCGTCTCCCTCGAAGACATCGTCGAGGAGATATTCGGCGACATTGAAGACGAACACGACTCAACAAAGTACATCGCTACGCAGGTGGGTGAGAACGAGTATATGCTCTCTGCTCGACTTGAGATTGACAAGGTGAACGACCTCTTCGACCTCGGTCTGCCCGAAAGCGATGACTACATGACCGTAGGCGGATACATACTGCACGAGTACCAGAGCTTCCCGAAGCTCAACGAAGTGATAACTATAGGACGCTACGAGTTCCGCATCATCAAGAGTACGATGACAAAAATAGAGTTGGTAAAGCTAAAAGTTAGTCGCTAAATAGAGCTACAGCACCTAAAAGTAGTCCGCTAAACTCACTTTTTCGTGCAAACATGCCCTCGTTTGGCAATAAATTAGTATTTTTGTACGCAATAACTGAACTTTCGCAAGTTCAGAGAACTCAGTAGTTAAAGGAGTTAAGAAGTTAAGCCAAATGCTTATAATGCTATATCAAGCAAAAGACTAATGGCTTAATTCCTTAGCGACCATAGGGCGCGACAACTCCTTAACTTCTTAACTACTTCGCTCGCGAAACTAAAATAAATAAAAAATAAAAACAAAAAAATGGCAGCATTAGGAAAAATCAGAAGCAAAGGCGCACTGCTGATAGGCATTATCGGCTTAGGCCTTTTCTCTTTCATCGCCGAAGAGGCGTTCCGCTCATGCGACTCTGCAAGCGCTGACAAACATCAGCAAGTAGGTGAAGTGTTGGGCGAGAAAATCAACGTAACAGAGTTCCAGAAACTTGTTGACGAGTACACAGAAGTCATCAAGATGCAGCAGGGACAGGAGAACCTCAACGAAGACCAGCTCAATCAGGTCAAGGACATGGTTTGGAACACATACGTTCAGACCAAACTCATACAGAACGAGGCACACAAGCTCGGCCTTACTGTAACAGACGCAGAGCTCCAGCAGGTTCTTGCCGAGGGTACTAACCCGATGCTTCAGCAGACTCCATTCTTCAACCAGCAGACAGGTCGCTTCGACGTGAACGCTCTGAAGAAGTTCCTTGCAGAGTACAAGACACAGCAGACAGCCAATCCGCAGATGGCTAAGCAGTACGAGACAGTTTACAAGTACTGGACATTCATCGAGAAGACTCTGCGTCAGCAGCTCCTCTCGCAGAAGTATCAGGGTCTGTTCGCTCACTGCTTCCTTTCTAACAAGGTAGAGGCTAAGATGGCGTTCGACGAGCAGAACCAGGAGAGCCAGGTGCAGCTCGCAGCCTTCCCTTACTCAACCATCGACGACAACAAGATCACTGTTACTGATGCTGACCTCAAGGCTAAGTACGACGAGAAGAAGAGCATCTTCAAACAGTATGTAGAGACACGCGACATCAAGTACATCGACGTACAGGTGAAGGCTTCTGCAGCCGATCGTGCCGCTCTCCAGAAGGAGTTTGAAGGCTATCGTGCAGAACTCTCTGCCGCAGCCGACCCGTCCGACCTCGTTCGCAAGAGCACATCGCTCGTTAGCTACCTCGGCGTTCCGGTTAAGAAGGAAGCCCTTCCTTACGACATCGCACAGCGTCTCGACTCAATGGCAGTAGGCGCAACAAGCAGCGTAATCGAGAATAAGAACGACAACACACTCAACCTCGTGAAGCTCGTTGCAAAGCGCGAACTTCCCGACTCAATCCAATTCCGCGCCATCCAGGTAGGCGGTGCCAACGCAGCTGAGGCAGCCACACGCGCCGACTCTATCCTCAACGCCATCAAGGCAGGTGCCGACTTCGAGGTTGTAGCCAAGAAGTACGGTCAGACTGGCGAGAAGACATGGATGACAACACGTCAGTATCAGAGCGCACCATCTCTCGATAAGGATACAAAGAACTACATTGAGAACCTTAACACAATGGCTACAGGCGAGCTCAAGAACCTCACACTCGCTCAGGGCAACCTCGTGCTCCAGGTTGTAGACCGCAAGGCAATGACTACAAAGTACGTAGCAGCCGTTGTTAAGAAGAACATCACCTTTACAAAGGATACCTACTCTGCAGCTTACAACAAGTTTAGCTCCTTCGTAAGTGCTAACCTCACAGCCGACGAGCTCCTGAAGAACGCTGCAAAGAGCGGCTACACCGTTCAGGAGCGTAAGGACATCACAACAGCCGAGCACTACCTCGCAGGCATCCATTCTACACGCGATGCACTTCGCTGGTTGTTCGAGGCTAAGAAGGGTGCCGTTTCTTCACTCTACGAGTGTGGCGACAACGACCACCTCCTCATCGTGGTTCTCAATAATATCAACCCGATTGGCTACCGCTCGCTCGACGACGCTCAGGTCAAGGAGTACATCAAGGCTGAAGTTATCAAGGACAAGAAGGCAGAGCAGCTCCTTGCTAAGGCAAAGGCTTCTAAGTCAGTGGCTGACGCTAAGGCTAAGGGTGCTGTCGTAGCTCCCGTAGCGCAGGTGACATTCGCCGCTCCGGTGTTCGTAGCAGCTACAGGTGCAAGCGAGCCAGCCCTCAGCGGTGCTATCGCAGCTACAGCAAAGGGCAAGTTCTCTAAGCAGCCGGTTAAGGGCAATGCAGGTGTTTACGTGTTCCAGGTAACAAACAAGACACAGCGCCCGGCTAAGTTCGACGAGAAGGCAGAGATGCAGCGTCTCAGCCAGCGTCAGATGCAGATGGCAGGCAACTTCATGAACGAGCTTTACATCAAGGCAAACGTAGTGGACAACCGCTACCTCTTCTTCTAAGACTCATACATCATAACACATAAAAAAGACTTGGAATGCAACGATGCAAATCGTTACATCCCAAGTCTTTTTTTGTAGAAGTCACTAAAGCCAATGCCTTATTTCGGTTCCGTTCGTTCTTATCGGTCTGCGTGCATCACGCTTATTTCGTAAGCGGCGTGATGCGTGCAATGTTCTTTCTTACAGAGTCGCTGTTTATGCCGAGTACCCTGCCAATGGCAGCGTAGTCGTAGTTGAGGTGTTGCAGCAGCATGATGTTCAGATCGCAGTTTTTGAATATGAGTTCAGATTCTTTTTCGTAGAAAAGTGCTTTCGCCATGTCGCCCGCAAGTCGATACATCTCACCTTTATAGAAGTATGCTCTCGCCAATTCGTCTTTCATGTTTTAGGTTTTGTAGTAGTCTATGCAAGCGTTCAATGACAACGAATCGTCAATGAAGCTGTTTTTACCGAAAGCATATCTTGTTTTTTTTATTGTCCGACTCTGTTTTTTTTTTAGCTTGTTAGCTTGTTTGTTATTGATAAATAAGCTATCTTTGCGCAAGTTAAAATTTATTTTGTATGATAAAACTAACAATAGTTCGTTTTCAAACAATTATGTGATTATTAAAAGAGTATTGATACTTTAATTTCAACCCACTATGAAGAAAACCACACTCATAACATTATTATTGTTACTGCTGTTTGTGCAGTCAAAGGCACAGACCGTAACAGGTCGTATCGTTGACAGCGAGAAGCAGTCGGTGGTGATGGCAACCATTGCGCTCCAGACATTGGACAGTATAAACATTTGCGCAACTACAGCCGACGCCGACGGACGTTTCGTGTTGACGGCAGACTCCATACCGTTGCCGTTCCGCCTCATCGTGAGCAGCATCGGCTATGAAACGGTGATGCCCGAGTGTGCGTCGTGCGCCGTGGGCGACGTGGTGCTGGCAACGAAGACCAATGTGCTTGGCGACGTGGTGGTAAAAAGCAAGCGTCCGATTCTCAATGTGCAGGGAGACAGAATAGTGGCGGACGCATCGTCCATTATAAAGAGCCGCATTGTGACATGTGCCTTCGACGTGGCGAAGTATGTGCCAGGCATTCTGTGCAAGAATGACAATGAGCTCTCCCTGGCAGGCACCATGTCCACCACGGTGCTTGTCAACGGCAAGGTGTGGAATGGCGGTTCGGTGCTCGAGTATCTTAAGACGCTGCCAGCCGAAAAGGTGGCGAAGGTGGAGCTACTTTACAATGCTTCGCCCGACATGCACGTTACGGGAGCCGTCATAAACGTAGTACTGAAGGACAACAAGGGACGCGAGCTGACCGGTCAGGTGAAGTCGTCGTATCTCAACAACCATCACAACACGTTCCAGGAGTCGGGCAGCCTGTTCTATACCACGCCGAAGTGGTCGTTGTACAGTATGTATACATTTGCGGATGCCAAGAGTATAAGCCGTTCCCAATTTCTCAGCCACCACACTGTCGGCGACCAGGTGTATGATATAGATGTCGATGCACGCACTCACAGCTCGTCGCTCACGCATACGGTATACACCAATACCACATACAAAGTGTCCGACAAGAGCAACGTGTCGTTAAGCTACAACGCAAGCTTCTCGCCGAAGAGCGACACGAGGGGCAGAACGACAAACAGCTATTTCAGCAATTCGAACTATACCACCTCCGGCAATTCGTACATGCACAACCTGCATTTGGCGTATGTGCTGAAGCAGCTGAGACTCGATGCCAACTATATGAGCTACTCGAACGACGGAACACAGGACATGAACTATGAGAAGTATGAGAACCCGATTGCTTACTCCTACTGGCGCAAGCAGACCTCCGACCGCTTCAACTTCAGTGCTGACTGGGGATTCGCTCTCTGGAAGACGGCACGCTTCTCGCTTGGAGCGACATACGCCTACTCTAAGACCGGCAACCGGCAGAAGAACGCCGACATTCTGAACGGCGGAGCAGGCAGTTTCGACATCAGTTCGTCTAACGACGAGCATACCGCCAATGGTTATGCGGGTCTGTCAGGCACGTTGTTCAAGCAGAAGCTCAGCTACTATTTCCACATGATAGGACAGTATTACAAGATCAACGACTACGAATGTGGTGCGGTGCTGCCTACAGCCTCGCTTACATACGTGTTCACGCCGAAGCATATTATGATGCTGCAGTACAGCAAGACACGCCAGTTCCCTTCCTACTGGGAGAAGCAGGAATACGAGCAGCGCAGCGACGAGTACACGGTTAGCATCGGCAACCCCGACCTTCGTCCCATGGACTATAACATCCTGCAGGGCATCTACGTCTTCAACAACCGCTACACCCTCACGGTGAGCTACTATCGCGTGGGCAACTTCATAACAGGACAGACATACCAGAATCCCGACCGTCTCGAAATGGTGTCAAAGAACTTCAACATCGACTATACCTCGTCTCTGCAGTTGACGGCAACAGTGCCCGTTAGCATCGGCAAGTGGTATAATGCCAACTATGTGCTTACGTGCTATAAGGACCGTTACAAGAGCAGCGACTGGTATGGCTACAAATTCGACCGCAGCAAGTGGGCTACGATGCTCAACCTATCCAACACGTTTACCTTCTCGCGCAAGCCTATGGTGGCTCTCGATGTCAACGCCTTCTTCCGCACGCCTACCATTGTGGGTCTGTGGAACTACAGCCGTCAGTGGAATCTGGACGCAGGTTTGAAGTGCCAGTTCCTGAAGAATCATGCCGTAGTGGCACTTAACGTGTCTGACATCTTCGAGAGCGGCATGCCACTGCTGAAGGAGAATTTCCACACCCAGCGTCAGACAACCGATGTACGCTTCTACCGTCGCAGCATCTTTCTTTCGTTCACGTACAAGTTCCGCAACTTCAAGGAGCAGAACGCAAGAAGCGTAGATACGTCGCGCTTGGGATATTAAGCAGGGAGCAAAAATCTTAAACCCAAATCGGTCATTAGAAAATGACAAGATTTTTTTCTAATGACCGATTTGGGTTTATCGTCAGTGGTTTTGCAATCGCTACGATCAGCGTCATAGTATTGGTGTACAAGTATCTGATGAAGGACAATAGTAGGCGGTACTAAAGAACGATAGCCATCCTCTCCGTGTTATTGGGGAAGATGGTTATCATTTGATTTAGAGTGGAATTGCAAGAGTAACAGATCTATCCTTTTTGTATGAATCATCCCATATAGCCTTCACAAAAATTGTATTAGGATGTCCAGAGCATAAGAATAGTCTTTCTTCACGAGCTGATTGAGGGTTAATCATATCATAAGGTCCCCATTCGTTCTTAAAGAAGGAGATTCCTTTTAGCTCTTCATTAGGCGTAAGTATCTGTATCCTGACATTCAAGGCATCCGAATTGCCAGCATTCACAATTCGTATAGTCATAGCCCCTTTGCCCTTATAAATAGGATTGCATTTAATCTCTGCCTGAAGTTCCTTCTCTTCTGCTTTTTGCATTTGACGAATTTGCATATCGTTAAGGCGTTTTTCCTGCGCTTTTAGTTTTCTATCATGAAGAATATACGCCCATAATCCACCTATAATACCAAGTGCTGACATAATGTGAGCACCCCAGTCTTTAAGAAGCTCTATCATAGTCGTTTACTTGAATTTGATGAACTTATTTCCTTTAAAAGCCTTAGCAAACTGCTCCTTAATATGGTCAGCTACATCTTTTTGAATATTATCCTTTACCTCGTCAAAAGCTTCTTGATTACATTCCTTCAGCTCTTCAATTCCACCAAAATACTCTCTGTTACAGAAGGTACATTTGATGTACGACTGGTCTTCATTTGACTCAAATTGATCATCATAACCACATGTAGCGCAACGAAGTCGAACTGTATAGTTATCTTTTAAATTGCCCATAAAATACTACTTATATAAGTTAAACATAGCTTCTGCCGAAGCTTTCATCTTTTCCCTAAATTCAGTTGGCAGAACAACCTCTACCTGTTCACCGAATGAACGGAGAAGTGAACGCAGTTCGTAGTTGTCCTTCACTTTGAGTCTCACCTCCCAACGGCCATCTTCCAATTCCACAGGATGAGAAGATTGCGATTCGTGTAAGGGCTTGGTAACAATATACCCTAGAGCCTTCTTTGTTACATGAAGAACTACATCCATCACATCTGTATCGGTGATGGATACACCGACGACCTCTGAGTAATAGTCTTCAAAACTAAAGCCTTCAGCAAGTGGAACGTATTTCTTGCTCGTTTCCACAACATCTTCAATTCTGTCGATGGCGAAGTTCGTAAGTATCTCGTAATCGGGATGCTTAGCGATGAGGAACCAACGGTTGTTGTACTGCTTCAAGTGGTATGGCGTGACCACCACCTTGTAGGCATCTCTATCAAATGGATGATAAGTTACTTCAATCACCCTTTTATTAACGATGGCATCAAACAAAGGCTTGTACCATTTGTTCATACCCTGCAAATAGGTGTTGTGTTGAAAGCTCACCACTTTGCTAGTTTCTCCACCCAACTGACTGGTCGTAAAGAACTTGTTTTCCAAATCGCTCGTCCAATCAAACTGAGGTATGCCTTCGAATCGTTTTAGGATAAGCAACGCATCTGTCACCAGATCGATTTCCTCTTGTTGCAAAGGAGAATCGCGCAGCGTCTTTGAATCTTCGGCATAGGTGATGTATTTCTTATGACCGTCTTGAAGTCGGTCGATTTGCACCCCATAAATCATCTCCATATTGTTGAGATCCTTATAGATTTGCTCCCGACTAACTCCTTCTGCACCTTTGCTGCCCCAATCTCCGTTTACACGAGCTAATTCTTTGCAGCATTCCTCAATGAGGTCTTTTATGAAGAACTTTCGGTTCTTATTATTGAGGCATCTATCGAGTACCTCGTAGCGTATTCTAGCATTTTTGTTTACTGGCATACCTAACAAATTTGATTTATGATGCAAAGTTAAACCGCAACTATGTACTCTTTATACACGATTGCGGTTTAATCACCAGACTAAGCCTTTTTAGCCTTATACTTTGCTACATTTTCACTTACAATCTTCTCAAAGTTTTCCAAGCAGCGCTTAATGTCTTGGTATTCGCTGAGCTTCTTACCCATAAGTCCTTCAGAAGTCCAGTCTGCTTTATCTGAAGCATATACACCGTCAATAGCACGTTCAAGTGAACCGATATTGAGCATTACCGGTATGTAATTCAAAGCTAAGCTATCCACAAAATCCTTGAAATACTCAAAGTCACCTTCAATAACAAAGCCCATGTCGGCAGCTATACGATAGACGGCAATCCAATGGCGCTGTTTATTGAACGTCGATTTACTTCCCTTATATCCAAACAAGGAACTCAAGCTCTTCTTGAAGATGTCTTTTCGAGTTTCTTCTGGCAAATCATGAACACTTTCTGCCACCATTGCATACTCAGTAGGTTCAGGTTGGAGTTCATATTGTACTGGAGTAGCCTGAGTTGTTTGTGGCTTTTCTACATCATATCCAGCTTGCTCAAGTTCGGTGATAGATGCGCCAGTGGCATAACCATACATGGCGATAATTACCTGAATGGCTGCATCTACTTCCGCTTCTGAGGCTGTTGGGGAAATGTGCGATTCGGCATTTCTCCAATCCTTCACTAGCATCAGGTAGTTATACAGCATTTGCTGACCCTCATTTGAGCTATATTTCAAATTCCAAAGACAAGGGTGGGCATGGATGACATCCTTCCATGTAACGTCATCACCTTCTTTATATGGAGCTACTTCTTTGTCCTTTTCAAGGAAATAGAGCTTCTTCAAATAGGCCTCGAACTTGGTTACCAACAGATTGAAAGCAACGTGTTTCTCCACAATCGAAGGAGTATTTACATAAAGGTCTGTCAAAGCCTTTTTAATGTAGATGCCTACGCCATCCAATGTTGGAGTGGACGCTTCGTCTATAATGAAGAATATGCCCTTAATCATCTCATCAAAACCGCGTATTTGTCCTTTGACTTGTGATAATGTCGTCGAGAACACATCGGTCATCTTGGCGGCAATCAAATCCATATCAAATGAAGCTGCCGGTGTCTCTGTGGGTACAGGAATTGTTATCTCGTTCGTCGGTTCGTCTGCTTCATCTGTATTTACAGAATCTTCACGGCCAAGGTACTTATTGATGATTTGCACACGACAATTGGGTTCAAGGATGAAATCACGCAACACCTTGTCCATCTTCGGCATGACCATGCGAGGCTTTATCTCTTTACCCTCTACAAGTGAAAGAAAATTGCGGGCCTTGTCCGGATTAACGCTGGCCTTGAGCGTATCAAACTGGTTGTACTCATTGATGGTTTGCTCCAATGGACCACGCTTGATAATGTTCCAAAGCAAAGCTGAGTCGAGGTCTGTAGCTTCGGCAAAGGTCATAATGAGGTGACGCAATTCCTTTTGCTGATATTGGGTAATGTAGTCCAGCATTGTTTTACCAGGTTCAAGACGAAGGTCACCGCTCTGAATATCGTGAATGATAACCAAGGCCGTACGCTGGTCCTTGGTGGAGAGAGAAGCGAAGGCCTTATGCAATTCTTTCACCACCGCATCGGTAAGTTCACCTGCATACAGCTTCTTCACAAACTTCACGAACTTGGCCTCAAGATACTCTGCGTCGATTGTTCCCGTACCAGTCTCAGTGATATAGGTATCAATGGGATAGTCAAATTCCGTATCGTCGCCACCGCCTCCGGGCACTCTTTCAAAAAGTTCACGATAACGCTGAAGAAGCACCAAATAGGTTTCTTCGTCAATCAGCATAGTGACGTAGGTATAGGTATCGCCATGCTCAAACTCGTACTTCTTCTTTTCCCAAGTGAAGGTTTGGAGTTTAGCTGCTTCCAACAGATGGGTCATCTGACTAAAGTCTTTCGCAAACATATTGCGGTCAACTCTCGTTTCGGGCAGACGCTCAAAGTTCTCAATCTCATGAGCCGTAAAGATGTCCTTGATGTGCAAAAACTTCTTGTTGATTTGCTCCAAATTACTTTCCAGTTTGTCAACAAAAATACCTAAAGGGCGATTGGCATACACTTCCAACGCATCATTGATATTCTGCTCCATCGTGTAGGGGAAGGCATAGTAGCGGATTGTACCGAATGGCTTGTCCGGGCCAAACAAACGGTTGGTACGTGAGAACGACTGAATGATGTCCACATACTTCATCACCTTATCCACATAGAGCGTATTCACCCATTTGCTGTCATAGCCCGTTAGCATCTGCGTTACCACAATGAGCAGGTCTATTTGCTGACTGTGGTCGTGCTCTATCGTATTATAAGGCGTTTTGTGCGCCAAACGCTTGGCCACATCCTTCTTATACTTGGCATAAGTGGAGAGTTGGAAGCTCATGCCATACTTCGCATTGTAGTCTTCCAGCATCTTGATGAGGGCATCCTCACGGGCTATACCTTCATCGGAATTATCTATGTTGTTGTCGAAGACAGCCACCACGTTCATAGAGGGACAAATCTCTTTGAACAGTCCATAATAGGCAATAGCCTCAGGAATATTCTGCGTGGCCAACATGGCATGAAACTTTCCGTTTTTGCTCAAAGTCTCACGCGTTTTGACAATGTCGCTCACCACGGCACGATGGTGTACATCTTGTTGATAAATATCCTTCGGAAGATAATACTCGATTCCGTGACGAATCTCGCCTGTAGCGTCATTATACGAAGTAGCCATCCCCATCTGTTTGGGGTCGGTGAACTTTCTATAGGTCTTCATCTTCTCGTCGTCCTTCTCAATCTCCTCTATGTGCTTCACGCCAAGTTGAGCAAAGGCCGCCTTCTCACGGAGTTCGTCTTCATGGTAAGTGTTGACCATATAAGGGTCGAAGCCCAACACATTGCCGTCAGGAATACCGTTGGCTATGGTATATTTGGCCAACATATCACCAAATATGGTCTCAGTGGTAATCTCCTTGTGCGCATTCTGCTCAAAGATAGGCGTACCTGTAAAGCCGAACAAGATGGCACGAGGGAAGGTATTCTTGATGCTTACAAGCATATCGCCAAACACACTTCGGTGGCACTCGTCGATGATAAAGACAATGCGCTTCTTGCCAATCAGGTCGATTTCAGTTTGAGCAATACCATGCTTGGCGTTGATATTGCTCATCTTCTGAATAGAGGTCACAATGAGGCGGTTGCTCGAATCGTTACTCTTGAGTTTACTCATCAAGATGGCAGTATCTTGCGTGTCCTGCACGTCATCGCTATCGCCTGCAAAACCACGGTATTCGTCGAGCGATTGAATGCTTAGTTCGATACGGTCCATCAAGAAGATGACCTTGTCGGCATCGCCTGAATTGGCAATCAACTGGGCAGACTTAAAGCTGGTCATGGTCTTGCCGGAACCTGTTGTGTGCCAGATGTAACCACCACGGTGCTGATGGTTGTCCCAATTGGTGTTGTGCGTGCGGTCGCTTATCTTGTTGACGGCAAAATACTGGTAGCTGCGGAGCACCTTCAGCGTGTTGTCCTTTTCATCGGCAATGGTATAGAAGCCAACCAGCTGATGTGCCATGGGGATGCTAAGTAAATCGGAGGTGACACGTCGCCAATCGCTCACCACCTCATTATTGAAGTCGGCCCAATGGAACTGAAACTCTGTTTTGAAATTCTCTTCCTTACCGGGGTTGGCAAAGTAAACCGTTTCTTCGGGAGTCATGGCCACAAAGATTTGCACCATTTTGAAGAGTCCGTTGGCAAACACGCCTTCGTGCATGTAGCGCTTGATTTGGAACGTTGCCTGACTCACATCCACCTTTGAGCGCTTCAACTCAATATGAATCACGGGCATACCATTGATAAGCAGCATCACGTCGCCACGTCGGTCTCCACCCAACTGATGGGCGGTCTTAAACCGAGGTTGACGCACGATTTGATAGCGGCTTTGTCCGGCTGCTATCTCTTTGGCATCAAATATCTTGAGATAGACTTCCTTACCAAAGTTATTGCGATCGTTGGGGTTGTCACGCTTCACGCTGATGAGTTCACCATTGATTAAGCGGTTGACATCGTTGGGTGTATTGCAGGCGTTCACCTTGTCAATCACTTGCTTCATCTCCGTAGCGGTAAGCGGGGCATTGCCCAGACGATCAATGTCACGATTGTTGGCATAGAGGATGTTGGCCCAGTTTTGTACAAGGTCATCCTCTGAAGGCTGAACAATCACTTCGTGTGTCCAGCCATGTTCCTGCAAAAGGCTCGTAAGTGCCAACTCAAAGTCACTCTCACGGATGAAATATTGTTGTGCGTTGTCTGTAGCCATAATCACTTCTTCGATTTATTGATTTCCGCTTCCAGCAGTTTGATGCGCTCCACCAAGGCTTCCTTGGTAGGCAACAAACGCTTTAAGTCTTCTTCCTTCACATTGCTATACGATGCAACACCAATGGGAGTGGTTACGCCCTCAAACGACCATTGCACCTCTGTTTCATTCATATTGCTGCAAATCAGCAAGCCGATGGTGGGGTTGTCGTTCTCGGTTTTCTTTAACTTGTCGATAGCATTAACATAGAAATTAAGCTTACCCACGAACTCTGGCTCGAAAGGAACGGCTTTCAGCTCCAGGCAGATGTAGGCCCTAAGCTGGATGTGGTAAAACAGCAGGTCGATGCGTCGGCTTTTGCCAGCCACTACGAGTTCCACTTGTCTGCCCACAAAAGCAAATCCCGTACCCAGCTCCAAGAGGAAGCGTGAGATATTCTGAATCAAGGCTTCTTCCAGTTCACTTTCTTTGTATTCCTTGGGCAGGGTGATAAAGCCAAAGTCGTAGTTGTCTTTGGTGATTTCCTGTGCCAACTGCGCCTGCCGTTCTGGTAATTGCTCAGTAAAGTTGCTGATGGCATTACCAGTTTTGTGATAACGATCTGCCTTTAAGCAGTTCATCAAGGTTTGACGGCTCCAACCTTCTTCGATGGTACAGTGGATATAGTATAAAGCCTCTTCTACCGTATGGCATTTCTTCAAAATTTCTGTATGGTGTCCCCAAGGTACATAGGCAAAAATGTCAGGGAAAGGCATTCCTTCGTTTACTTGTTCATGGATTTCTGCTCCAAGCTGCTTGAGCTTTACAGCAGACCACTCATCTACAGAGAGTAATTTGGAAACAGGCTGTTTCCAAATTGAAGCATAGAACTCATACCACTGCTTCATCGAGCGAAGATTACGGCTACTGAATCCCTTTTCGTTAGGAAATGCAGCCTGCAAGTCGAGGCTCAGTTGCTCCACAACGCCTGTGCCCCATTGCTCTTCGGCTTTACGCAATACGAGGTCTCTGCCGAGCTGCCAGTTCCACAGCAGCTTCTCGGCATTCACCTTAATCGCAGCTTTCACTTGCGCCTTCTGGTAGTTATCCTTGAGGGCGTGCAGCCAGTTGGCATAGTTGCTATCTATCGTTACATCGTGCGACGATGTGATGTATGTATCTTTTGTTGCCATAATCATTGCAGTTGAAGTTAGACAAACATTTTATCGAGACAAGCCAGTTTGATTTGCTTGAGCTTCTCTAAGCGGGCGGTTTCGAGAGCTATTTTGCGGTCGAGAGAGCGGAAGAAGGTGGCAATGGCGTGCTGCTCATCTTTGGATGGGAATTGAAATGATAATTCCTTGAACTCATTGAAGCTAATAGAACGACCGTCACGAATACCATAGGTAATCAAACGTAATCGATCAATAAACGCACGCGACATAAATACTATTTTCCAATAATAGTCATCATGCCGTTCTTTGTCCTTAAAGTCAAAGACGGTGTAGGCAGGCGAAATAATACCATCGTATGAAGAGTGAGCAAATCCACCTTGGAACGAGCGAAGGTGAATTACGAACTGTCCGGGTTGAACGCGTTTGTATGTTACTTCATTCGAGGTATCATGCGAGACATTAAAACCTATTTTTTCTCTTGGTATCATGCCACGAACATCTTGGCAAGCGGAAAGTACGGGCAGTTCAGGCCTGTTCCTTTCATCGATAGTCAAGAATAAATCAGATGCACTTTGCTTATCCCATTCTCCCTCAAATCCCTTGAATCTCACCTTGGGCGTAGATTCTCCATTTTGAGGCAAAAGATGGATGAATCCGCTAAGAGGATGCCTTTTTAATCCAAATAATGTATATTTGTCTCCTACGAGTTGGGAAGTAAGCATTCCTATATATTCATTACA
The DNA here is from genome assembly GCA_052272805.1 of Prevotella sp. Lineage (GTDB taxonomy): Bacteria > Bacteroidota > Bacteroidia > Bacteroidales > Bacteroidaceae > Prevotella. Next base: position 8,909 of record DAVZJL010000023.1, on the reverse strand, counting down.
ATTAGATAGTTGTTCCTCAATACTGTTGAGCGAATCCGCATATTTCTTTGCTAAAGTTTCTGTTGCAGATTCCAAAGCAATGAACTCGTTGTCCATCGTTGTCATGATACCTGCATACATCGGTTCAATCCACTTTGTTTGAAGCAGACTTTTGGCTTCCTCATCCGTCAGCAAACCAATTTTTGCAATGGTCTCTTCTACAAGTTTCTCAGCGGCAGCCTTAATCTTCTTATTCAAATTGGTAGTCTCCTTCCAAAGACCATCCACTTTCACGAGCTTCTCTTTGGTAGCCATTTCAGCCTCAAAGCATTTTGGCTTAGCATGGGCTTGCACCTTCTTCTTGTTCCACTTCGTGTTGTCGTCTTCCTCCAAATAGGCTACTTGCTCGTCCTCTGTGAGCGCTTCACGGATTTCGTCCAACTCACTCGCAATGTCTTCTTGGCGATGCTTTAAGTTGGTGATGGCTTCAAGCTCTGCTTTGAAATAGGTCTGCTGGATAAGGTCGAAAGGCATGATGCGTCCCTTCATGCCATCGGGTACTTCCATTTCTTCACCCGTCTTAGCGTCCTTCTTCATCTTGTAGGCCTGTTCTACCATGCGCACCGCATCGAAACCCTCGGTCTGTAAGATTTCGATGTCGCCCATGATGCTCTGCCATTGGTCGGCCAACACTTGATAGGCCATGTAAGGATCTACCAACTCCATACCGTGCAAGCGTGCAAAAATGTCTTGAGAGATAGCGTCCATTTCGGCCATATCTTTTACCGAATCATAGCCGTCAATCAAACGAGCATGAAGCATCTGCTTGAAGTTGGCAAAAGCATCTGCAAACTTAGCTTTAAGCGCCACTACATCAACATTCGCTTCGATAGTAGCCGTCAAGTCTTCCACTGCCACATCAGCGTAGGGCGAACCGTCTGCTTTATTAGCAAACAGCTGGGCACGCAAAGAGGGGAGCGCATCCCAATAGCGAGAAAGACCGTCTATCTCACTTTGAGGAATACCTCCAAACATGGTAGCATAAATGTCATATTGTTCCGCTGCTTCCGAAGAATCTACATAACGAGGAATGTTCAGATTGTAGCCATTCTTGCGAATCTTGTCACGGCTCACCACACGAGAATAACCCTCAATGGTTTTGCGGTCGCGAATACAGTCGACAATGCGACGCACATCGCAGGCACGGAGCTTATTGCTCTTGCCATCCTTCACAAAGCCCTTGCTGGCATCGATAATCAGCACATCGTCGTTGTCACGATGTTGCTTGAGCACCATGATAAGCGTAGGAATACCTGTGCCAAAGAAGATATTGGCCGGCAGACCAATAATGGCATCAATATTATTGCGCTCAATCAGGTTGCGACGAATCTTGCCTTCACCATCTGCATCTTTCAGTGCGTCGCCACGGAAAAGTACGCCATGCGGCAGCACAATGGTGAGGATACCATCCGGCTTCAAGTGATGAAGCTCATGTAGTAAGAAAGCATAGTCGGCCTTGCTCTTAGGGGCAACACCATATTCTTTGAAACGAGGGTCGAGTTCACGGTCGTTGGCCGACCATTCCTGTGAATAAGGGGGATTTGATACCACCGCATCCACATAGAGCGGTTTACCAATCTCTGCACCCTCGGTAAAGATAGGCCAGTCTTGATCCAGAGAGTCTGCACAACGTGTGTCGATGTTATCGGGGATGATGCCACGCATCACGAGATTCATACGCGTCAAGTTGTAGGTATTCTCCTTCAACTCCTGCGCATAATACTTCACGCTGTTCTTGTCCTCGATGTGCTTACCAATGGACTTACCAATGGTAATCAACAGCGAACCGGAACCACTCGTGGGGTCGTAAATCTCCAGCGATGTCTTGTTTTTGTGGTGCTCCGCCACGATTTCCGACATCAGGATAGCTACTTCGTGGGGCGTATAGAACTCACCGGCTTTCTTACCTGCATTGGCGGCAAAGTTACTAATCAAGTACTCATACACATAGCCCAGCACATCGTAGTCTTGACTACCATCTGTGGGAATATCCTTAATCAGTTTGATAAGCTCTTTCAGCGCTTTGGTCTGTGCCGTGGCATCAGTGCCCAGCTTGCTCAGTCCGGCCTGCAAGGTCTTAAAGATGTCCTTATACACACCTTGGTATTGGGGACTCACCAAGCGGTCGAAGCTGTTAAGGGCAGTACTCAAGTTGCCCACATTGAAATCACCATCACTCTTTAGCCAGGTGCCGAAGAGGTTCTTGTACTCGATGAAGTAGCCGATATTGTTCTTACAGAGATCAATCATCTCCACCATCTCCTCGTCATCGTAGTTTTCCACGAGGTCGGGCAGGTCTTCATCCGTCCAGTTATTCTTATTCTTCAAGTAACTCACCTCATTGTCAGAGAGGAACTTGTAGAAAATCAAACCAAGGATATAATCCTTATATTCGTTTGCCTCAATCTTTGAGCGCATACGATTGGCCGAAGCCCATATTCTATTAGCTAATTGCTGCTTATTCATATGTTGTATCTTTAATCTTTTGTATCAAAATCTGCAAAGAAACGATATAAGCCACATGTCTTTGACTTATTTGGTTTCAAGTTCTTAAGTATCACTGTTCGCCCTTTTAACCCGTCGGCTTTCGTGTATTGCAAAAGACAATCACCGCAGTAATAATTACGATTGGCATCTTGGTTAACAGTATGCTCTTTGCCCTCGTATTCTTCTCTAGCCTTTGGACTAACCTCATCTTTGATAGTCTTGGCTATGTCATTCTTTAGTTCTTCTCTTGACTGTTCGTCTATAGGAAGTTGTTTTGCCCAATGTATAATATTAAGCAACTCCATCACTATCGAATGAACCAGGAAGGGAGATTGACCAGACTTAACAATTGAATCTAATTTCAATCGATGAGAGCCCTCGTTACTCAATAACGTTGTTGTATGGAACGCACGTTGTACATATGATGGTACATAGTCAACGAGCAGCTTATTACCAAGAAAATTGCTGCATTCACCAAGATTACTACCATTATAAGGCTCTTGTAGTAAACCGCACTTGTAGCAGTAATCCATAATCCAGTCTAGTTCTTTGCGAATCAGATTGAAAACCGATGAATCTAATTTCTTATCTTCTTCAACGTATTTCAGTATCTCGACAAGTTCATTAAGACGAGGATACCAATCACAAGCATCTGAGTATTTGGCTTTCAGTTTGTACAATTCACTATTCCCAGTCACCTCTTTAATCTTCTTAAACAGGTCTTTCATTTGAGCAGGTTTGCGATACCAATGTACATCGTCATAATCACGCTCATATGCCTTTACTGTAGGTTCGATATTGTGCTCTTGCTCTCCACCTGCTGAATACACAAACCAAGGCAAGCCAATATTGTTCTTGGTAATCATGCGTAAAGCATAACCAAGAGCTGAGATATCAATATCCTCAGCTTTACCATCCGTATGGTAGATACAATTAGCGTCTAATATAATTGCATCATAGCTCTCACTTGAATGAAGAAGTTCATCGATACCATCATCGACGTTCTTCTTACATCTAATATCTATACCTACATTGTATGCGTTATCCATAAACGCATCATTAGGCTGATCATCAATCCAAAGTACTTTAATCTCCATTACTTTTCAATTAAAGGTAAACAAATAGAAAATTCACACACAAATCCATCAGGATCGTCAGTAAGCTCATTGTAGGCCACACTACCACCAAAGTGCTCAGCGATAGATTTAACCTGCCAGCAGCCAATGCCAGTTCCTTGACCAATGCCCCAAGTAAAGACTTTGTCCAAAGGAATGCTTGCAGATGCTGGAGCACCATTATTGACAACACGGATTACTGCCATCGGTTTTGCACCAGAGTAATCTCTAAATGCCTTAAACTCGATTTGGTAGTCACGGCGAGTCTCGTCAACGAAACCATGCTTGACTGCATTAGCAACCAAATTGTCTAACATCTGAGTCAAATCACGACGAGAAATCTTAACCAAGAATTGAGATGATTCTTCACCTTCTTCCAAATCCTCTTGTTCACGCTGATATACCGCCTGGTATTTCTCATTTGTATTCTTTGAGGCGCGATAGTTATCAAGGAATGAGTATAAATCAACCTCTTCTGGAATACCAAATGCTTCCTGTGTAGTAAAGAGGTCTACCATGTCAACTACCTTCTGCACTTGTTCTTTGAGAGAAAGCAAGTAGTCGTTCATAGTCTTTCCTGAACGTTTTGATATAACGGTGGTTCCAGAAAAACCATCGTTATTTAGCGCAAAATTCTGCACCAACTCGACAGAAGGAAGAATCTCATTAAGCACTTGTTGAACCGCATGCTTACGCTGACGCTGACCGAGCATGAAGTCGTTCAAACGCTCTTCATATTGTGCTTCAAGCCGTTTAATCTCAAGCAGCAAAGCTTCTTCTCCTCCCTTTTGGGTCGCTCTTCTTTGCTCCTCAAGGGATGGAACAATAACTTCGCATTCCATCAAATTTTCAATGCTCATGTATCGTCCAAGTTGAGCGATACCTTTGCCAAAACGAGCAACTTGATTAACAAAATAATCCTTACTCATTTCTGATAGCAAATACTGAGGATCTACGACTTCAGTACGAACAGTGAATGCACGATAGATGTCACGCAAATAGACATTGCTTTCAGGAACAAGGTAATACACCTTGAAATTTCCATTTCTTGAAATCAAAAGCACGTCTTCGTTCACAACTCGATAAGAAACAGCATCAAGTTCTTCTTCGTCCAGCATACCTCCAAACACAACGCTCGCAGGATTAAGACCCGAGACCGAGAACTTACGACCTCTCTTTTCAGTAGCTCGTTCCAATGAAACCATTGATAAGATATCGCCGAGCTTCATCAATCGCTTACCATCGATATCTCCAATTGCAATTTTGTAGAGGTAGAAAGGAGGGTACAGATTGTACTCATTTTGAGAAATCTTATCGTTGGAGACTACCTCCATTTTTGCACTCTCTTCATCAGAGGATAAAAGCGAGTTGATAGCTTCCAAATCAAGTACACGTTGTCTTGCTTGCATCTTAAAACAAGATGAAGCATCAACCAATTTAACCATTCCTGGCATGCTCTTGTGTGCACTTGTCTTAATAATCACAGACGAGATGCCGGTAGAAGTAAAAATGCCTTCTGGCAAAAGAACCACACTCTCAATAAGATCTCTTAATACAAGAGACTGCATAATTCTTCCGTTGGGGCCAACATTGGCAAAACAAGTAGAAACAGGATATACACCAATGGCTGCCTTCGATGCACAAGAAGCAGATTTAGCCAAGAAATCACTATCGGTATACGAGTACTCACTACTGCATCGTGCTCTAAAAGGAGGATTTGACACGATATATTCAAACTTTATATCATCTCGCCAATACAGAACTGAATCCTCTAATAGAATAGAACTAGTATCTTTGCCGTGGAATAGCATATTGAGTTGTCCCAATGCATGTGGCAGTGCAGCAAGCTCCTGTGCAACATAAAATGTAGACTCTGGCAAGTTAATACCAAAGGAACAAACGCCAGAATATGGATTATACACAGAACCGCCTTCAATACTCAGCATAGAAAGCATGAGTGAAGTAAGTTCCTTAGGCTGCATAAACTCGCTAGCCATTCTACCTGCATTACGCTGGATACGATAGAGAATCTCTTCAAACGCAGCATTAGAACAATCGTCAAACCAATTTTTTGACAAAGAGCATATTTTCTCAGCAATCTCAAAAAGACGATCTGAACTTGCAATATTTCTGCTCAAGATGCCTGTACGCAAAGGCTCTGGCTGCTGGCATTGTTCAAAAGTTCTCTGAATGCCAGATATCACATCAGAGTATTTCTGGGGAACAACAGACACGACAGATTTTGAATGAACACCTTTGCGTGCCCATTCTTCAGAGATAGTGGTATAACCTATAAGCTCAATATCCATACGAGCCAATTCTGTACCGCAATGACCATCGAAATTATCGACAATCTTTAGCCATCCTTTTTTTGCCAGCAACAATGTGGAGAGAATCCAGTACTTATTCGATGGATTACTTCCGAAGAACAAATCCACTGCGTTATTGAAATTCTTCACATCATTACTCATAGCAACTGTCATGTTTGTCATCTTCATCAAAATAAACAAAATTAAATACAACTTCGAATTAACGAGTGCAAAGGTCTATTTTAAGTATGTAGTGTTAGTACACAGTTAGTAATAGTTTTCAATTTTCTTTTGAAATCCCTTCATGTTTCATGCTTTTACTTGCTATTCTCATTCATTGTTTATTATTATATCATGGTTATTCGTTTTTCGGTGGTTCTCGATCAACAAGTAACTCTCGTATATTAACCCCAATCACATCGGCAATCTTTGCCAGCATCATGAGGTCAGGCTGTATAGTGTTTGTGCACCACTTTGACACAGTGGCTTTATCGCGACCAACTTGGTCGGCAAGCCATTTCCCTGTGTAACCAGTCTCAGCCAAGACTGCTTTGATTCGATTAATTCGTTTCATACAATGATTAAACTAATTGATGTCTCATGCGAATTTATAAAATCCGAATGAGAATAAAGAAAGAATGTTCAGAAATCATTAGTTTTAGCCTTATTTTTGCTCACAAATGTGTTTTTGAGCATGTGTTTAAAGCAAATACGACTGATTATGAATAGAACTTGAACGTAAGTTGAACGACTTTGCAGATTATTATGTACCTTTGTCCTTGTAAGTAACGAGCGGTTGCTTATACACGCTTTTTTCTTTGAATTGATTTCCCATTTGAATGTTTAGACAGAAAGTCTAAAAGCAACTCAATCTATAGCAAATTCTTTAGGATAGTTGGGAACAAGTTGCGAACATCGTAGATTATCAGTATCAAACACCACTGATAATCAATAACTAATCCTCATACATAGTTCCCCTTCCAGTGAACTTGCCGTTAGGTTCTTGCCAACATGGTAGCCCTTCTGTCTGACTGGCATTGAGCAAACTCAATCCTGCGGCGGTTGTAGATGTTTTGGATAACATCGGTACTCGGTGATTGCGATTGCGTTTGAGATACAGTTGCTATAATAAACTATAATCGTATTTGCGAACCGCATCTTATGTAGGCGAAAAAATCTACCATATCTACCAGCATCGCCAATACGCCGCTCATTATCAGCAACATAAAGGCTGGCAGATAGGCGTTGAAAACGCGAAATCTGCCAGCCTATCTGTCAGGTACAAACAAAAGGGGGGTGTGGTGAAAATCACAGTCCTCTTGCTTTGTATATGGTCTCCTTTACAGAGTTTATCTCCTAGAACTTCTTCTCGGCAGCACCGCCATAAAGTTCTCCAAACACACCGCACCAAAACCATTTTGGGTTTACATTCTCGAACACTTGACATACAGCTTCCTTTGGAACATCATTACCCAATTCAATGACGGGAATTTGATATTGCGACATCGGAGTTATTATAGTGCTGAAGAAAGATTTGAATTGTTGGAAAATTACCGGGTTGCTGTCCGTCAAGAACAAGTTTCTCGGGATTGATATTTTCCTTAGACTTTGCTTCTGGTGCATCTGCACTAAGGCCGATGTCCCAAAATGGTATCACAAGGAGTGTACTTCTTCTCAAACTCCATCACAACGGCCTTCAAATCCTTAGGCAGTTTACTCATTGTGAAATCATAAACCTCATCGGGCATTTCCTTGTAATAGGCTATTGCCACAGCACCTGTGATAGCACCCATGGTATCGGCATCACCACCTAATGAAACTGTCAGACGGATAGCATCCTCGTAATCCTTACTGTCAAAGAATGCTATGAGTGACTGAGGAACTGTCTCTTGACAACTGGCTTCAAAGCGATACGCTTCACGAATGTCGTCACAGGTTTTGCTCAAGTCATAGCCAAAGTTCTTAGTGATGTATTCACGAATTTCCTCTTTGCTTGAACCAATACGAGCTAAGAAGATGGCTGCGGCAGTTGCCTGAGCACCTTTGATTCCTTCTGGATGATTGTGGGTCACTTCTGCGCTCACTTTTGCCGCATGAAGCGTTTGCTCGATGGTGTCGAAGGCGAATCCGACGGCACTTACTCGCATAGCAGAGCCGTTACCCCAACTGTTGTAAGGTCCCATATCTTCGCGATAGAGCCAAGTGGTAAATGTACCGCCATATCCACCCATCGGATAACGATACTCATTGCCCCATTTACGCATAGAAAATATCAGGCGGTTGGTAGGATAACCTGCGTCTGTTGGTTGCAAAAGCCAGTCGGCTACAGCAATCGTCATGATGGAGTCGTCTGTATACTCCATACGCTCGTCAATCAGCGGGAAGTTGTAGTTCTTTGTAGGGTTGAACTCGTAGATAGAGCCAATGGTATCACCAGCGATGGCTCCCAATAATGTTGCTCTTTTCATACGACGAGTTTATTTGAGGATTTCAATAAACGACTTGGGCAGATAGATATTCTCCACTTCAAGTGCTTCACGGAATAAAGGTGCAATTTCTTCATCACGGAAGCCTGCGATACCACAACCAATGCGAGTGACGAGGAACTTGTAGCGAGGATTCTCCTTTGCAAACTCAATGAACTCATCTATATAAGGCTTGATGGTTTCAACGCCTCCTTGCATCGTAGGGATAGCATAACTCTGACCTTGCAGCCCTACGCCCTGTCCTATGATGGCACCAAAGCGATCTACAGCAGCACGAGCTGCGCCACCACCGTGCATTCCCTGGAGATTACTGCCGAACACGAAGATTTCATTTGCTTTTAGCTTGCTGATTTTGGCAGGCGCAATACGCTCTTCTCCTTGTTCAAAATAGTTGCTTGCAGCCTTCTTCATCATCTTTGCTCTTGCTTCAGATGGCATGGCCATATCAGCACAGCAGCACATGTTGACCTCTT
>DAVZJL010000022.1:0-32219 GCA_052272805.1 Prevotella sp. | reverse complement strand
CTTTCGCGAGGAATTCAAACTGCTGTTTGTTTGTATCTGTTCAGAACGAGCTTCCATCTTTAAGTTTAAAGTCAAACAAACTTGACGGTTCGTTTTTCTTCTACCCAAGAACGATTGTTCATCGTTCTCGCTTCTTGTACTACTTCTGTCTTATGTAAATCTTTTCAAAGAACTCTTTTTCCATAAGTTTGGCGGCGCCTCGGCAATTGAAGCGAGCTTCATTGCACTCGACTTGCACAAACTTTCTGTTCGCTTCCTGTTTCGCTACAACTCTCTCACATTTGCTTAAGATGTCGTTGCTATTCGAAAGCGGATGCAAAGGTATAGCTTTTTTGTAAACCACCAAAACTTTTGAAGAAAAAAGTTGAAAATTTACACCCGTTTTAACAGTTGTTTACAATTAAAACACATGGTTGTGGACGCACACATTATATTATTATGGGCGAGAGAGACTGTTTTAAGGACTGCAACCAGAGGATGCACACAACAGGAAAGTGCTACTGATCGAGGAAAACAGAGGAAGATATTGCAAGAAAAAGAGAGTGTGAAATGTAAAAAGGGAGGTTTTGAGCCGCAAAAGCAACGGTTTGGCAACACAAGAGTAAAGGTTTGACAACACGAGAGTAAATGTTTGACAACACGAGAGTAAAGGTTTGACAACACGAGAGTAAAGGTTTGACACTGCGAAACATCAATAAAAATCATCCGCGGCGGTCGATACGAGCATCCGCGTCGGTCGATACGAGCATCCGCGTCGGTCGATACGAGCATCCGCATCGGTCGATACGAGCATCCGCGTCGGTCGATGCGGATGACAAAAGTAGGGAGTATGCAAAAGAAAAGAGATGGGGTGAACGAGGGAAAAGAATGGGGCGTGGGTATGGCAGGGATGCCATACCCTCCTAATACTACCCTCCTAATACTATGTATGAATAACTGAACTTTCACAAGCTCAATAAATAACAAGGTGGAAAGATATATTTTTAGGTAGAACGATGGCTACACGGATAAAAATCAGTACTTTTGTAGCAGAATAAAAGCAAGACGAATATATTGGTCTACTACAGAATAAGAACAGAACAAATATACCCGTCAACTATAAAAGCAGAACTCAATAGAAATAAAAGCAAAACTCAATAGATATAAAAGCAGAACTCAATAGAAATGAATCTTCCACAAGACTTCGAACAATCAATACGCCCACTATTCGGCGACGACCTCTACAACCGTTTGGCGGAAGCACTTGATGCTGACGATACACCGACGAGTGTGAGGCTAAACCCGTTCAAACAGGACGGTGGCGACGTGGCTGACGAGCTGAAGGACAGCTGCGTGCCGTGGTGTCCGACGACAGGACGCTACCTAAAGATGCGCCCGAACTTCACGTTCGACCCTCTGCTGCACGCAGGCACTTACTACGTGCAGGAGGCATCGTCGATGTTCGTCGACCATGTGGTGCGCCACCTCATTCACGAGCCTGTACGTATGCTCGACCTCTGCGCAGCCCCAGGCGGCAAGTCGACGGCACTGCGTGCGGCACTACCCGAGGGGTCGCTACTCTTCTCTAACGAACCGATGCGCACACGCGCACAGATTCTGAGCGAGAACCTGCAGAAGTTCGGTCACGAGGACGTGGTCGTAACCAACAACTACCCACGCGACTACCGCAAGGCGCGCATACTGTTCGACGCCATTCTCGCCGACGTGCCCTGCTCGGGCGAAGGAATGTTCCGCAAGGACGAGGGCGCACGCGAGGAGTGGAGCCTACAGAACGTGGAGAACTGCTGGCGACTGCAGCGCGAGATAATCAGCGACGTATGGGGCTGCCTACGCCCAGGCGGACTACTTATCTACTCCACCTGCACGTTCAACGCGCATGAGGACGAGGAGAACGTGGCGTGGATTGCCGAGGAATTAGGTGCCGACTTCGTGGACGTACCCGTAGAGCTGGACTGGCACATAACACGTGCGTTGACGGGCGATGCTCCGGTGTATCGTTTCCTGCCGGGCGTGAGCAGAGGCGAGGGATTATTCCTTGCCGTGCTGCGCAAGCATGGCGAGGCTGAGGGTTGTCTGTCTGCGATGGGCGGTGCCGATTGGAAGGCGGAGAAGCCGAAGAAGGAAAAGCGCCGCGGCAACAAGAGCGCAAAGGCGGGCGCAAAGCAGCAGACGAGCATCGCCATTCCGCTCAATGCGCCGGAGAGCTACGTAGTGCGCCGCCGCACGGATGCGCTGTTCGCCGTTCCGGAACGCTGGGCTGACACGTACGACGCAGCCGACGCGGAGCTGAAGATAATGCACGCCGGTGTGTGTCTCGGCACGGAGAAGGGCAAGGACATCATCCCCGACCAGTCGCTCGCTCTCTCAAGACAACTTGCCGACGATGCCTACCCGCGCGTAGAACTTGGCTACGCCGACGCCATCAACTATCTGCGCAAGGAGGCAGTAACGCTGCCCGAGAACACGCCGCGCGGCTTCGTTCTGCTCACATACCGCGGCAGACCAATCGGTTTCGAGAAGAACATAGGCAACCGCGCCAACAATCTGTATCCGCAGGAGTGGCGAATCAAAAGCAGTCATGTGCCAGCGGAAGAATTAATAATTAAAAATTAATAATTTCATGCAACAATATCTCAACCTCCTAAACCGCATCCTCACCGAGGGTGCAACCAAGACCGACCGCACGGGCACGGGCACGATGAGCGTGTTCGGCAACCAGATGCGGTTCGACATGGCAGACGGATTCCCGCTGCTCACTACGAAGAAGCTACACCTCAAGTCGATAATCTACGAACTGCTGTGGTTCCTGCGCGGCGACACCAACGTGCGCTACCTGCAGGAGCACGGCGTGCGCATTTGGAACGAATGGGCAGACGAGAACGGCGACCTCGGACCCGTCTATGGTCATCAGTGGCGTTCGTGGCCCGACTATAAGGGCGGCACTATCGACCAGATACAGAACGTGCTCGACCAACTGCGCAACCACCCCGACTCGCGACGCATGATCGTGTCGGCGTGGAACCCGGCTGAGGTGGACGACATGGCGCTGCCGCCGTGCCACTGCCTGTTCCAGTTCTACGTGGCTGACGGCAAACTCTCGCTGCAACTCTACCAACGCTCGGCTGACACGTTCCTCGGCGTTCCGTTCAACATAGCGTCGTACGCTCTGCTGCTGCAGATGATGGCGCAGGTGACGGGGCTGGAAGCTGGCGAATTCATACATACAACGGGCGACACCCACCTCTATCTCAACCATCTCGACCAGGCACGGCTGCAGCTCACACGCACTCCGCGACCGCTGCCACGCATGAAGATAAACCCCGACGTGAAGGACCTCTTCTCGTTCCGATACGAAGACTTCCAGCTGGAGGACTACGACCCGTGGCCACACATCGCAGCCACAGTAAGCGTGTAAAGAATGTTGATTTTTGAATTTTGAGTTTTGATTTGTCGGCTGCGCCGATTAGGAATTATTCAATTTTGAGTTTTGAATTCGCAGCGCATAATTCAAAACCCAAAACTCAAAATTCAAAAATTCAAAATGCGCGAAGCGCACAATTCAAAACTCAAAATTCATAATTCAAAACTCAAAAATGATAACAATAATTGCCGCCGTTGCCGCCAACCGCGCCATCGGTTTCGAGAATAAACTACTCTATTGGTTGCCCAACGACCTGAAGCGCTTCAAGGCGCTCACCACGGGCCACACCATCATCATGGGACGCCGCACATTCGAGTCGCTCCCCAAGGGCGCACTGCCCAATCGCCGCAACGTAGTGCTCAGTCGCACAGCCACCGAGTTCGAAGGCTGCGACTGCTACACATCGCTCCAAGAAGCACTCGCCCACTGCGCCAAGGACGAGGACATATATATAATAGGTGGAGCAAGCGTCTACGAGCAGGCACTCCCCATAGCCGACCGACTCTGCCTCACCGAGATTCACGACACGCCCGCCGACGCCGACGCCTTCTTCCCCGAGTACAGCGGATGGAAGGAGACAGCGCGAGAGGAACACACCACCGACGAAAAGCATCACCAGGCGTATGCCTTCGTCGACTATGTAAGAGAATAACAATCACTTCTTTACAAGAAGAAGCAGCCATCAAAGACAAACGCAACAACATACAGAAGATTGTCGACAACAAGAAAAAAACTCGTTGCACATCCTTATCGGGATATGCAACGAGTTTTTTCGTTATTCTTCTATTTGTTTTGCAGTATGTGTTATTCGCCCTCTTCCAACACTTCTTCTGCATCATCTTTGTCCTCAACAGGCAGTTCGCTGATTGGCAACTGTCGGTCGATGATAGCATTGAACGAGATAATCGTCTCGGAGCGTGAGAGTCCGAGCGGCTGCAACTTATCGTGAATGACGTTAAGCAAATGGTGGTTGTTGCGAGCATATAGCTTTATGAACATATCGAAGCCGCCCGTAGTATAATGACATTCCACCACCTCAGGTATCTTCTTCAACTCCTCCACCACATCATCGAACGTAGCAGGGTTCTGCAGATAGAGTCCGATGTAAGCGCACGTCTCGTAACCAAGCATCTCTGGGTCGATGATAAACTGCGACCCTTTGAGCACACCGAGATTGGTGAGCTTCTGTATGCGCTGATGAATAGCTGCACCACTCACGTTGCACAAGCGTGCCACTTCAAGAAATGGTATGCGAGCGTCTTTAGCTATCAACTTTAATATCTTCTTATCTAAAGAATCTAAATTATAATGTGCCATTCTAATTACAGTTTATATTGTTGTGCAAAGATAGTGCTAATAAATTTATTCTGCAACATTTTTGCATTAAAAACTCACTAATTGTAAGTTTTAAGTAACTGTTACCAACGTTCCGTTAATCATTTCTTCTGCTCTGCCGAGTAGCTCATGCGTCGCACATCAGCCTTGCGCAACGCCAACTTCACCTCACTGATTAGTGCCATCGGCGTACTGCGGTCAGCCTTTACGGATACTATCTGTTGCTCCTGATCCTCATCCGACATTGCCTTGCGTTCGGCACTTACATATGTCGTCACTTCATCGGGCGTAGCATACTTATCATTGAGCTGAATAGTCACCCCCTTGTACGACGGAATACCCCCTGTCATAGTCTCCGACGGCGTGCCTATATACACATACGACACGGCACTTTTCTTCGTGAGGCGCGTCAGCTCTGTACCCTGCGGTACACGGAAGCGCACCTTCAGCGTCACCTGTCGCATGTGCGTTACGACCATGAAGAAGAACAGCACGGTGAAGATAAGGTCGGGCAGCGACGACGTGTTCAGCGTCGGCACGCTGCGGTCAATGCGTTTGCGTATCATTCTGCGGTTCCTCCTTTCTTCGTATCGGCTTGCGATGTGGACTCAACAGTATTGTAAGTTTCTGATAAATGTTGCGGATATATATCGCGTACCTTTTTGCGCTCTTCCTCAGTGCAGCTGGCATAGTCGCGGTGGAAGCGGCGCTTAGCCTCAGCATTGCGCACCTCAGCATAAGCCGCCACTATTTCGTTCTCAAGATTGAAGTAAGTGTTATAGTCGGAAGCAGGGTCAGCATCCACAATTATCAGATGCTGTGCTCCACGCAAACGCACGAAGTCGGCTATACGCCTACGTACATCAGTAGCAGCGATTGGCTCATCGTTGAGTATCACTTTGTTCTGCGCCGTGATGCGAAATGCGAGCGTGTTCTCCTTCGCCACATCCTTCGTCCTGTCCGTCTGCTCTTCCTTGTCGAGCGGTGGCAGTTGGCGCACAAGTCCTTTGTCCACATCCATCGACGAGGTGACGAGGAAGAATGTGAGCAACATGAAAGAAATGTCGGCTGTGGATGTCGTGTTAAGCGACGGTACCGAGTGTTTTCTGCGTTTTATAAGCATCTTGTGGTTTTAATAATAGGCCGTACTAAGCCTTTTTAAGCCTTTCTAAGCCTCTTGGAAGGCGGCGTTTAAGCCAAACTAAGCCTCTTTATGCCTTCTAAGCCTCTTGGAAGGCGGCGTTTAAGCCGAACTAAGGCTCTTTATGCCTTCTAAGCCCTCCCCGACGGGGAGGGTTGGGAGGGGCTCTTTTACTTTTACCTGATGTAGCGTGTGGCTCCAAACACAACTGCGCCCACAGCAACGACGATGAGCAGCAGCGATGTGCCGATGAACATGCCTGCAGTGCGCAGCCAGAAGGTGTCGGTGAAGCGTTCGCCGTTCACCATGAGCGCATCGGTGCTCGAGAAAGCGTAGGTAAGCACAAGCAGCAACGCCGTACCGAGGATTACCGCCACAGAGATGCGGCGCGCCGGCACATTGTTCACCACTACATTCTCGCCTTTATTCTTGCGCATACCATTGACAGCACCGAAGACAGCTAAGCCGAACGTGGAGAACGTCAGCACAATCATGAACCATATCAGCGCATCCGTAAGCAGTGGCGCGCTATAGTCGGGATTGTCGACGTACGGTATGTCGTAGCCGATAATCCAGAACAGTGCGAACAGCACCACTATCACACCTATTAATATATAGAATATGCGGCTCGACAGCTGCATCGCCGTCAAGTGGCGCAAATCAAAGATTGTTTTCATAATCGTTTTTTTATAAGCCGTTCTAAGCATTCTTAAGCCTTTCTAAGTAGGAGGGACACCTCAACATCTCAACACCTCAACATCTCAACATCTCAGCATCTCAACACCTACCCTTATACTTCAGCAACGCGTCGAGCAGCGTTATCGCGCTCTCCTCCATCTGCGCTGTGAGGTGGTCTACCTTAGAAAGCACATAATTGTAGAACAGCTGCAGGATGAGTGCCACGATGATACCGAAGATAGTGGTGATGAGCGCCACCTTCATGCCCGCAGCCACGATTGTAGGGTTGATGTCGCCCGCAATCTGAATCTGCTCGAACGCCATCACCATACCAATCACCGTGCCCAAGAAGCCGAGCGATGGTGCCATAGCGATGAAGAGCGTAATCCACGAGCAACCCTTCTCAAGGTTAGCCGCCTGCACAGTGCCGTAGGCAGCCACCGAGCGTTCGATGTCCTCAATAGACGTGTCGACGCGCAGCAGACCCTGATAGCAGATAGACGCCACTGGTCCGCGCGTGTTGCGACACTGCGTCTTTGCACCCTCAATGTCGCCAGCCTCAATCTTAGCATCAATCTCGCGCATGAACTTCTTGGCGTTTATCTCCGACAGACTGAGGTAGATAATGCGTTCTATGCAGAACGCCAAACCCAGCACGAGAGCCAACGCCACGAGCGACATGAACGAGGCATTGCCCTCGATGAACTTGTTCTTCAACACCTTTTGCAAGCCTCCACCCGAGTTCTCCACGCTCTCAGCAATCTCCACTGGCACAACGGCAGCCGAATCGGCAGCCACCTGAGCAGTAGGCGCAGCATACGCTGCAGCACTCAACATAGTGAACAACATCAATGCAGTGATGCACAACGCGGTAAGGGGATGGCATCTAACGAATATTCTCATAGTTCTTGTAATTTAACTTATCAACTGCAAGCAAAACCTCACTTGCGGCATTAATATCAGTGCAAAAGTAGTTATTATTTTTCGATTGGCGCAGTATTTAGCATATTTTATGTAACTTTGCAGAAAATAGCACTTGCATATTTTGCAGGAGATAAGAATAGAAAACAATATAAAAACATGACAATAAGAAATCTGTCTTTAGCCCTCATAACTTTTATGAGCATCTCGCTGCCCGCCAATGCGCAGTACGCCTGGCAGGAGTACGACGAGCGCATGCCGTCGAAGCAGCGGTTGGACAACAACATAGGCTACAAGGTGGAGATGCAGTCTTCGTTCTCGAAGGACAAGACTCCGCTCTGGCTCAACGCCAACAAGCACGGACTAAGCTCGCTCGACGAGTTTAACGGCTACGTGCGCGGTGCCCTGATGCGCCCCCTCTCTACCGACTCGGCACGCCGCTGGGCGATAGGCTACGGCTTGGACGTGGCAGTGCCCGTGAACTACACGTCGAACGTCGTAGTGCAGCAGGCTTTCGCCGAAGCACGATGGCTGCACGGCGTGCTCTCCGTAGGTGCGAAGGAGTACCCAATGGAGCTGAAGAGCCAGACACTGAGCAGCGGTTCGCAGACGTTAGGTATAAACGCCCGACCTGTGCCGCAGGTGCGCATCGCCCTACCCGAATACTGGACCATACCCTGGACCAAGCGTTGGCTACACCTTAAGGGACACATAGCCTACGGCATGATGACCGACGACAGCTGGCAGCACGACTTCACCAACAAGAAGCAGAAATACGCCGACCACGTGCTCTACCACTCCAAGGCAGGCTATCTGAAGATAGGCAACGAGGACTCGTTCTTCCCACTCAGCCTCGAACTGGGACTGGAGATGGCGTGCGAGTTTGGCGGCAAGCCCTATCGTCTCGACGGTCACGGCAACATGCAGCGCATACCTACCAGCACGGGCATAAAGGACTTCTGGAACGCCTTCATACCGGGCGGCAGCGATGCCACCGACGGACTCTACACCAACCGCGCCGGCAACCAGTTGGGCAGTTGGGTGGCGCGTCTGAACTTCGACACCGACCTGTGGCGCGTGTCGGTATACGCCGACCACTTCTTCGAAGACCACAGCCAGATGTTCCTGCTCGACTACAACGGCTACGGCGAGGGCGAACAGTGGAACACATGGCAGAAGCGCCGCTACTTCATGTACAGTCTGAAGGACATGATGCTCGGCGCAGAGTTCGACATGAAGTACGGCAGATGGCTGCGCAGCCTCGTCTTCGAATATATATACACGAAGTATCAGAGCGGACCGTACAACCACGACCACACACAGAACATCGGCGACCACATAGCAGGTCTCGACGACTATTACAACCACAGCATCTACACCGGATGGCAGCACTGGGGACAGGTTATAGGCAACCCACTCTACCGCTCGCCGCTCTATAACAACGACGGCACCATAGAGGTGCGCAACAACCGCTTCTACGCCTTTCATCTCGGCGTGGAAGGTTCGCCTACGGAGCGTCTCGACTACCGCGTGCTCACCACCTATCAGAAAGGTTGGGGAACATACGGAAATCCATTCACTAAGGCGTACAAAGACTTCAGCTTCCTCGTCGAAGCAAAGTACAAGTTCAACCACAACTGGGCAGTGCGCGGCAGCTACGCCATGGACTTCGGCAGCGAGAAGATGTACGGACACAACGCCGGATTCCAGCTCACCGTGACAAAGAGCGGACTGCTCACAAAGAAGAAGTAGAGCAAATTTCAACACCCCTCACCCCTCACCATCTCAACACCCCAACATCACCCCATCACCATCTCAACACCTCAACATTACACCATTACACAAATGACAACAAAACGATTATTCAAAACAATATTGGCAGCATTCGCCCTCATCACTCTCGCCTCCTGCGAGATAGAGACCAGCGACAACGGCGACTTCGACGGCTTCTGGCACTTAGAGCGCGTAGACACACTCGCTACGGGCGGAACAACCGACCTCTCGAAGAAGCGCGTGTTCTGGGGCGTGCAGTACAAGCTCATCAGCGTGTACGACATTGACAAAGAAGGCACCTTCGGTTACTATCTACGCTTCAACCAAACGCGCGACCAAATTGTGACACACACACCATACAAGAACAACTGGCACCAGGACGTTGAAAATGGTGGCGACCACCCTATCGACGACCCGACGCTGCTGGCTCCCTACGGCATAAACAACCTTGAGGAGGAGTTCGTGAAGGAAAAGCTCAACGGCGGACAGATGATACTGCGCTCAAAGACACTGCGCTTGAAGTTCAAGCGTTTCTAAACACTACACAGAGGTAAACCCAGAACTACAACATAACAAATAAAGCCATAGATTTAGAGACCCTAAACCTATGGCTTCATTCATTTATACCTATTAATATGCGATTGAATATCGCTATCTGTTTCATTTTTTTGCTCACGCTATCCGACCGTTCGCGTCCGCCGCCCAATCAGATTCCGTCCGCCGCCCAATCAGATTCCGTTCGCCGTCCAATCAGATTGCGTTCGCCATCCAATCAGATTGCGTTCGCCGTCTGCATCGGTTACGAACGCTTAACGGCTGTTAGCTATGTACAACTTTGGCACGCTTTATAAAGCTATTGATGACCATATTAAACAGAACGAACGCCAAAATATCTACCCCAACTATATAAGTGATAGGTATGAAACGATAGAGGACAACGTTAAGTACAACAAAAACAATCTGCAAGCCGAGAATAGTAATAAGCGCACAATGCTGCGAGAGTCCACTGCGCAGAAGTTTGTGATGGAGATGGCGCTTATCGGCCTTAAAGATGGGCTGTCCGTCGCACAGACGCGAAATGATGACACGCACCACATCGAAACATGGCACGATGAGCAACGTGTAGGACAGAAGCAGACTATCACTGCGGAATGGCATCACATTAGGGTTGTTCATAACAAACTTAACGAGCAAGAACGCAAGCATGAAACCCAACGTGAGACTGCCCGAATCGCCCATAAAAATCTTGTATTTATGTTTCTTTCCACCATAGATATTGTAATATAGGAACGAAACGACAACACCGATAAGACCGGCTATAAGCACGCTGTAGACGAACATACCCTCGCGCTGGAAGCAATAGAGGAAGCCTGCAAGCGCAAGCACAGCGAGTCCGCCAGCGAGTCCGTCAATGCCATCGATTAGGTTTATGGCGTTGTCTATGAACACTATAACTAACACCGTAAGTGGCGCACCTACATAGAACGGTATCGCCTCAATGCCCATAAAACCGTAGAGGTTGTTTATGTATAGACCCGAGAACGGCATAAGACTTGCCGCCAATATCTGTACGCCGAATTTGATGCGCGGCGATACACCCACGATATCGTCGATAAGACCAATGGCGTATACTAATATTATACTGACAAGAAACATGAACGACCAAAGGCTTATAGTGAGAGTTTCATCATTGTTGAAACGATAGACGGCAACCGACAACAAAGCAGCCACAATCATACACGGCATGAAGCACGTGCCTCCCATACGTGGGATATTCGTGGTGTGGACCTTGCGCAGGTTAGGCATATCGTAAAGTTCCTTCTTCTTGCAGAAATTTGTTATCTGCGGTATCGTGATGATACCACAAACAAAACTCACACAAAAAGTTGCTATTATAAAAGTTATAGTTCCTATCATAAAATATGTATTTTTTATATCTATTCGCCAACAATCTCTTTGTATTTACCGATAACATTGCGTATATCGAAGATGCTTTCAGCCTTCACTCTGCTCATGTCAGACAGCTTTTGCTTCTCCTCATCCGATAGACGTATGTATCTGAGCATAGCCTCAGCCAAGGCACCGGCATCCTTCACAGGCACGAGATAGCCGTTGACACCATCATCTACAGCCTCACGGCAGCCAGGAATGTCAGAAGTGATAATTGGCTTACCTGAAGCAGCGGCTTCCATAAGTGCGCGGTTCATACCCTCACTGTACGAAGGCAGCGTGATGACAATGCCCTTGCGCTCGTACACCGCATTCATGTCGTGAGTGAAACCAACATACTTCAGTATGCCATCTGCCTCGTCCTGATGCAGACGCTCTTCGGGAACACTCTTCGGATAGGAAGGATCCATAGAACCAAGTAGCTCGAACTGCGTCTCAGGATAAAGTTTTTTCACCTTACGGGCAGCCTTTGAGAACTCATCGTACCCCTTGTCCCACAGAATGCGTCCGATGAAAAGGAACGTAGTTGTGGACGACGCGTTGTCGTACTTGGTGTACTTTTGTATGTCAATGCCCTCTCCACCCTCAAGGAACACAATCTTCTTCGGGTCGCAGAAATGCTTCCGCACTACCATGTCGCGTATAAACGAGTTGAGAACAATAAGATGGTCGGTGAAGAGTAGTCCAAAACGATAGATGGTGCGCGCTATACGCAACAACAAACTATCATTGATGAATATATAACCTAAACCTGCCATCATTGCTGTAGAGTGGCAGCCACATATGCGTGCTGCGATAGAGCCGTATATGTTCGGCTTTATGGTGTAGTTGAAGATATAGTCGGGACGTTCGGTGCGGAATATGCGCAGCATCTGCATAAAATAGCTGACATCCTTAATCGGATTGAGCGACGTACGCCCCATCTTAACCGGTATATAACGTACTCCGTCGGGGATAGCTGTGCGCATCTGCTTGTCATCTTTCTCTGGAGCAACAAGCACCACTTGATGACCTTCGCGCATGAAATGGCGTATCACTTCGCCACGAAAGTTCACAAGTCCCCAAAGGGTATTATCACAAAATATTATCTTCATCGTTTCGTTTGTTTACCTTTTTTGTTCAACAGTTCATCGTAAAATTCGATATAACTGTCAACCATCTTATTAATATCATACTGCTGCGCCCGTTCTTTGCATAACTCCCCCAAACGCTGACATTCTGCTGCATCGGAATAGAGCCGCATCACACAATTGGCAAGCGCCCGCTCATCATCAGGAGTGAAAAGCAAATCAGCAAACTGCACCACATCGGCAAGCCCAGGCACGTTGGAGGCCACGACGGGCTTGGCGTAAGCCATACCCTCAACGGCAGCCAGTCCGAAGCCCTCCCACTGCGACGACATCACACCAATGTCGGCAATGCTCCACAAACGAGCTATGTCCGAACGCATACCGAGGAAGTGGGTGCGTGTAGAAACGCCAAGGCTCTCAGCCAGCTGCCTGCACGCATCAAGACGCACACCGTAGCCGGCAAACACCACGTGCACATTGTCGGGCAGATGCTTGAGCGAGCGTATCACGCAGTCTTGATTCTTCTGATCGGAGAAACGCGCCACCTGCAACATTACAAAGTCGGTGTCAGCCAGTCCGTCCACCACATCGGCACGCCTCGGGCACACCACAACATCGGCAGACGGTAGTACAACTCCATTTTCTATGCAGCGTATCTCTACATGACGCGGTGTGCGCTTGCGCATGAAGTCGGCAACAGCCTCTGATATACAGATAATACCATCGTACAAACCATATATGCATGTGTCGAGCTTCGACGTGAGCCAATGCTGCGCACGGGTGTTCGACGTACTGTGCTCGGTCGTAACAATCACCCCCCTGCCACCAATACGATTGGCTAACGCAGCCCAATACTGCGAGGGGAACAGATGCGTATGAACAACATCGGCACCACGCATAAGTCTGCGTAGACGCAATATAAGACGCGGATCGAATTGTCCAAACCGCATATCGACAGATATCACCTCAATGCCATCCGCTTCAAGCTGCTTCTCGAAGGCGCTGCCCGACGCTACCAAAAGCAGAACACGCACATCTATTCCTTTTGCCTTCATTATGGGCAAAGTGTCGATAAGCAAGCGCTCTGCTCCGCCTACAGCGAGTGTGTTTATTATATGCAGAACAACCATTATAAATACTTAGACTAAATTTCTTACTAACATTTTGAATGCCAAAATAGAGCTGCGACCATACAACTTGTAGCCTCTTGCAAAGACATGCAAGGCACGTCGGATGCGCCCTTCTCTTTCAAAACGGAAAAAATCGGAAAATATTGCTTTATCCTTATCCGAAATAAGCGAATCGTAAGTTTCCACAAAACTGCGTATCGCTGCGTAATGCTTCTTTTCGAGCACAGTCTTTGTAGAGTCGAAGAAAGGAGCGATGCGGTCGGTAAGGCGTTTGGCTGTAGGACCTGTCACCGCCATCTCGTGACGACGATAGAGCATGAGGTGACGATTGACATAGGTAAGCGTTCCGAAAGCAGCAGCCGCAAGTGTCAGCACATGGTCGTGCATAGCCACTACTTTTGGCACATTGCGACAGATGCTGCGCAACGCTGCATTGAACATCAAGGCACATCCCTGTATTCCGGCGTTCATAAACAGCACGTCCTTAACGCATGTGGGCAAGCAGAGCGATGCCGAACCGCCAATGGTTGGCACATCCGGATTGTAGACAAACGAATTGGAATAGACAGCCTGTGGCTGCGTGTTGTCCTTGCTCACAATGACATCATACATAACTTGCAGTTTGTTCTCAAGCCAAATGTCGTCCTGGTCGCAGAAGATGCAAAACGGAGCCTCTGAGAAGCTAAGCAAATGCATAAAATTAAGTGCACAATTATGGAAACGCTTGCCGTCATTGATAATGCGTATACGGCTGTCTGACTGGGCAAACCCATCCAATATCTCAAGCGTAGCATCGGTAGACCCGTCGTCGTGTACAAGCAAACACCAGTCGTCAAAGGTCTGGTTCTGCAACGAACGCACCTGTGCTGCTATGTATTCTGCACCATTGTACGTAGCTAGTAATATATCTATTTTGCTCATTTACTCTGTTTTTTATATTCGTATTACACCCCTCTACGCTTGCGCATTCTTCTTTTTGCCGAACAAGAACGGCACCATGGCAAAGAAAATGTACTGTATCGTTGCAGACATATTGGTGAAGATGAACTCACCGATGAACTCCATCAGTACGAAGGTTAGGAATATGGCATACAGGATAAGCTCCATCTTGCCACCCGTACGACTCTTCTTATACAGATAGCCGTAGAAGAGACCATATACAACGGAGAATATCAAAACACCCAACAAACCGAAATCCTCGTAGAAAGGATACATATTTGTGTAGGTGTTGGTGTTATCGGGAATGCTCACAAACTCGAGGATAGTTTCGCTTGGAGGATCAGTCAACCCGAGCGGATAACCAATAGCATATATCAAGCGGAACGTATGCATACCAGGCAGATGCGATCCACCAGGCACAGCGAAATAGTCGAACGCAACCATGCTGCTCGATAAGTAGAGCGCAAGAAAATTGGTTGTTTCCAACTCTTCGCCCACCGCACGTAGCGATTGGATAATAAAACTAAGACCAACAAATATCAACAAACCGTAAACAAGATGGCGAATCTTGATTATCTTCTGCACAAAGCACAGATACATCGACGAAAACATGATGCTGAGGAAAGTGGTTTTTGCCATAGTGACTACGGCTAAAAGCACGTTCATGAATATGACGATAAACTTCACCCACTTGCTCTTGAAATAAAGCAGAGAGAAGAACATCATGACGAAAGCAAGCGAGAGAAAATAAATAAGAATACCGAGTTTTGGCATCTCGATATTCTCGTCCATACCCGTATTCAAAATACGCATATAGCGGAAGATATTCTCTGGATCTTCGGTCAACGCCTGAAAAATAATGGTTCCGCAGACAACAGGTACGGACACGCAGGTTAATACAACATAGGCATACAATATCATGCGGTTGGGCTCACGCTCTACCGATTCTTTAGAGGCTGGTGCTGTATAATACTCGCATAGCATAGACCCAACGAAAAAACCAGTCAGCCAAATCGCTAATGCGAACGGAAAGTCGTTGCAGATAGGATAAAACGTATTTGGCAGAAAATAATATATAAGTATAGCTATTGACCACACACCCGACACGGCAACATACGGGGAGAATATGTCACGCGAGATGTAAAGACCAATGCAAGTCAAGACCAACGCAAAAATCAATACTGCTATCAGCATACTTACAAATATTTTTTAAAGTTGTAAAACATAAGTAACGCTACAATCACTTCAGTAAGCGTCACTACCAAACTGGCTCCCGTTGCATGAAAGAACGGAATGAGTGTAAACATCAACACAAACGCCGACACCGCTGCAACGAAGTAGACATCGCGGAAACGCCGACTTGTATATTCGTTGCCAATACCGATGAGCCCCATCTGTCCGTACACTCCGCCAAAGCCAATGGCAATAGGAGCTAATGCAAAGATGCGCATATAGACATCCATACCTATATAGTCGGGGCCGAGCAACGATGGCAACCACCAACTGCCGCACCACAAGGCTACACTCACTGCAGACATTATTCCCAATACGTAGAAGCGAACCTGGCTGAATAGACGGTGCTCTTCACCGTTCTTCTGCGATGCAAGTTGGCTGATACGTGGGAAAAACACTTGATTGAGCGGCACATAGAGCAGAAAACACATTGCACGCATGATGCGCTCTGCCGACGTATACTTGCCTATCTCCTCGGTTGTACAATAGAAACCAAGCACTATCACAATGAACTGAGTGTAGACACTCGTAGAGGCAGAGGAGAGAAAAAGCGGAAAACTAACGTGTAACTCTTCCTTAACAAGCTGCCACGTAGGGTGCACCCACGCCACAAGATGCTTACGGGCAATGTAAATGTTAGAGATTATGGCCGTTGAAACAAACACTACGGCCTGCAACAATGCCGCCATGACATAATCGTCAGGTGTTTGTACGAACACAAATATCAAAGGTAGCAACACCAACTTCGACACGGTGTTCATTATCGAGAATAAACGTATTCTGCCTACGCCCTGAAAGAACCACATGAACGTCAAAGCCGAACCTAACAGCATCGGATAGGTGGCTATAATAGCATTGCCATAAATACGGAACGTAGGCACAAACACCACAAGAACAAACAATGTAAGCGTGGTGACGAACATAAGCAAAAACTTAGCTGCAACAACGTTCCAAAACAGACGGCTCAAAGCGATTCTGTCTTCTACAACAACCGCTATACGCTTTGTAGCACTAAGATTAAAGCCAAAATCGACTATTATGATAAGGTATTGAACAACAGAAAGCGAAAAGCCAACATAACCATAACCTTCGGCTCCAAGTTTCACCATTAGATATGGCATCACGATAATAGGCAACAACTGATTGATGCCCTGCAACATTATCAAATACAAGGTATCAACCAGTTCTTTCCTATTATTGTTTATGCTTTTCTTAATCTGCATTTCGTGTTGCTTTTAGCTTGCTCTCATATACATCACGCGACAGTATCCAACTTGCACTTCCAAATACCGAAAGCATCAACACAAATATCATTGTCAACATTCGCTTCGGTCCACTTGGTTTTGAGGCAACTGTAGCCGGCTGTATCGTTACAAACACAGGAGTCCTCTCCTGCAACTTAGCCTGTGCAAGCTGCATTTGCTGTGTCGCCTGCTGATACATGTTGTAAGCCATCTGCATTTCGTTCTCCAAGCGATCACGAACCTGCGTGAACGAAGCAAGGGCTATGTCCTCATTTGCATCACAATAAGCTGCATACTTCTGCTGTGCCGCAATATATTCTGTGCGTGCCTCATCTGTTATCTTCTTTGTGTATGCAAGATCGGTGCGTGCCTTGTTGGTGCGATAATTTGTGATGTAAATCTGCAAACGCTCTCTTATCATATCTGCAATCTGAGCAGCAACCTCCGGATCCTGCACCTTCACAACCACAGTCACCATGTCGGTCTTTTTATCAACACTACAGAAGAAAGCATCCATTAACTCGTTCACTATAAGCTGCTGCTGCTTGGTGATGCGCATTGGATTGATTTTGTTGGATACAGGTTTGTTTTTCTTTCCAATCAAGTTGCCCCACCATGCACGCTTCTGATGCTTTGCGAAATAGTCGAAGAGTGTTGTTTTTGTTCCCAATCGCTCACAATAGACTTCGGTCTTCAGAAGTTCGGTGAGAAAGGTTGTAGAACCTGTTACCTTTGGGTAGAACTCAGGATAGATAGCATCCTCTGACTTGTTACCCATCTTCACACCTGCCAACGAAGCAAGTGCACCGATATTACCAGCAATACCATCTGATGTTGTTTCGGGGAGCATTACCGTCTCTGACTTATATGTACGTGGCAAACTGAAAATGTAAACACCAACTACTGCCAAGACACTAAGCGTCACAACACCAATTGTCAATATACGACGCCTAAGCAGAGAAATCACATCTAATAGCTTCATAGCATTGACATCGGATGTTTTTGCTACAACTGCCGCAACTGTCTGTTCACTCATATTGTTTTATTTATTAAGCACTTTTCTAATCGTGCCGTCGGCACGTTTCTCTATGTATATTCCTATCGGAAGCCTGTTCACATCAACGCCAGTAAAATCCACACCCAATATGCTGGTACGATTCACTATACGATTATCTGAATTGTCTACACATTCCTCTATGGCTGTAGTGTGTTCCAATTCGGCTGTAAGAGTCTGCAATTTGGCAAGACGCTCCTTCAAGTGTGTTAACACATCATCAATCTGCTCATCAAGTGAGTTCTTACACTCATTAGCATAAACAGTGCGATGCAGCTCCATACTCTTCTCGAAAGCCTCGCCATAATTACTCTTAAACTCCTTCAAACTATTCTCAATATAAGGATATACAGAAGCAATCTTTTCCTTATAGATATCAAGATATGTACGCACAAAGTTTTTATCTTGAAATAGAGCCTGATAGAAGAAAAGATAACTATAGTGCTGACGACTCCAATCCAAATCAGTACCAAACGCCGAATCGAAATCCCAAAGCGTTGCCATCTTCAACTTCGAGTCTTCTGTAGTTCCATTCTCCTTATAAAGAAAAATGTTACTACCTGCTGCATCGTATGAACCAAGAATGTCATGAGCAAGAATCCAATGGGCAAACGAATTGTAATCAATAAGATCAGAGGCTCCTATGTTTGAATAGACAGCAGTCTCCACCTTCTCCATATAATTCTTTATATCAGCCAATTGTTCTTCGGTAATATCATCGCCATCAGGATATTTGAACGTGTATCCCATGTATGTGTTGGCAGTCTGATGCTCTGTACGGAAGTAAACTTCACCTTCCTTCCACCAATAGGCATCATTCTCTATGACAAAGCCTGTCTTGTCGGTCTTTATACGAGTATCTGCACGTTCAACTGTCTCAACAAGATGGTACAAGCCTTGATATTTCCCGTTGATAACAACATTCACTGGACGTGTGTTTGGTGTCCATGGAAAACCGAGCGCATGACACAAAGCCAGTCCCGTATTAAGAAGAATATTAGATTCCTTATTCTTCATCGCTGGGTTCCATGTAAACATGGAGAGCAAAGCAAAGTTCTTATTTTGATAGTCTTTACCAAGCTGAAGAAGATCTGCTTTCTTTGACAATTTCAGTTTATAAGGATGCTGTGCAAGATTCGCACCAGTAGAATTGCCACGAATCTTGATTCTGATGCCCGACTCGCCCTTGATATAGTCGCCACTATCATATAGTGTCTTACCCTTGAGAGTCATCACAAGCCGACCTGGTACATGCTCACTCAATATACCCTCACCAACACATCCTTCTGGAGGATACACTTTAGTGGCAGTTGGCATCACACCATCAACAGTGTTGATAGTAAGCAAAGGAATGTCAGGCCACTCTGATGATGTCTGAGCCTTCAACTGTACTGACACTATCATAAAGAAAGACGCAAGCATTGATAAAAGAACCAAATCTTTTTTCATTGTCATTTCTATTTATGTATTATACTATTTTATTATTTCTTTGTTACTTCGTAAGGATGTTACTGATTGTTGCGATCATCGCAGCGATTGACGACATGCTCGATCCCATACTCATCATCTCAGCAGCTGTCATCTTGCGCTTCAGCTTAGCAGGCACTACAATCTCGCAGCCCGGCTGCACTTTCGCTCCGTGACTCAGCTTCGACACCTTGCCGTTCATATATATAATGTATGCACGGCCCTTAACGGCGTCTGAAGCATAGCCTCCTGCTTGGTCGATGTAGTAGCCGGCACGCTTTCCACGCTCGTAAGCCACGGTGTTGGCATACATCACAGCACCATTCACCTTCACCGTTCCGTTGTACTGCGGCACGATGAGACGGTCGCCGTCGCGCAACACGAGGTCGGCATCTGAACCCGGATTCTTCATAGCCTCAGCAAGGTCGATACCTACGGGATACTCGTCGGGCACCTGAAACTTCTCGATGTTGGCCTTTGTAGCGTCCTGGGCTGTAGTCTGCAGAGCGGCGGCGTTGTTGGCACTTGCCGAGAGCTGCAAAAGATTCTTCTTCTGCTCCTCCTGCTGCATCTTCAGTACAGCCTCCATACGCGCTTTCTCTGCTTCGTTAGCTTTACGCATGAGTCGTGCGCCCTTTATGTAAGCGAGTCCGTTCGAACCGCCCGACTTCTTGAAAAGGTCGCTCAAGCGTGTGTTGTTGCGCTCCAAGGCGTAGGTTCCGGCGAAGAGTACCTCGCCCTCTACCGACACGTTCTGCTGCTCAGTGTAGCCCGGCGAGCGCATTACGTACACTTCGTCGAAGGGCATGAGCGTCAACGAGCGGTCGCCGTCGACGGCAAAATTATCTTTCAGCGCTACGGTGAATGTCTTAGCGATAACGCTGTCAGGACGCAACGCTTTCGGATTGCTCACACGTCGGCTGATGCTTACGTTCATGAGCGATGCTTTGTCAGTGAGACCGCCAGCCTGTATGATGAAGTCTTCTACAGTCTCGTTGTCGGCGTACTTATACACACCAGGGTACTGCACCTCGCCACGTATCGTGAGCGTTCGGTCGGACATCTTCTCTGTCTTGGTAGCCACAAAGAGTACGTCGTTCTCTTTCAATGGAATGTCGGCTACACGACCGCTCATTATGCCCTCGATGTCTACGCTGATAACCTCAAGCGTGCGGTCTGCCTTCATGCGGTGCATCACGGCACGCGAAGTGATAGCATCTTCTGTAACACCATCGGCGTGCTCGATGAGCGAACGTACGCTATTCACCTGCTCGCCAAGGTTGTACATACCCGGACGGAACACGGCTCCCTTCACCTCAACGGTGTTGGCGTAACGTGCCATGATTGAATCGACAGACACAGAGTCGCCGTCGGCTACATGGAAGCTCGCAAAGTCGAACTCCTCCACGTTATATGCTGAGTATTCCTTTCCGTTCTTGCGGTTCACACGCACAGCCTTCTTGTAAGCGTCGCCAGTGAAACCGCCCGTGTATTTCAGCAACGAAGCGATAGACTCGTTGGGTTTCATCTCGTAGAACATCGGACGCTTCACCTTACCCGTTACGTTCACAAGACAGTCGTACGGGCCTACAACAACCACGTCGTTGTCGGCGAGGCGCACATTGCCCGTGAGCTTGCCGTTGAGGATATAGTCGTAGATGTCGACGGTTGTAACAAGGCGGTTGTTGCGATATACCTTTATATTACGGAGCGTACCGATGTCGTTTGTGCCGCCAGCCATATAGAGGGCGTGGAAGACGGTAGCGAAAGCCGAGAGTGTGTATGTGCCAGGCGTCTTCACCTCGCCCATAACGTTAACAATGATAGTGCGTGTCTGACCTACCGACAGCTTTACCTTCGAGCTACTGTAGCGTGCGCCAAGCGTAGAGCGAAGGCGTCTGTTAGCCTGGTCGACTGTAAGACCACCAACGTGTACGGGTCCGAAACCTTCGATTGTGATTTCACCCTCGGGCGACACGGTACACTGCTCCGACTTCTGCGAAGCGCCGTAGATATCCACGAAGACTGCATCGCCCGGACCGAGAACGTAGCTCTGCGGCGTAGCGATGTTCATGTTCGGCTCGAACGAGAGTTCCTCGTTGTTGAAGATGTCGCGTCCGAACACCTTGCGTTTCTTGGCATCGCGCTCAGCAAGCAGCTTTTCAAGCATCTGTGCCGTATCTGGCACCAGCTCGAACATCTCACGCTGATAGTCCATAAATTCCTCGTCGGTCTCGTCGTAGGTGTTCTTATACTTGCGGTCGCGTTCTGCCTTCAGACGCATGTTCGAATACTGCGAAGCCTTCTGCGTAGCCTCCTTGCCATAGTCGTTGCGCTTTGTCAGTTCGCGCGGATTGCCGTTGTTGGTACGCAGACGCGATTCGTCCTTGTCACCCTTGGTGTTGTCCGACACATTACCTAATCCGCCCTGCTTCATCTGGCGTTCGTACTTGTTGCGCACGCGGCGAATCTGTGAAATATCCACGCCACGCTGCATAAGCTTGGTCACAATCTCCGACTGCGACTTACCAGAGTTGTGTTCCTTCACGATGTACTGCATCACCTGCTGGTCGGTCATCGACGACTGTGCCATGGCAGCCAACGGCAGGAACATGAACAGAAACAGATAAATAACGTATTTCTTCATTGTCAATATTGTTTTCTTTATATAACTCTTTTTTCTTTGTTTTATTGTATTACAGCTTTCCAAGTGTCTTCTGATACACATCTTTAAGCACAAGTCCGCCTATTGTGAATCCGAATATAGCCGTGATGTGCGCCATCGATCCGTTTGTCTGCGCCTTCTGAATCAGACATGGGTCGTTGCCAGTATCGCTGCCACGATTATCGAGCAGCTCCTCGCTATATACACACTGGAACTTGTGAGCCGGCTTCAAGCCTGCGCGCTTCATGCGCTTGCGCAGTGCCGATCCGAGCGGACAGCCACGCACTTTCCAAAACTCAGCCACGCGTATCTGCGTAGAATCCATCTTCAGTGCGGCACCCATCGACGAGAAAAACACGGCGTTGGTCTCGCAGGCACGCATTATGAGCGACACCTTGTCCTTCAGCGAGTCGATAGCGTCTATGATATAGTCGTAATCTTCGAGATGAAACTCGGCTGCCGTCTCGTCTGTGTACATCTTCTGCAGTGCGTTGACCTCGCAGTCGGGGTTTATCTCGAGCAGACGTTCGCGCAGCACCTCCACCTTCACACGTCCAATGGTGGCAGACGTAGCCATCAGCTGACGGTTTACGTTAGAAGCACACACGCAGTCGCAGTCGACTATCGTAATATGACGTATGCCCGAGCGCACCAAGCACTCCACACACCAGCTGCCTACACCGCCCACACCGAAGACGATGACGCGCTTCGATGCTAACGCCTTCATCACGTCTTCGCCCATGAGCAGTTCGGCGCGCTTGAATATTTCTTTCTCTTTAGTCATTGTAATACACAAATAGATTCCCCGTACGTTCTGACTTATTTCTTGTACGTTCAGCTCTATCAGTTCTTCGTAACCTCTACAATCTTTGTGGGCTGCTGCTCCTTGTTGCGACGGTTTACGACGGTTACGACAGCCTGCGCGAGGTTGATGAACGCCAGACCTGTAAGGCTATTGCTGTCGAGAGCGGCAGGTGTACCAGCGTCGCCGTTCTCGCAGATGCCCTGAACGAGCGGTATCTGCGCGAGCAGAGGCAAGCCCTTCTCCTGCGCAAGCTGCTTGCAGCCTTCCTTGCCGAAGATGTAATACTTGTTTTCCGGCAGTTCGGCTGGTGTGAACCACGCCATATTCTCCACGAGTCCGAGGATAGGCACGTTCACCTTGTCGTTCTCGTACATGTCGATACCCTTGAGAGCGTCGGCGAGCGCCACCTTCTGCGGTGTGCTCACGATGACAGCACCTGTGATTGCGAGAGTCTGAAGCAGTGTGAGGTGTATGTCGCTTGTTCCGGGAGGTGTGTCGAGCACGAAGTAGTCGAGCTCGCCCCAGTCGGCATCGGCGATGAGCTGCTTAAGAGCGTTCGATGCCATGCCGCCGCGCCACAGCGTTGCGGTGTTGGGGTTTACGAAGAAGCCGATAGAGAGCAGCTTGATGCCGTACTTCTCGATTGGCTCGATGAGGTCGCGACCGTCTTTCTTCACAGCGTAAGGACGTGCGTCTTCTACCTGGAACATCTTCGGAACCGACGGACCGAAGATATCGCAGTCGAGCAGACCGACCTTGTAGCCAAGACGTGCCAAGGCGATGGCGAGGTTGGCTGCAACGGTGCTCTTGCCTACTCCGCCCTTGCCTGAGCTGACAGCGATGACATTCTTCACCTGCGGCAGCAGCTTGCCCACTTCTGGGCGCGGCTTCGAGAGGAATTCGGTTTCGATGGTCACCTCCACGTCTTTCGACACGTGATAGTGGATGGCAGCCTCAGCCGCCTTGATAGTCGACTTCATGAACGGGTCGGTATCGCGTGGGAATACGAGTGTGAACTTCACTTTCATGCCGTTGATGCGCACATCGTCGGCAAGCATATTGCTTTCTATGAGGTTTTTCTTTGTACCTGCGTATATTACTGTTGCGAGTGCGTCAGTAATGAGTTTCGGATATAGGGTCATTTTGAGTTTTGAATTTTGAGTTTTGAATTTTGAATTGTTGCCTGCGGCAATTTTGAGTTTTGAGTTTTGGATTTTGAGTTGTCGGCTACGCCGATTAGGAATTATTCAATTATGAATTCGTAATTCAAAATTCAATAATTCATAATGCGCGCAGCGCATAATTCAAAATTCAAAATTCAAAAATCAAAACTTACAACGCAGTTGTTTTAGAGCTGCGCTTGTCGCGGTGATACGAGCGATACTCATCGAGCGGAATCTCTACCTCCGGCTCGCAGAGCTCGCCGTCGTGCGGCAATGCGAACTTCATGTACTTGATATTCAGTCCGCGTTCTATCCACATGCTTTCGTAGTAGGTCTGTATGCCGAGTATCTCGGTGGTCTGTGCGTCCAAGCCCTCTGTGTGGTAGAGGTCTTCGGTGCGGAAGAGCAGCGGTAGGTTGTTGCGCTGCTGCATATATGTGGTGTATGTAAAGAGGAAGTTGGAATCGGTCTTCAGATGTATCGTGCCACCGTCCTGCAGGAATCGGCGGTAGCGCTCCATAAAGTAGGTAGAGGTGAGACGCTTGCGTGGATTCTTCATCTGCGGATCGCTGAACGTGAGCCATATCTCCTGCACCTCGCCCTCTGCGAAGAAGCGGTCGATTATCTCTATGTTCGTACGCAGAAACGCCACGTTCTTCAACCCTTCGCCGAGTGCCTGCGTAGCACCTGTCCACATGCGTGCGCCCTTGATGTCTACGCCGATGAAGTTCACGTTGGGGAACATCTTCGCCAGCCCCACTGTGTACTCGCCTTTGCCGCAGCCCAGCTCGAGCACAATCGGGTTGTCGTTCTTGAAATACATATCGCGCCATCGACCTTTCATGTCGAACGGTACATTATCGGCTACCGAGAACGGATATTGAAACACGTTCTCGTATCGCTCCATATCGGCGAACTTCGCCAGTTTTCCTTTGCCCATTGTTGTCTTTTAATTCACTTCAGAAAGAAGTATTTTTAAAAATTCGTCAATATCAATTACATCAACTTTTGGAAAATCTATAGTGCTAAGAACATCAAAATGATGATCTTGCGTCACTATGCATCTTGCATTAGCAACTATTGCACAATCCACAAATTTATTATCATCAAAGTCTGCGTGTATCAATCCAAAGCTATAATGCGGATCAACAAACTTAACATTTGGCAACAACATAAAATAAGAAAGCACAATGCGTGCTACTCTCTGATTGATGTTTCTTGAAATAACTTCTTCATATTCAGTTAATATTTCATTTGTCACACACAAAGTATACCTACCCGTAACAAATGCGTCCCATATATATGAGTATTTATTACGGGAGGAAAGTGACATTATCAAACTATTTGTGTCAAGCACATAGTTTGTGTTCATTCCAATCATAATTGTTGCTTATTATAGTGTGTGCGCTCATGGAGAGTTCTAAAACTCTCTACTTTTTCTTCAGAGAGTTCGCCTTCTTCCCACAAACGATCAATCTCACCATGCAACAGTTTTGCAAGATAATCAGACACAACCTGCTGCAGACCATCTATCTCTTCTTTAGTCTTCAGCATTGCCATCATATTCAACATTTTAAGTTGAGCTGCATTGAATACGGTATGAGTATTATTCTCCATAATGAAATGTATTAGTGTATGCAAAGTTACGAAATAAAGGACGATTAGACAAATTCGGAGGGTTAAAAGTGGAATTTGGGTTGGTTTATATATACAAATAAGGTGCAGCGGCAAAAACCGCTGCACCCTTACTCTGAATATTTACCTAATCAATTTTTACTCGATTACTACAATTGTCCAACCGTGCTTATCCTCTTCCGTGCCATACTGAATGCCACGCAGGTGGTTGTAGAGCTTGGTTGAAACTGGACCCGGCTTGCCGTCCTCGCTGAACATGAAGCGCTGACCTGTGTCGAGGTCGTCGATGTAAGAGATTGGGCTGATTACGGCTGCTGTACCGCAAGCACCTGCCTCCTCGAATGTAGCGAGTTCTTCCTCCGGAATCTGGCGGCGCTCTACGGTCATGCCGAAGTCCTCAGCGAGCTGCATAAGACTCTTGTTTGTGATTGACGGAAGAATAGAGGTCGACTTCGGTGTGACGTATGTGTTGTTCTTGATACCGAAGAAGTTGGCAGCGCCACACTCGTCCATGTACTTCTTCTCCTTTGCGTCGAGATAGAACTCGCAAGCGTAGCCCTTCTCGTGTGCGATATGGTTAGCCTTGAGTGATGCTGCATAGTTGCCACCCACCTTGTAGATACCAGTGCCGAGCGGAGCCGAACGGTCGTAGTCGCGTATGATGACGTACGGGTTGGTAGAGAAACCACCCTTGAAGTACGGACCTACCGGTGTGACGAAGATGAGGAACATATACTCTTCTGCCGGACGAACGCCTACCTGTGCCGATGTACCGATGAGGAGCGGACGGATATAGAGCGTAGCGCCGCTCTCGTATGTCGGAATGTACTCCTGGTTGAGGCGCACTACCTTCTTCACCATCTCAACGAAGATGTCTGTAGGCAACTCTGGCATCATGATGCCGCGGCATGTCGACTGCAGACGTGCTGCGTTCTCTTCCATTCGGAACACGCGCACCTTGCCATCGGGGCAACGGTATGCCTTCAGTCCCTCAAAGGCTTCCTGTCCGTAGTGCAGACAGGTGGCTGCCATGTGGAGCTTAATATACTCGTCGGAGCTGACCTCTATCTCGCCCCACTTGCCATTGCGGTAGCAACAGCGCACGTTATAGTCGGTAGGCATATAGCCGAACGACAACTCTGACCATGCTATATCTTTCATAAAACTTAAGTTTTTTATACGTTTCCACTTCACCGAAGGGGAAGTCTACCCTCCCCTTACCAAAGGCAAAAGTAATAATAATAAAACAAACCTGCAACTATTTGTGCGATATTAGACATTATTAGCACAAAAAAGCAGACAACGACTTGCGCTGTCAATCCTCACTGCCGAGTATCTTGCGTATATCCTCGTCGGTCTTCGTGAGTTTGTCCTTGCATTGCTTTATCAGCTTCTGCGCGGTCTTCAGTTGCTCACTGAGCGAGTCGATATCGAGCTCGCCGTTCTCCATCTTTGCTGCGATGTCTTCCAGCTGGCGCATCGCTGCTTCGTATTTCTGTTCTTTGGGCATTTGGGTTATTGTTTTATTAGTATGTGCAGTTAGGGGGTGCAGTGCCATCTTCAAGGGGGTGCAGTTGTCTCCGCTCGGCTTTGCCGCTTGCCAGAGCAAGAACTGCACCAACCAAGTAGAATGCACTGTCAGATTAATTGGTGCACTTCTTAAACTATTAGATTAACTGGTGCACTTGAGACAAGTGCACCCCCTATTCTACTCTTGACTTAAACTTTCCTTTCTCCACGCGCGTCTCCACCAGCGCGCCCTTCGGCAGTTGGGCAGCGTCGCGCACCGCCTTGCCGTTGTAGGTCGTGATGCTGTAGCCGCGGCGCAGAAGGCGTTCGGGGTTCTCTGCCTCAACGCGGTGCGCGAGCAGCTCAAGGCGATGGTACTCGGTGTCTATCTTGCGCTTGGATGCGGTCTCTACGGTGTGCTGCAGGGTGTCGAGTCGCGTTTCCGCCGTAGCGAGGCGGCGGCTCACGGCAGTGGCGATGCGCTGCATGAGGCGGTCGGCCCTGCCCCACTCCTTCGTCTTCACGAGCGAGAAGAGCATGGGTATGCGCTCCGCCATCGATGCCAGGCGCACACGCTCCACGTCCATGCGACGCTTCACACGGTCGGCAATGCGGTCTGCAAGCTGGTCGAGGCGCAAGGCGGTGCGCTGCAGGTTGTCGATGAGAAACTGTGCAGCAGCCGTTGGTGTCTTCATACGTGCAAACGCCACCATGTCGAGCACACACTCGTCACGCTCGTGTCCTATTCCAGTGATGATGGGCAACGGGAAGTTGGCTACGTTCTCCGCCAAGGCGAGCGTGTCGAAGCCCGACATATCGCTTGTGGCACCTCCGCCACGTATCACCACCACCGCGTCGAAGTCGTCCACACGCTCGTATATGCGTCCGAGGGCGGCTATCACGCTCTGCTCCACGGCTTCGCCCTGCATCACGGCAGCGAAGAGTTCCACCTTATATATATAGCCACTTTGATTGTCATGCAACTGACGACAGAAGTCACCATAGCCGGCTGCTCCTTCGCTCGAGATTACGGCTATGCGCTGCGCAAACAACGATAGCCGAAGCCCTTTCTGCAGGTCGAACACCCCATCTGCTTTCAGCTGGCGCACTATCTCCTGGCGGCGACGCGCGAGGTCGCCCATGGTGTACTCGTGG
Organism: Prevotella sp.; assembly: GCA_052272805.1. Lineage (GTDB taxonomy): Bacteria > Bacteroidota > Bacteroidia > Bacteroidales > Bacteroidaceae > Prevotella. The sequence goes on along the minus strand of DAVZJL010000022.1, from coordinate 3,931 downwards.
TTGATGTCGCTCACAATCCACGAGAAGCCATAGGCGGCATGAAACTGCGCACGCACGCGCAGCATCACCTTCATTCCGGCGTGCAGCCGCTGACCGGTGATGCGCTCGAACTTGGGGCGCAGCAGCGCCCAGCGCGACGCCCAGCACTTGGCTGAGGCGCGTGCCGTGGGCGTGTTGGAGAATTCGTCCTTCTCCACCAGCTCCATGTAGCAATGCCCGCGCACCTCGCGCACCTCCGACAGTTCTGCTTCCACCCAGTACTCGTCGGGCAGACTGATGTCTACAACGGCTGAGACGAGCGAATTGAGCTCGAGGAGCGAGAGTGGCTTGTCGAACGTGTCTTTATTCATTGTTATATCTAAATACTTGTTATGGTTTCGGCTTGTGGGTCGGAGCCTATCAACGTAAAAAGCCCTGCTTCTTGAGCACCTCCAGCAGTCCTTCCGACATAGCCTCGTTGTCCTTGCGTGTGTAGCGGCAGTCGGTGTACACCTGCGCAAGGGTCTGCTTGCCGTTCAAGCGCACGAACTCGCGGTTCTCCTCCAGTGCCTCTTTCTCAGCATAGAAGTGGTCGATGCGCTCGGGGGTATAGTCGCAGTAGGTCTCCTCGTGCACGATTGCGTCGAGGGGCAGACGGTCGGTGAGCGCAGGCTGCTCGTCGGGCCAGCCGAGCGTGATGGTTGCTACGGGCACCACAAGGCGTGGCAGCTGCAGCACGTCGATAATCATCTGCGGCATGTACACCGTCGTGCCGAGGAAGCAGCAGCCCAAGCCCTCCTCCTCAGCGAGGTTGCAGAAGGTCTGGCAGAAGAGCAGCGCGTCGGTGGCTGCGTTCTGAAACGAGAGCATATTGTCGTAGCCCGGGTCAGCGTTGCGGTTCTCCGCCCAAAGCGTGGTGCGACGGAAGTCGGCGCAGAACGTGAGTACTACGGGTGCTCCCTCCACCATTGGCTGGTTGAAGTGTGCTGGCGCAAGGCGGCGCTTTTGCTCGTCGGAGCGTGTCACCACGACGCTGTACAGCTGCAGGTTGCCCATTGTCTGCGTGCGCTCTGCCTCGCTGAGCAGGCGGCGCAGCAGCGTCTCGCTTACCGCAGCATCGGTGTACTTGCGTATGCTGCGACGTGTATTTATTGTCTTCATATTTCGGTTGTTATCGTTGTTTATGTTACTTTATTATTACCCAATGACCATTTTTGCGTCCACCCTCACGATTAAGGATTTTATGGTCTACTCGCAATCTCTTTATTTCGCGAGATATCGTACTTTCAGACAACGCCGTCTTTCTTGCCATTTCAGATATTGTTATCTTGTCATTTTCTGATATAACCGAAACTAAAACTCGCTGAATATCAGTTAGTTCTTTCTTGTCATCTTTCTTGTCATCTTTCTTGTCATCTTTTATTACAGGAACGCCAAGACAATGCTGATTGCAAGGAATATCTATCAAAAAGAAGGTTCGCTCTTCATCTGTTTCAATCGTTGCTCGCGGCAATCCGTTCTCCTGTTGCCACTTTTATTATTAGAACAGTCTTACCATCAACCTCCTCTATAAAAAGACGAGGCTGATAATAAGGACGGATAAGATTGTTAACACTACATGTTTACATACTGCGACAGCTATTATCGCAGAAGACAAAGTTACGTATTTTTTCCGTATTGCGAACGACTTATGCAAAGTTTTTTGCACATATTGTAATCACATAAAAACATAAAACCAATACCAAGAACACGGAACCAACGGATTGTTAGTCTACTTTAACGAGAGCGCAGTGTACACAAGCAATGAAAATAATTAGCTTTAATAATTTGCAGTTTCAAAAAAATACACTAATTTTGCATTGTCTCTACGCCGATGACACTTTAAGTGCCGGGAAAGACAACGCTATTCGGTTAGCTACGTGTCGTGGAGATACCATATATGGAAAGGCGTTTATCACGCGCTTTGTTCACTGACAGCTTGAAAGCCTAGGAAACTCTCAAATTGTGGTCAAGGGACATGGCAACGGTAGATGCCACGGGGTATGACACTATTGTCAGCCTTCATTGGTATATTATATTAATATATAATGTGTACTTACATTCACGTAAGTATGCACTTATAGCTATATAAATATACGATGAGACTGATACGTTCATATCGGCGTGGGGTCTTGGGTTGCTCGTTTCGACTACAATGGGCAATTCCTAGGGCCTCAAGCTGTGGAGCGAGTAACGGATAGAGTCTCCACGTCCTTTTTTTTATATCGGTCATCACAGAGTTTTTATTTTAATAGACTTCTTGGAGACGGCAAGTCTGGTATTACAACTATTAAAAGAAAAACTTACATATTACTATCAGCCCTACTCATATCAATCGGCGAACTGGTTTACATTCTGTATAGACCGCTAACGCTCTATATGTTTAAACCGCTTGAGCTAATGGGCTTGCTTGACGATGTCAGAGTCTTAAGGTCTGCGCATTGGCTTCCGCCTATAGAGACGGTTCCTGAATGGGTTGTCTATAGCCTACCCGACGGAATGTGGTTGTTGTCATACATGTTTGCAATGGAATTCATATGGAACAACGACGGCAAACACATACGGCTATTGTTCGTTTGGGTTATGCCAGCGGCTATCATAGCGCACGAGTTCTGTCAACTCATGGGGCTTGCCAGCGGCACATGGGATATTCTCGACTTAACGTCTTACTCAATCGCAATCATCATTTATTTACTAACAAAAAAACTATAATTATGACACAAAGCATGTCTTTAAAGTTTATCTGCTCGTGCATCGTTGCGGCAGTTTTTGTAATTGGAGCAGCAAGTTGCGCTACTTCCTCACAAACATCAAAGTACCTACAGGGGCTTGATCAAAAACTTCAGCAAAACGGCACATCCAACTCAAACCAATCACCAACGAACGAATCACCAACAAGCAACTAAAATCAACACATTATGAAAACATCAGTAAAAGTATTAGGCTTTGCAGCCGTTTCTGTATTACTCGCATCATGCGGTTCGAGTAAAGTAGCTAACTATCTTGAGGCATTCACCCCCGAGGAAAGCGGTCTTAACCTTGTGAAGCTCACCGACGAGTCGACCAACAGTATCATCTCCGGCAACTCATCCAAGGAGCCAGCATTGGCCAATCGTGCTTACTACAAGAACTCAAGTTGGGCATACAGTGCCGAAGCCCACTTCAAGTGGTGCCCGTTACGCACTCTTGCTATCTCGCCCGATGGTAGCAAATTAGCATACCTCTACAAGGCTAACGGTCAGACAAACATCATGGTGAGAAACGCAGGTGCTCAGGGTGCTGCCACACAGCGCACATTCCGCGACGTACTCTCGTTCTCGTGGGCAAAGGACAACAAACTCTACTTCTCCGATCAGAATGGTGTCAACTATTACATCTCTTCTGTCAACGCCGACCAGGGAAGCATGATGCAGCAGATAACCAACGGTTCGGTGGCGGATTGGAACCCAGCCTCACTCGACGGTCAGAAGGTATTCTTCTCACGCCAGTCGGCTAATGGTCCGTCGGTATGGTCGCTCGACAGAAAGGACGGCACACTCACATCGTGCGCTTCAGGCTACAACGTTTGCCTTATCCCTAATGACCCTGAAGCTTTCTACTGCGTCAGAAACTCTTCTGCCGGACGCAGCGAGATATGGTATGTCAATTATGTCAAGGGTCAGGAAACACTTATCCTTACTGACGAAAAACGTAGTTTCGCCAACCCTGCTCTTTCGCCCGACGGCAAGTGGCTCGCAGTTGAAGGCAACTCTATATCGTCTATCAACAACGTAGTGAACACCGACATCTTCGTGGTAAGAACCGATGGTTCGCGATTGACACAGCTCACCTTCAACCCGAGCTTCGACATGTGTCCGGTTTGGGCTAAAGACGGACGTAGCATCTACTTCCTCTCGACCAGAGCTAACCGCGA
>DAVZJL010000021.1:24559-32613 GCA_052272805.1 Prevotella sp. | reverse complement strand
TTAGAGTAAAACAGGGCGAATGGAGATGTGTGGTGTAATGTTTACCCAGGGCGCTTGCCCTGGGCTATGCGCTCATTGGGCTTTCAGCCCGTTTGAAACTAAATCCGAAACATTAGTTTTTTAGTATTACATTTGTAACAAACCTCACGAAAAGTCATCGTCACCCGGACGCAATCCAATTGGGCGGCGAACGGAATCCAATCGGGCGGCGGACGCAATCCAATTGGACGGCGGACGCAATCCAATTGGACGGCGGACGCAATCTGATTGGATTGCGTTCGGGTGACGGTGAGAAAAGCTTAGATAGTGTGTGTCAAAACTAAAGGCACATTCTCCAGCAGAAGTGCAGCATGATTAATATACTGCGCACAAGTGCTGCAGATTTTCCTCAAAACTATCCTTGTCTATGGCACCGTTCTTCAGTGCCGAACGATAGTTGTATATGGTCTGCGGCGAGTAGGACAATATGCCGGCTATCATCGAACTCTCGGTGACGCCGAGCCTTATAAGGGCTGCCACACGCAGGCTGGGCGTCAGCTCGTTGTTCTCCTTCAGCTCTACCTGCGCCTCGGGCGTGAGCAGCGTGTTCAGCTCCTTGACGAACGTGGGATAGAGCGAGAGGAAGATGCTGTCGAAATGCGAGAGGAAGTTCTGGTTCTCCTCGGCGGTGCGCTTCGACGAGGAAAGGATGCTCAGCAGCTCCTTCTGCTGGTTGGCCTTTATCTTGCGTATCACCATCTTGCGCTGACTCTCCAGTTTCTCAATATACAGATAGCACAGACTGATGTACGATTTCGCCATATACTCGCGCTTGGTGTTGGTCTGCTCAAACTTGTCGTTAGATTCCGTAAGAGCATCGTTAGATTTTACGAGGGCGTCGTTAGATTCCGTAAGGGCATCGTTAGATTCCGTAAGGGCATCGTTAGATTTAACAAGTTCATCATTAGATTTTACGAGGTCGTCGTTAGATTTAACAAGTTCATCATTAGATTTTACGAGGGCGTCGTTAGATTCCGTAAGGGCATCGTTAGATTTAACAAGTTCATCGTTAGATTTTACGAGGTCGTCGTTAGATTTAACAAGGGCATCGTTATATTTAACAAGTTCGTCATTAGATTTGACGAGGGCATCATTAGATTTAACGAGTTTGTCGTTTGCCTCCTTCTGCTTGCTGTTGGTGGCGTTCAGCTGTTCGGTCTGAGCCGTCAGGTTTTTCTCATTCTGCTTCAGCAGGTTGTTATTACGTTTGATGCGCATCGCCCCCCAAACTACCACCACCAACAGCACTATAATGGATAACGTAAGTACAATGTGCCACTTGCCTTCGTTTTCCAGCGCACGGTTGTAGGCAGAGAGTATGGTGTGCATGTTGGAGTAAAGCTCTATGCGTTGCAACTTGCTGCTGAACACGTTGGCATCGCTCAGCGACACGCTGATATACCGCTGTGCTTTGCGCACATCGTGCTTGTATAGGTTCAGAGCCACCTCCTGCAACGACATGCTCTCGTTGGTTGCCGACATCACGTCGCTGATGGCTGCAAGCAGCAGGTAGCGCTCCTGCAGCTCCGGCTGATGGTGGATGCCGTACACCTTCGACATGATGGATGCCGACATACCGTACAGCCGACTGTCGGGCTTCAACTGCGACATGGCTTTGCCCAGACACGCGGCTATGTCCTTTATATCGCCGTTGGAATAGGCGAGCTGCACTCCCTTCAGATAGTAATAAAGTGCGTCTTTCTGCGTATAGTACAGCAGAGTGTTGTCCATATACTTATGGAAGAGTTTGTCGTAGCGCATACCGTACTCCGTACCTCTGCACGAGAGCTTCAGATTGAAATAGAGGGTGCATTGTGCACAGTTGTAAAGGTAGTTGAGCTGGCGGTCGGATGGCGGCACGCTCATATCGTCGAGTATCTCCTTCGCCTCTATGTAGAAGCCTCGGAAGATAAGCAGACGCGCCTTTATAATCTGGAACTTCTTGCAACTCGCCGTATCGTTTGTATGGACGGCAAGGTCTATACTCTTCTGCGTGTACACAAAAGCCGAGTCGAGGATGTACGGAGTGTATTCGCTCACCAGTCGCTCATACATCTTCAGCTTGTCCTTCTTGCTGGTGACGTATGCAGAGCCAAGCTTTATGTTCTGTATCTTCTGTTCCTTCAAGGCGTCATAGTCTGCCCGATGGGCTATTACGGAGTCCAGGCGCTTGTAAAGCGCCTTATTGTCGGCGTGCAAACTAAGGGTTTGCAGGCAAAAAGCGATTGCAAAAATCAATAGTTTCATAGCTTTTTTTTAGTATGGGGGGGGGGAAATTTACTGCTGCAAAGATATGTATTTTCTTCTTATTTTAAATACACATATCGAAAAAATTTTTTAGTGTTGTTGGTTTTAACACCTACTATTGGTCTTTTTACGAACAGCATAAACAGCTGATTGTTCGACAGATACGCTTCTTGTCATTATAAAAAATCTACTTAAAGACTACCATAAGGCTACCAAGCGCGCAGTTGCTTGAGAAAGCTTGATAACTTTGCACCCAGAAACATATTGTTCCAGGTAACTATAACATAATCATAATGCGTTTCAAGACATTAACAATCAAAATGTGTATCATCGTAGCGGCATTCTTCATGACACTGCCAACGATGGCTACAAACACAATCGGGGGGGGGTAAACAAGTAGAAAAACTTGTATATCAGGATACAGACCCTTCAGCTCCCAATTATCTTAAGAATCGTAGAGCCCTCGTAGGCCCCGGATGTACAGTGAACAGCGTTGGTGCAGGCGTGGATGTTCTTTCAGGTTTGACGGATATTCAGAATCTGTGCAACAACGACCTCAACGACTATGCAATATTCCCTGCAACCGTAGAAGCGGTAGTAGCAGGAAGTCCGATTGTCAGCATCATTGACAAAAAGAACTATTACGCTGCGGGCACAGAGGCAGGCTTTACAATCTGTGATGGCGACGCCAGTGTGTTGAAACTCGATTTGGCGGAGTTCTACAAGATACAGTTCCTTAAGGACGGTGTACCCGTAGGCGACCTTCAGACCATCAGTCAGGGCAAGAATATCACCGGACTCAATCTGTCGCTCGTTTCAATCCCTAACGCCAAAGGCATGGTGAACAAGTCGTACGTAGCAACAGCTCCGGGCGAGTTCAACGAAATAAAGCTCGTTCAGTTCGGCGTGAAGGTGGAGGTTCTCAAGACTATCAAGATTAAGTATGCGTTCGTAGGCAAGGCAAGCGAGTACACACTCACCAATAATGCGGAGAACGGCATCGCGAAATATGCTAACGATTATAACCGTGGAAATATCACGCTGAGCGCAGAAAATAAACTTGTAGATGCAGACCTTACCAACCATGTTTCTGCGTTTCCGATACCAGTGGATGTAGAAGCTATTCCGTCTGATGGTAAGGAGGTATTCCCTGCTGGCACAGAGATTGGTTTCAAATACAAAGTAGCAGACTTGTTGAGCCTCGGCATTGGTAAGAATATAAAAATCACCTTATACAGCAAGGATAAGAAAGGCTTATTGAATAAAACTAATATAGAAACAGAAAACTTCACCGTAAACGTAGACGTTCTTTCGCTTGGTGTTATTGCAGGAAAGAAAGAAGCCGAAGTGGTGATAAAGGCTACAAAGGCTTTCTCAAAGGCTCAAATATACTTCGGCGGTTTGGATGTAAAATTGGGTATAACCGACGTTTACTACGCCTTTGTGCGCATGGCTCCCGATTTGGCTACCCACCACTGCCCTATCGAGGCAACAGCAAGCCACAACGTATGCGGATGCGAGAACGAGTATCAGCTGCAGCATAGCAACGAGGTGAGCAACATCACATGGAGCATCGTTTCGCAGCCTGCCGACTCAAACATCTCGCTCGACGCACAGACCGGCAATGTGACTAACATATACGTGCCGGGCGACTATACGTTCATGGCTACAGCAGAGGACGGATGCACCGAGACTACAACAATACACTACGCACCCTACTATAACCCTGCCGACCACGGCGTAACGCTGCTCGTAAACAACAAGAACGAAGTGGAGAAGTACGCTCTGAGCGACAAGAAGGGCGGCTCGCTGATTCAGATCTTCGGCGGCACGCAGAATGCAAACACAATTCTCACACCTTCGCTGACCGACTTCGCTTCAACCGAGCCAGGCGTTGAAATCGCAAACAATACGGGCATCATCGGCGTAAAGTCGATAGACGGTTCTAATCTTGCAAAGAACGTCGCTACAAACCACGCAATGAAGGTGGGCTTCGTGGTTTCTTCTACAGCAACCGGACTCTCTGCCAAAGCTCTTGAACTCTACAACATACAGCTTCTGAAGAACGGCGAAGAGGTAAAGGGCGGCGTAACAACCCATTGGAACGGTATCTCGGCTGGTCTCATCGGTTCTGAAAAGACAGAGAAGGGACGCTTGAGCATCGACGTGCCAGCTGGCACCGACTTCGACGAAATCGTACTCTACAGCAGCGGAGTGCTCGACGCAAAACTCGATAAGCTCAACGTCTACTATGCTTATGTGAGCGACGAGACAATGGAGAACGCTACAAACAACGCTCTCTACGGTGCAGAGATTGTGTCTGGCGATAATACAAACGCTTCTATCGACCTCGCAAATACAAAGATTGTAAGTGTGGCTACAATAGGTAGCGGTTTGACTAACATGAGCAACCTCATCGACAACGACATGAATACATATATGACGTTCCCGCTCGGAGTGGATGCAAATTATGCTGCTGTAACTGTGAACGTAGGCAAGATAGTAAACCAGCAACAGAACGTTAGCAAGGCTACAGAGGAGGAACAGAGCACGCAGGGACAGAAGATTGTATTGGCAACCAACCAGCTCACACTCGGACTGGGCGTAGACCTTATAAAGGTGCTCAAGGTTACAACATATCTCAACGATGCACCGCAGGAGGAACTGACCGACTGGAAGGTGCTCGGTGCTGACGTAATCGGAGAAGGAGGCAAGGGCTACGTTTCGCTCGTAACAACAGAGCCTTTCAATAAGCTGAAGATTGAGCAGGTAAATCCGGTAAAGGCGGCAAACACCTTGCAGATTGGCGGCATCGCTATCACAAGCGACATCAACGAGGACGGCACATCAACCGACAACTCTGAGGAGTTCCTCGTGCTCGATGAGGATAAAACACTCGACGACGTGCGAAATCTCACCAAGGCAACAATGGTGTTCCACCGCACATTCACCACTGGCAAGTGGAACTCGCTCATTCTGCCGGTTGATATGAATGCCGACCAGGTGAAGGCGGCATTCGGCACAGATGCTAAGATTGCAAGATTCAACCGTCTGGAGAACAAGTGGATATACTTCGATATGCAGAATGAGAATAATCTTCATATCGAAAAGAACGTGCCGTACATCATCAAGCCGACAAAGGAGCCGACAGCTGTAAACAGAACATATAATGTAGGCGGCGAAAAGACAAAGCACATCGACGGTCTTGTATATACCGTGACCGGTATCGCATACGACAACCAGACTGCAACGCTGCAGTACGAGGACACAGAAAACACAAACGGCATGACGCACTACGGTTCGTACGCGAACCCGACTGCCGTTCAAGCCGACTCATATATGCTGCGCCTCACAGGAGACATGGTTCACACGGCTGTAGAGCATAAAAATATTAAGAGCTACCGCACATGGGTGCGCGAGACTACTCCGTCGGGTAAGACTCTGCAGATGCGTGTTGAGCAGAAGGACGGTACGTCTACCGGCATCAAGGTGATTGAGGAGACTGCAAAGAACGCAAACGCCGTATACAACGTGAGCGGCATACGCATGAACAGCAGCAACACCGACAACCTGCCGAAGGGTGTCTACATCGTCAACAACAAGAAAGTGGTTATCAAGTAAAAAAACGACAATTATGAAAAAGAAATATATAGCTCCTTCCATCGAAATCATCAACTTTGAGCCGACATGCATGATGAAAGCGTCTGGTTGGACTACTTCAGAAGACAAGGAGAACGATGGCTTCGGCATGACCGAGGAGGACGTAGACAATCCGTTCAAAGACGACGAATTCTAAACAAGGCAATATACTAATATAATATTGCATATACATCATTTTGGAAAAATTTAGTAGAAAATCAAATTGGAAAGGGAGGCCTGGGAAGGTCTCCCTTTTTATTGTCATTAGAGGGCGTGTATGGTTAGCTCTGACGCATTTAAAATGATATGATGGGTGGGTAATAGGTGACGGCTTGTAGATGGATGTAGAGGCTGGCAGATAAAATAGCTATCTGCCAGCCTTCAACCCACTACTCGACAATGCGTTACACGTCTGCTGGGAGATATGGTAGATTTTTCTGCTACAAAACAAAAACGGAGGGCACAATCTACTATCAGGTGATTCACAATCGTGTGGTCAGGCAGATATACACTCTAAGTCATTTATAGTTCCAAAGAATTCTCTCTCAATAAGAAATCAAAAATACTCATCGTTGTAATACCCTGTTCATCCCGTGTCACCGGGCACTCTTCTCCAAGAACGATTATCTTCTTGAAAGAGTCATCCACCTTTAACAACGAAGCCCGTTCCTGCTTTATCTTTTCTTCGGACTCCATTCTATAGGCAGATTGGATGTAATACCTACGGCTTCCTAAATTGCAGACGAAATCCACTTCCAAATTGGCACGTTGTAGCTTTCCTTCCTCATTCTTTGTATAAGCGGGTACAGTACCGACATCAACATTGAACCCCCGTACTCGCATTTCATTGTAAATAAGATTTTCCATTAAATGACTTTTCTCATATTGCCGGAAGTTAATACGGGCATTGCGCAGCCCTAAATCCATAAAATAGTATTTATATGGAGAGTTCACGTAGCGTTTACCTTTTATATCGTAACGAGTGGACTTCTCCACAAGAAACGAATCGCACAGATAATCAATGTAATCTTTGATGGTATCGTATGATATTACAGACTTCTTTTCGCTGCGGAAAGTATTTGCTAACTTGTTTGGATTGGTCAAAGCACCGATACCCGAAGCCATAATGTTGATAAGCTCCTCCAGGTCATCGTCCTTGCGTATATCATAGCGGTCTTTAATATCCTTGATATAAGTTTCGTCAAACAACGTTTTCAAGAACTTTGTCTTTTGTTCTTCCGTTGTATATGACAATATCTGCGGCAATCCACCATATAACATGTATTCATTCAATCCAGCTTGAACCGAACCTTTGTATGCCGACATATATTCGCGAAAACACAAAGGATACATCTTCACTTCATATCCGCGCCCCCGAAATTCCGTAATGATGTCCTTGGACAGGAATTTAGCATTGCTGCCTGTAACATATACATCCACATGTCGCATCTTCAGGAAACCATTCAGTACATCCTCAAAATGTTCAAGCATCTGCACCTCATCCAATAAGATATAATGCATCCGGTCGTCCGTAATACGACTCTCCACGTATGAATACAAATTGTCAGGATTGCGCAAAGCTCTGTTCTTAAAGTCTTCGAGGTCAATCTTAATGATTTGGTCAGGTGCTATTCCTTGCTCTTCAAGATAAGATACAAATATATCAAATAGCAGATACGACTTTCCGCATCTGCGCATGCCTGTTATAACTTTTATCATACCATTCCCTTGTAGGGAAACAAGTTCGTCCAAATAATGATTACGTTGTATCATATTCCTAATCGAAAATTATGTGATATTCATCAAAGATTTCGATTACAAAGTTAGGCTCTTTTTCTGAAACGCCAAGCAGTTAATCGAAAAAACTGTTATTATACACACATTTTTAGAGTATCAGCAGCGCATTATTCCAGAAATAGTATTACCTTTACATCAACCAAAAGCCAAAGAGTGGCACGCAAAATGCAGAAAGTATCACGCTGCGAAATCGGTGGAGATGATTTGAAAGATTGAAAGCCGCAACTGAATATCAGAGATATATAAGATATTGGTGAGCCCCAAGCGGATTCGAACCACCACAATTTTTCCTTTATCAGGATTGCTCAAATAAACTTGTAGTAATAAAAACA
>DAVZJL010000021.1:0-24459 GCA_052272805.1 Prevotella sp. | reverse complement strand
AAAAGGAGACCCTAAAAGAGCCTCCTTAAACGTTGTCCTAGGCGGATTCGAACCATCACAATTTTTCCTTTATCGGGATTGCTCAAACAAAAAGGAGACCCTAAAAGAGCCTCCTTAAACGTTGTCCTAGGCGGATTCGAACCACCACAAACAGAACCAAAACCTGTTGTGCTACCATTACACCATAGGACAATGCGACTGCAAAGATACGCATTTTTGTAAAAACAGCCAAACGAATTGGCTGTTTTTTTATTATATACGCCTCAACACAGTTACTTCACTGTGACGAGGTAATAGTTCTTCTTGCCACGCTGCACGAGCAGATACTTGCCGTCGATGAGGTCGTCGGCAGTAACCACCTGGTCGAACGCGCCGAGCTTCTCCTTGTTGAGCGATACGCCGCCGCCCTGCACGAGCTTGCGCATCTCGCCCTTAGAGTTGAAGATCTTCACGTCGTCGCGTGTGAAGAGGTCTACAGCGGGCTGTCCGAGCTGATCCTTCGGCAGCTGGAAGTGGGGTACGCCTTCGAAGATAGAGAGCAGTGTAGCCTCATCGAACTTCTGGAGAGTCTCCTTTGTGCCCTTGCCAAAGAGGATGTTAGAAGCCTCCTGGGCAATCTCGAGGTCCTCACGCGAGTGAACCATTGTTGTCACCTCCTCAGCCAGACGCTTCTGCAGCACACGGCGTCCCGGGTCTTCGTTGTGCTCGGCTATGAGCGCGTCGATAGTCTCCTTGTCGAGGTCGGTGAATATCTTGATGTACTTCTCAGCCTCTACGTCGCTGACGTTGAGCCAGAACTGGTAGAAAGCGTACGGAGTGGTGCGAGCCGGGTCGAGCCAGATGTTGCCGCTCTCGGTCTTGCCGAACTTCTTGCCGTCGCTCTTCGTGATGAGCGGGCATGTGAGGCAGAAGCATTCTGCGTCGTTGCCGAGTGTGCGGTGAATAAGCTCTGTGCCGGTGGTCATGTTGCCCCACTGGTCGTTGCCACCGAGCTGCAGGCGCACGCCGTACTTCTGGTACTGGTAGAGGAAGTCGTAGCCCTGGAGCAGCTGGTATGTGAACTCTGTGAACGAAAGACCGTCGCGAGCCTCGCCGTTGAGACGCTTCTGCACGCTGTCCTTAGCCATCATGTAGTTGACGGTGATGTGCTTGCCCACTTCGCGAGCGAAGTCGAGGAAGGTGAAGTCCTTCATCCAGTCGTAGTTGTTGACGAGCTCTGCCTTGTTAGGCTCTGTACCGTCGAAGTCGAGGAACTTAGATACCTGCTTCTTGATAGCCTCCTGGTTGTGGTAGAGGGTAGCAGTGTCGAGCAGGTTGCGCTCCTGGCTCTTGCCTGAGGGGTCGCCAATCATACCTGTAGCACCGCCAACAAGCAGATATGGCTTGTGGCCGCAACGCTGCAGGTGGCGCAGCATCATGATACCACAGAGGTGACCGATGTGGAGAGAGTCGGCTGTAGGATCGGTGCCCAGATACGCAGACACCATGTTGGCATTGAGATACTCCTCAGTGCCGGGCATAATCTGCGCGAGCATACCGCGCCAGCGCAGTTCTTCAACGAAATTCTTTGTCATTATTATTGTTGTTTTTTGATGATTGCTATTTGCTTTCAGGGAGCGTTTAAGCCTAACTAAGCCTCTTTAAGCCTTTCTAAGCCTTGGGGAGGACTATTTGCCTTGGAGGACTTATTACTGCTAACTAAGCCCTCCCCGACGGGGAGGGTTGGGAGGGGCTGTTTGTTATGGCACGGGGTCGTAGCCCGAGCCTCCCCACGGGTTGCAGCGGAGGATGCGCCAGATGGCGAGTGCCATGCCTTTGAAGAAGCCGTGCTTCTGCAGTGCCTGACGGGCGTACTCGGAGCAGGTGGGTGTGAAGCGGCACGAAGGGGGTGTGTATGGCGTGATGCACACCTGGTAGAACCGTATGGGCAGGATGGCGAGCCATACTAAAGCGCGTGAAACGTAGTGGGCGCAGCGCGAGAACAAACGTGAGATTTTCATTTCTGCTCTGCGTTTTCGGCTACGGGCTGTGTCGGCGAGAGCGAAGTCTCACCTGCAGTGTCCTTGCCAATCTTCTCTACTATGCGCTGCAGCAGGTTTGCTATCTTGCGTTCCACTTCCTCGTAGCTGCGCAGGTTGCCGTCGGTCCATATAAAGCATAGCGAGAGTGTCTTGCGCTGCTCGTCGGTTTCGAGGGTATCAAGGAGCACCTGCTTGTTGCGACGGTAGGCTTCGCGTACGAGTCGCTTCACGTGGTTGCGCTTCACGGCACGCTTGAAGTAGCGTTTGGGCACGCTCACCATCATCTTTGCGAGCGGTTCGTGTGCGTCGGCATCCTCTGTCATGAACACCACACGCAGCGGAAAGGCAGACATCGACTTGGCTCCGCCTCCTTTGAAGAGGCGGTCGATGAGCTTCTTGCTGTTTATGCGCTCACTCTTTGAGAGCTGTTGTGATGTTGACATAAGATTTCCTACTGATTATTCTCAAGATAGTAGCGCAAGGCGCTTGTCATCGACGGGTGTTCCTTTGTAGGAGCCTCAAGGTCGAGTCGGTAGCCTGCGTCAGTTACAGCCTTTGCTGTGGCAGGTCCGAAGGTGGCGATGCGCACATCGTTCTGCTCGAAGCTTGGGAAGTTCTTTGTGAACGACTTGATGCCCGACGGACTGAAAAAGACGAGCATGTTGCAATCGAAATGAGCTGCCTCCTCTTCGGTGAAGTCGTTGCTCACGGTGCGATACATTACGCACTCGGTGTGTATTAGCTTCTTCGAGTCGAGCAGTTCTTTAACGTCGCCGTTGTGTACGCTGCTCAGTGGCACAAGATATTTCTCGTTCTTGTGCTTCACCATTGTGGGGATGAGCGAGTCGAGCTTGCCGGTATTGCCGAAGAACACCTTGCGTTTGCGATACTGCACATACTTCTGTATGTAGAGCGCGATTGTCTCCGTAACGCAGAAGTACTTCATATCCTCGGGGATGGTGATGCGCATCTCCTTAGCGAGTGTAAAGTAGTTGTCGATAGCATGACGCGATGTGAACACTACGGCTGTGAAGTCGAGAAGACCGATCTTCTGTTGTCTGAATTCTTTGGGGCTGAGTCCTTCTACCTTGATGAATGGGCGAAAGACGAGTTCTACGCCGAAGTCCTTTGCGATGTCGAAATATGGCGACTTCTCGCTTGATGGTTCAGGCTGTGATATCAGAATCTTCTTTATCTTTTTCATATTGAAGCTTTATATGTATATTCTTTATTCAGAGGGGTGTCGTCGCTATTGTCTTAGAAATTCACTTTCAAGCAGTTGACTATCGTTGTCAGCGTACCTAAGAGAACTGCGAGAGGTGTCAGTTCAAGCGTGCAAAAGTACAAAAAATTTTGCAGAAAACCGCCCCTATGTCTAAAAAAGATGATGTAAGACTTGTAAAGGGAGAGCAACTTGAAGAGCGTTATTACGAGGAATGTGCACACGAGTGTTGTGCGCACCGGCATCTTGAAGTAGGCGTTGAGCATTACGACGGGGAAAAGGCACACGCCTTCCATAGCGAGGAAGAAGAGGTAGGACTTCATCCAGAACTCGTTGTTGCGCTTGTCGAAGAATACCCATCCCACGAGCCAGTAGAGCATTGTCTTGACGAGCATATAGCCAAGCATTGTGAGCGAGAGTATGCCTATCACCTGATACTGATCGACGAGGAACGTGTCGGCACCATAGAGTTGCGTATAGAAGAAGTATACCAATCCTAACAACAAGCAGCTCTGCAACACGAGGAAGAACTGGAAGCGCAACTCCTCGGAGGTCTCCGTCACGGTGGTCATATTCTCGCTCACTGGCGGGCGGAAGAACTCCTTCGCCTGGCGCAGTATGAAGCGTCGCGACTTGGTGTAGGCTATCAGTGCGATGCAGAAGCAGAATAATAGCAGAAGCGTGATGAGGTTGTCGCGTGCGATGCTGTAGGGCACAGGGTCGCCTGCCACACCGATGCGCCCACCGAAGAGGTCGGGGTTGAAGTAGGGTTTGCCGGTGAAGTACGACTCGCGGTAGTACTGTGGTAGGTTGACGTCGCGCCAGGAGTGTCCGCGTGTGTGTCCGGGCAGATGCAGCGTGTCGGGCTGCTGACTCCATGTTATCTCCGATGGGCGTATGTGCGCCTGGATAGCGGAGTCCTGCTGGGCAGGCGTAGCGTTCTTGGGCAGCCAGCTGAGCACCTCTGCCGGCGTTGGCTGCCAATGCTTGCGCACGGGCTGAGCGCCGACGGGCAGTCCGTCTGCTCCAAGAACTATCTCCTCTGTGTGTATGGAGTCGGTTGTTATCATTTCTTTATATTTTTTGGTGAGGTGGTGTGGTGGTGAGGTGGTGTGGTGGTGTGGTGGTGAGGTGGTGAGGTGGTGAGATGTTGAGATGTTGAGATGGTGTTGTGGTGTGGTGTTGTGGTGTTGTGGTGAGATGTTGAGATGGTGAGATTTGTCTATACCTATAAAAGGCAATGTCAACATCTCAACATCTCACCATCTCACCATCTCAACATCTCACCATCTCACCATCTCACCATCTCAACACCTCAACACTCAACATTCTTTAGATTCCGAACTCCTTGCGGATATCATCTACGCGGTCGAGCTTCTCCCATGTGAAGAGTTCCACCTCCATAACCTTTCTCTCGTGATAGCGCGATGTGAATGTCTTCTCCACCACCTCGCACTTGCGGCCCATGTGTCCGTAGGCAGCTGTCTCGCGATAGATAGGCTGGCGGAGCTTGAGTGTGCGCTCGATGGCTTTCGGGCGAAGGTCGAAGAGTTTCTCTATCTTCTGTGCTATCTCGCCGTCGCTCATCTGCACGCGGCTGCGACCGTATGTGTTCACGTAGATGTTCACGGGCTTAGCAACACCAATGGCGTAGCTCACCTGCACGAGCATCTCGTCGGCAACACCTGCTGCCACCATGTTCTTGGCGATGTGGCGTGCTGCGTAGGCTGCCGAGCGGTCTACCTTAGATGGGTCCTTGCCAGAGAAGGCTCCACCGCCATGTGCGCCCTTACCGCCGTATGTGTCGACGATAATCTTGCGACCAGTGAGACCGGTGTCGCCGTGCGGTCCACCGATTACGAACTTGCCTGTAGGGTTTACGAAGTACTTGATGTCGTCGCCGAAGAGTGCGAGCACCTTCTCGCTGTGTATCTCTGCCTTCACGCGTGGCATGAGTATGTTGAGCACGTCGTCCTTTATCTTTGCAAGCATACGCTCGTCGTCAGAGTCGAACTCGTCGTGCTGTGTAGACACTACGATGGTGTCAATGCGCTGTGGTATGCCTTCCTCCGAATACTCTACGGTTACCTGGCTCTTCGAGTCGGGGCGCAAGTATGTCATCTGCTTGCCCTCCTTGCGTATGTCAGCGAGCACGCGCATGATGAGCTGTGCGATGTCGAGCGTTACGGGCATATAGTTCTCGGTCTCGTTAGTGGCGTAGCCGAACATCATGCCCTGGTCGCCAGCACCCTGCTCCTCCTCGTCGGCACGCGACACACCGCGGTTGATATCGTCCGACTGCTCGTGGATGGCTGTGAGCACACCGCATGAGTTGCCGTCGAACTGATACTCCGACTTGTTATAGCCAATCTGGTTGATTGTCTTGCGTGCGATAGTCTGCAGGTCGATGTACACGTTAGAGCGCACCTCACCCATGATTACTACCTGACCGGTTGTCACGAACGACTCGATGGCGCAGTGAGCGCGGTCGTCGTAAGCGAGGAACTGATCTACTAAAGCGTCTGAAATCTGGTCAGCCACCTTGTCTGGATGACCTTCTGAAACTGATTCTGAAGAAAAAAGATAATT
Organism: Prevotella sp.; assembly: GCA_052272805.1. GTDB lineage: Bacteria > Bacteroidota > Bacteroidia > Bacteroidales > Bacteroidaceae > Prevotella. Next base: position 18,627 of record DAVZJL010000021.1, on the reverse strand, counting down.
CATTTTTCCAATTTTTAAATTTAAATAAGTGGAAAAACACCAAATTACCGCTGTCTAACCGTCGTTATCCTTTCTACGTTTCGCGTTCTTACATTCGCGGTTAGCGTTGCAGTTTTAGCATTTTTTTGTGTGGTTGCAAGCAGCCAAATTCTTCCACAGGGTTATACATGTTTATTTTCGAGTGCAAAGGTACTGCTATTTTTCGAGAGAGCGAAATAAAAACATGTAAAGTATTCAGTTTTTGTCTTTTTTTATTGCCACGCTACGACAACGTTGTTGTCGTAGCGTGGCAATATCAGGGGTAATCTCTTCGATTATTAAAGTATTCTGCCGCGGATAGAGAACTTCATAACTGGGTAGACTTTAAGCCAATCCATAACCTCCGAAATGTCGTCCTTTGTATCTTCGTCAATAGCTTCGTCAACGTGTTTGTTCTCAAGTACGTTGTCGATATCGCCAGCATATACCCTTGGTTTGCCCTGGAACTGAGCACCCAACTCGAAGCGGAAACCAATGCGTCTCTTCGGGATAAGGCGACCAAAACCAAGTCCGAGGTACGGACGAACCTTCTTTACCTTTACACCGCCCTTGATATCACCATTCTCGTCAAACGGAATGTTATAATCGCCGATGTTGATACCATAGTCCTTAATAGCAGGACCATATTCTTCTACCTTTCCACTATGACCCTTAATAGACATCAAATCAGAGCCACCGAACGACAGACCTGCCGTAACAAAGAAGTTGCCTCTATTGCCGAAAGGATACACATCGAACTTCAAGTCGGCATAGGTTCTGCCGAACTTAGCGTCAAGGCGCACTTCATCTTCAATAGTCTGCTCGCCGGCAAGCGGAGTATCGCCAACGTACTCCACGCCAATGTTTTCGTGGAACTTGATGTTCGGGAAGAAGTTTAAACCTGCGCGTACCTGTACGTATTGTGTCAATGGTATAGCCACATCAAAGCCGAGACCTTCCGTACCGTATCCTACACCTACGCCTACGCGATTTGCCAAACCGAATTTATTCTTTTTCTTTGCCGGCTCTTCCTGTGCCGAAATAGTAGTCACAGCAAATAAAGCAAGAATACCTAATGCTAATGTCTTTAATGATAAGTTTCTCATACACTTGTTAGTTTTTTTGTTTATATGTTGCAAATGTAGTAAAATATTTTACATGAAACAACTTTTATATAACTTTTTTAAACCTTATGACCAATTTTCTTGTTTTTATTAAATATGTTACATATATCGTGTCTGCTGAATTGTGTATTCTTAAAAATAGTTGTAACTTCGCATTGCATATAACAATATGCTTAACAATTCAATAGGTACACACATTATTTATATATGAAATCAGACAAGAAGAAAGACGCATTACTCTCGATGATACGCCTGGGTAAGCCTATGACACTCGGCGAGCAGGCTCGATTGGTAATGTTTCTCGCCACGCCGGCTATACTTGCGCAACTCACGACGACGATGATGCAATATATTGACGCATCGATGGTGGGCAGTATGGGTGCGGAGGCATCGGCTTCTATCGGACTCATGGAGACCACTATGTGGCTGCTGGGCAGTATCTGCTCGGCTACGGCAGCCGGCTTCTACGTGCAGGTGAGCCATCAGTTGGGCTCCAACGACCCTGCACGTGCTCGCAGCACGCTGCGTCAGGGCATCATGTCGGTGCTCGTGGTGAGCGCGTTGCTCGGATTAGTGTCGCTGGCGGTGAGTCCGTTTCTGCCTACATGGCTCGGTGGCAACAGTCATATAACCCCCACCGCCTCAGCCTACTTTGCCATTGTAGCCATGGCTCTGCCCATCTTCCAATTTTCGATATTCGGAGCAGGTATGCTCCGCAGTTCGGGCAATATGATTGTGCCGAGCGTGATGAGCGTGGTGATGATGTCGCTCGACGTGGTGTTCAACTTCTTCCTCATCTTCCCCACCCGACCCGTGGAGTTGTTCGGCACACAGATAATGATACCCGGTATGGGCATGGGCGTAGTGGGCGCAGCGATAGGCACGGTGTCGGCTGAGTTGGTGGCAGCCTCCATAACGATGTACATACTCTGCTTCCGCTCCAAAGAGCTGTCGCTGCGCATCGACACGGGGCGCTTTCTGCCCACATGGGGTGTGGTGAAGCGCGCGCTGCACATCAGTCTGCCTATGGGTTTGCAGCAGACCATCATGTGCTCGGCTTACGTGATGACGACCATTATTATTGCGCCGCTTGGCACCTTCGCCATAGCTGCCAACTCGTTCGGCGTAATCATCGAAAGCCTCTGCTACATGCCGGGCTATGGCATCGCCGACGCTGCAACTACACTCGTCGGACAGAGTATGGGTGCCGGCAGGCACGAGCTGATGAAGCGCTTCGCATGGCTGTCTGTAGGCTTGGGCGTGACGGTAATGGCTGTGATGGGCGTGGTGATGTACGTCGGAGCACCGATGGCAATGGCGATGATGACACCTGCCGAGGAGGTGCGCCGATTGGGCGTGGAGGTGCTGCGCATAGAAGCGTTCGCCGAGCCTATGTTCGCCGCTGCCATCGTGAGCTACGGCGTGTTTGTGGGCGCTGCAAAGACGCTCGTGCCGAGCATAATGAACCTCATCTCTATATGGGGCGTGCGCATATCGCTCGCAGCCCTGCTCGCTCCGTCTATGGGACTGCGCGGTGTGTGGATAGCCATGTGCATCGAACTCAGCTTCAGAGGCATCATATTCTTAGTGAAACTCAAATTTTGGAACATTCAAACTTCATGCAAACATTATGGAAAAGATTAGTAACAAGGTTTTCGGCGGAGAGCGTCCGCTCTTCGAGATACACAACGTAGAGCTCGACCACGTACGTATCACTTTCGGCGAATCGGGTGTCAAGGAGTGCAGCAACATCGTATGCCGCAACTGCTACTTCGAGGGAAAATACCCACTGTGGCACGTAAAGGGGTCGGACATACGCAACTGCTATTTCGCTCCAGGCTCGCGCTCGGCGATATGGTACTCGGACGATATGCACATGGAGGACTGCGTGATAAACGGTCCGAAGTTCTTTCGCGAGATGAAGAATCTGTCGCTTAAGAACGTAACCGTGAACGATGCCGACGAGACGTTCTGGGGCATCGACGGACTGACGCTGGAGAACGTGGTGCTGCACGAGGGCACGTACCCGTTCATGCACTGCCGCAACGTGAAGGTGGATGGTCTGGTGTCGGACGCGAAGTACGTATTCCAGTATTCGCGCGACATAGAGATTCGCAACGCGAAGATAGACACGAAGGACTCGTTCTGGGAGGTGGACAACGTGACGGTGTACGACTCGGAGCTGAACGGAGAGTTCATCGGATGGCACTCGCGCGGACTGCGACTCGTCAACTGCCATATATCGGGCGAACAGCCGCTCTGCTACGCCAAGGACCTGATGCTCGAGAACTGCACGTTCGACGCCGAATGCGACCGCGCGTTCGAGTATTCTACCGTGCAGGCTGACATCCGCGGACATATAAAGAGCATAAAGAACCCTGCGTCGGGACGCATCGTGGCTGACAGTATCGGCGAGATAATACTCGACGAGAACATCAAAAAGCCTGCCGACTGCGAGATTCTGACGCGTGCATAAGCATACATAAAAAAGAAGTAAGTTATGGAATACGACTTTTCAATACCCACCGACCGACGCGGCACCGACTCGTACAAATGGGATTCGGCACCAGAGGCTGACATCATTCCGCTGTGGGTGGCAGATATGGACTTCGAGACCTTCCCCGGCATCACCGAAGCCTTGCAGCGACGCGTGGCGCACGGCATCTTCGGCTACACACGCGTGCCTGAGACGTACTACGAAGCGGTGTGCCGCTGGTTTGGTAAGCATCACGGATGGCACATTAACCGCGAGGATATCATCTACACGTCGGGCGTGGTGCCGGCTGTGTCGGCTGTCATCAAGGCACTCACGCTGCCAGGCGACCAGGTGATAGTGCAGGGACCGGTGTACAACTGCTTCTTCTCTTCAATACGCAACAACGGATGCGAGATGGTCTCCAACTCGCTTATATATAATAAGGAGGAACTGCGCTACGAAATCGACTTCGACGACCTCGAACGCAAGCTCAAGCACGAACGCGCCAGACTGATGCTGCTCTGCAACCCACACAATCCGGGCGGACGCGTGTGGACTCGCGACGAACTGACCCGCGTGGCGGAGCTTTGCTGCAAGTATGGCGTACGCGTTGTGTCGGACGAGATACACTGCGAACTGACGCTCTACAACAACGAGTACGTGCCGTTCGGTTCGCTTCCCGACGAGCTGAGCCGCAGTTCGATAACCTGCTGCTCGCCGTCGAAGGCGTTCAATACCGCCGGGCTGCAGATTGCGAACATCATTTGTCGCAACGCTGAGGTGCGCAACCGCATCGACCGCGCCATAAACATCAACGAGGTGTGCGACGTGAACCCGTTCGGCGTGATAGCCCTACAGGCTGCTTACAGCGACGAGGGCTACGAATGGCTCACACAGCTACGCAAATACATCTCCGCCAACTACGACTTGCTGCTGGAACGCTTCGCTCGCGAACTGCCGAAGTGCAAGGTGATGCGCATGGAGGGCACGTATCTGGCATGGATAGACTGCACGCAACTGCATATCCCGTCGGACGAAATAGAGGAGATGCTCATGCACGAGAACAAAGTATGGGTGAATGCGGGCAGCATGTACGGCACTGAAGGCGCGACGTTCATACGCATAAACATGGCTTGCACCAGCGAAGTGCTCAACGAAGGCATAACGCGAATAGTGAACGGACTCGGCGATAAATAAAAAAACGTAGGAGCCTACGGTATTCTTGCCGTAGGCATAGCAATAAATAGCAATAATATGTATTGCATATAGTGGCTACGGCAAGAATGCCGTAGCCTCCTATAAAACAAGCCCTATACAAACATCGTTGTATAGGGCTTGTTTTATATTGTATAAGAAATAATTATCCCACCTGCGAGCCAGGCTTTACATTGCCCGTCACGGTGGTTACGTTGAGCGTTCCGTCGAAGTTTACGGCAGAGAGTATCATACCCTGGCTCTCGATGCCCATCATCTTGCGCGGAGCGAAGTTGGCTACGAACAGCACATCCTTGCCGATGAGCTGCTCGGGCTCATAGTAAGCCGCGATGCCCGAAAGGATGGTGCGGTCTACGCCAGAGCCGTCGTCGATAGTGAACTGCAGGAGCTTCTTCGATTTCTTCACTTTCTGGCAGTCCTTGATATGACCAACACGAATGTCGAGTTTCTCGAATGTGTCGAAGTCTACGTTCTCCTTGACAGGTGCTGCAACATAGTTGGCAGCCTCGTTAGCCTTCTTTGTGTCCTCCAGCTTCTGGAGCTGAGCGTTGATGGCCTCGTCCTCTATCTTCTCGAAGAGCAGCGCCGGTGTGCCGAGCTGATGACCCGGCTTGAGCAGCTCTGTAGAACCGAGCTGAGCCCAGTCTGTATCGGTAACGTTGAGCATCTCGCGCAGACGTGCCGAGCTGAACGGCAGGAACGGCTCGAAAGCAATTTCGAGGTTGGCCACGAGTTGCAGAGAGAGGTAAAGGATAGTCTTCACGCGCTCCATGTCGGTCTTTGCTACGTGCCACGGCTCGCAGTCGGTGATGTACTTATTACCGATGCGTGCGAGGTTCATAGCCTCCTTCTGTGCGTCGCGGAACTTGAATGTGTCGAGCAATGCCTCCACCTTCTGCTTCACGTCCTTGAACTCCTCGATAGTCTTGAGGTCTACCTCCTGAAGCTCGCCGCACTCAGGCACAACGCCGTTGAAATACTTCTTTGTGAGCTGCAGGGCACGGTTGACGAAGTTGCCGTAAACAGCCACCAGCTCGTTGTTGTTGCGGTCCTGGAAGTCCTTCCATGTGAAGTTGTTGTCCTTTGTCTCGGGCGCATTTGCTGTGAGAACATAGCGCAAAACGTCCTGCTTGCCGGGGAAGTCGACGAGATACTCGTGGAGCCATACAGCCCAGTTGCGCGATGTAGAAATCTTGTCGTTCTCGAGGTTGAGGAACTCGTTAGAGGGCACGTTGTCGGGCAGGATATAGTCGCCGTGAGCCTTCAGCATGGTCGGGAACACGATGCAGTGGAACACGATGTTGTCCTTGCCGATGAAGTGGATGAGGCGTGAAGAAGGGTCCTGCCACCATTTCTGCCATGTGCCCCACTTCTCGGGCTGTGCGTCGCAAAGCTCCTTTGTGTTAGAAATGTAGCCGATAGGTGCGTCGAACCATACATAGAGCACCTTGCCTTCAGCACCTTCTACCGGTACGGGGATACCCCAATCGAGGTCGCGTGTCATAGCGCGCGGCTGCAGATCCATATCGAGCCACGACTTGCACTGTCCGTACACGTTCGGACGCCACTCCTTGTGGTCTTCCAGGATCCACTGCTTCAGCCAGTCCTGCCACTTGTTGAGCGGCAAGTACCAGTTCTTTGTGGCTTTCTTCACGAGTCCGTGACCCGGGTTGTTCTTGTTTGTAGGGTTGATGAGCTCATCGGGTGAGAGTGTGGCACCACACTTCTCACACTGGTCGCCGTAAGCACCCTCAGCACCGCAGCGTGGGCATGTACCTACGATGTTGCGGTCGGTGAGGAACTCGCCGGTAACCTCGTCGCAGAACTGCTCTTCTGTCTTCTCTACAAGCTCGTGCTTGTCGTAGAGCGTGCGGAAGAAGTCGCTTGCGAACTTATGGTGAATCTTCGATGTAGTACGGCTATAGATGTCGAACGAAATGCCGAAGTCTTCGAACGACTTCTTGATAAGGTTGTGATAGCGGTCTACCACCTCCTGAACGGTGATGCCTTCCTTGCGTGCGCGGATTGTCACGGGCACGCCGTGCTCGTCGCTACCGCCGATGAACATCACTTCCTGCTTCTTCAGGCGCAGATAGCGCACGTAGATGTCTGCAGGCACATACACGCCAGCCAAGTGGCCGATGTGCACTCCACCGTTGGCGTAGGGCAAAGCCGCGGTCACAGTGGTGCGTTTGAACTTGTTCTCTTCCATTATATTATGTTTTTATATTTTCGAATGCAAAGTTAGTGCAAATCGAAGACAATACAAAGCAAGCTTGCTTGTTTTTATTGTTGAGATGCCGCCTAAATTATTCAAAGTTAGTGAAAATCGAAGCAATACACGATTTTGTTGATAATAAAATCTTCCAAGCTTGCTTGTTTTTATTGTTGAGAACATTAAAAACGAGTATTGTAGGAGGCTACGGCATTCCTGCCGTAGCCATTGGATGCTAACTAATATTTGATTATGGCTACGGCAGGAATGCCGTAGCCTCCTACAATATGCCTCCTGCAATATGTTATTTTTTATAAAAACACAAGAATTTTAAAAGATTTCTTTGTTTTTCATTTGCCATTCAATGCTTAATAACTACCTTTGTTATATATCTTTTTAAGCAACTCTAACCATATCTATTCTGTTTATGACTAATCCTAACGACATTCCTTATGACGTTGTGCAGTTTCTTGAAAAACAAAAGCATATAGAAATATGGGGACGAAAACTGCCTCATTGGTTTCAAGAAAACAAAACAATGTTCGTTACATTTCGATTAGCAGACTCATTACCTAAGAATAAAGTGGAAGAATTCTTAGCTGACCGTGCCAATATGCTAAAGGAAGAAAAAAGAACTGCCGGTAACAATACACGTAAAGCATACGATATAATGATGATGCGTAAGATGGAATATTGGCTAAATAATGGTTATGGAAATTGTATGCTGCAACGTGAAGATGTACGTAGTGTTTTAGTAGAGGCATTACACTATTATAACAACAAGGAATACTTACTTCATGCCTTTGTCGTAATGCCAAATCATGTGCATATATTATTGTCATCACTTACAAATAAACCAATAAATAATATTATTGGTAAGGTTAAGGGGTTTACTGCTTATCAACTTAGAAAGTCATTAAGAATAGATGAGGATATATGGCAGAAAGGTATATTTGACAGAATACTTAGGAATTGGGATGAGTTTGAAAAGTATGTAGATTATATTGCTAATAATCCTAAGTTACTCCCCATAGACTCTTACTCTCTGTATATACAAGAAGCTCTACGACAAGGTAAGTAGGAGGCTACGGCAGAAGCAATAGTATTGTAGGAGGCTACGGCATTCCTGCCGTAGCCAATAATGATTAACCAACTACACTCTTGTGGCTACGGCAGGAATGCCGTAGCCTCCTATGATATGCCTCCTACTATGTGCAAAGATTCAAAAAAAAGCGTGGCACTCTGTATGAGCACCACGCTTGTATATTGATGTATTAGTATTTTACTAATTGTCTGCTTATTTTACCTCTACGGCTTCGAGAGCAGCCTCATCGTGCTTGATCTTGTGACCGAGTGTGAGGTAAGCCACCGGAGCAGCCATGAAGATAGAAGAGAGTGTACCGAAGATTACACCGAGCAACATTGCGAACGAGAAGCTGCGGGTGCTCTCACCGCCGAAGCAGAAGATACAGAGCAGCACGATGAGTGTTGAGAACGATGTATTGATAGTACGTGAGAGGGTCTCGTTCAGCGACATGTTGAAGAGCTCCTGCAGATCCATCTTCTTGTGGATTGTGAGGTTCTCGCGGATACGGTCGAACACAACCACCTTATCGTTGATAGAGTAACCGATAACGGTAAGGATAGCACCGATGAAGGTCTGGTCGATCTCGAGTGAGAACGGCACTACGTCCCAGAGGAGTGAGAAGAATCCGATAACGATTGTTGCGTCTACGGCGAGGGCTACTGTAGAACCTACTGAGAACGCTACGTTACGGAAACGTACGAGGATGTAGAGGAAGATGGCTGCGAGGGCAAAGAGCACGCTGATGATAGCGCCGTGTGTAATGTCCTTAGCCACTGCCGGACCTACCTTTGTAGACGTTACGATTGAGCCGCCTGCGCGTACGTCAGGGTTCTTGAATGCCTCAACGCTTTCCTGAGTTACGAGACCAGCGCCGTGGAGACCCTTGTAGAGGATGTCTTCTACCTCGTTGTCGATAGCCGGGTTGTTCGACTCGATCTTGTAGTTGGTAGAGATACGGATTGTCTTGCCGTCGGTACCGAGTGCGAGGGCGTTGACTGTTGCGCCCTTGAAGAGCGGTACGAGGGCTTCCTTCACCTGCTCAGGCTCTGTCTGCTTCTCGAGCACTACTACGTAGTTGCGACCACCGGTGAAGTCGATACCCTTGCTCAAGCCGCGTACGAAGAAGCTGCCAAGCATGATGAGGATTACGACGCCGAACACTGTGAATGATGTCTTATATGACGACATGAACGCGAAGTTCTTGTTCGCCATAAAGTTGCGTGATACGCGTGTAGAGAAGTTCTGCTTTGTCCACTTGTCGTGCTTCAGACGGTTCTCGTAAACGAGGCGTGTGAGGAACACTGCGGTGAAGAACGAGCAGCAGATACCGATGATAAGTGTGGTAGCGAAGCCGCGGATCGGGCCTGTACCGAACACGTAGAGGATGATACCGGTGATGATTGATGTCAAGTTAGAGTCGAAGATGGCTGAGAAGGCGTTGCTGTAACCCAGCGAGAGTGCCTGCTTTGTGCCGAGACCCTTCTTGAGTTCCTCCTTGGTACGTTCGTAGATAAGCACGTTGGCATCTACCGCCATACCGAGGGCGAGCACGATACCGGCGATACCTGGCATTGTGAGTGCTGCCTGGAACGATGCCATGATACCCATGGTGAAGAAGAGGTTCAGGAGCAATGCGCCGTTAGCTACCATACCCGGGATGAAGTCGTACATCACTACCATATAAATCATCAGGATGATGAAGGCGAAAATGAACGAGATGAAGCCCTGCTGGATTGACTGTGCACCGAGTGTCGGACCTACTACCTCCTCCTGAACGATGTGTGCCGGAGCCGGCATACGACCAGACTTAAGAGTGTTAGCCAAGTCCTTTGTATCTTCGATTGTGAAGTTACCAGAGATTGACGACTGACCGCCAGAAATCTCGCCGTTTACGCGCGGAGCAGAGTAAACTGTACCGTCGAGTACGATAGCGATTGCCTTGCCTACGTTAGCCTTTGTGAGGGCTGCCCAGCGGCGTGCGCCGTCAGAGTTCATTGTCATTGAAACCTCAGGCGAACCAGTAAGGTTGTTGAACTGGTCCTTAGCGTCTGTCACTACGTCGCCCTCGATAGGAGCGCGTCCGTTGGTGGTTGTCACCTTGATAGCGTGAAGCTCGTAGATATTCTTTGCCTGAATGCCGTCAGCCGGCTTTGCGCTCCAGAGGAGGCGACAGTCGGCGGGAAGAATCTGCTTAGCGAGAGCTGAGTAGATAATCTTGTTTACCTCTGCTGTGTCGCGTGCCGAAGCGTAGCCTACGAGGCTGAGCGCGCCGTTGCCAGAGGGCTGGAACACAGAGAAGAGCGGGTTCTGCTTCTTAGCCTCAGCCATAGCTGCTGCGTCGTCTGCCTTAGCGTCCTTCTTTGTCTTGAAAGCTGCCTTTGCTTCAGCCTTCTCGGCTGCAGCTACAGCTGCTGTGTCTGTAGCGGCTGAATCGGCTACTTCCTCTTTCTTACCAGAGCGGTGGTTAGCCTCGCGCTGGTTGAGCTGTGAGAGGTAAGGGATGATTTCGTCTGAGTTGTATGTCTCCCAGAACTCAAGGTTTGCGCTACCCTGGAGCAGCTTGCGCACGCGCTCCGGCTCGTTGATACCCGGCATTTCTACCATGATGCGGCCCTGCTGGCCCTCGAGCTTCTGGATGTTAGGCTGTACGACACCGAACTTGTCGATACGTGTACGTACGACGAGGAACGAGTTATCGATGGCAGCCTGCACTTCTGAACGGAGCACCTTCTCTACTTCCTTGTCTGAAGAGTTAGGCGACACCTTGCCCTGGAGCTGCTGTGTAGCGAAGATCTCTGAGAGATGACGTCCCGGAGCGTTCTTCTTGAAAGCGTTGACGAAGAGAGTGATGAAGTCGCTCTGCGATACTTCGTGCTCTGCGCGAGCCTCTTTCATCGACTTAACGAAAGCTGCGTCTACCTTGTGGTCGGCGAGGTTCTCGAGTACATCAGGAACGCTCACTTCAAGGATGACGTTCATACCACCTTTAAGGTCAAGACCGAGACCGATCTGTGTTTCGAGACACTTCTGATAAGAGTAGATGCCAAGATACTTCACGGAGTCCTTGTAGTCCTGCTGTGCAATAGGATCCTTTATCTTTGCAGCCTGGCTGTCGTAGTATTTTGTGGCAGCCGAGAACGAGAGATAGAAGATACTTGCAAGCGTCAAAAGGACGGCTGTTACAATTACAATACCTTTGTTCTGCATTTTTTTGATTTATTTTTTGTTATTATTATTTTTTCGCTGTGTGTGTACAGATAGCGTGCAAAGTTACAGATTTTTTCAGTTAAACCGAAATTTATAGCTTTATTTCTTTGTTTTGCAGAGGTTTAAGAGTTTAAAACACTTATAAAAGTCCAGTTTTTTAAATATTTTTATAATATATAAGGTGAAAAAGCACTTCCTAAAGTGGTGTCATCACCCCTATACTCATTGCTATTTCACCCTTTGCAGCTTACATACAATCGGATAATGATCGGATGCACTTATGCTATTATCCACCTTACATTCATAGGGTTTCCAATGGTCGGAGCACATGATGTTGTCTATGCGCACGTAGAAAGCGTTGTAGTGGTAAGATATACCAGGACCATTCGCCGCAGCTACATAACAATCGGTGAGTTCTTTAGCTAAGCGTTGACGGGTATAGGATATGGGCGAATCGTTGAAGTCGCCTGCAAGGATTATGCTCTGATGCTTATGATGCTCAATGTATTCAGCCACAGCGTCTACCTGTGGTCCACGTTTCGCTGACGACTTGCCAAGCAAGTTCCACAGGCGATGTGTTTCCTGTTTTGTTTCATCGCTTTCCATATCGCCTTTCAACATCGACTTAAAGCGTGTACGGTCTTCGGGCGACAATCCTGTAACCTGAAAATGGGCTACAATAACAAGCGTAGTATCCTTTTCACCTGTCTTTAGAGCATAAGATACGGCGTTATATGTGTCCTCTTCGGTGGATATATATTCCTCCCCTACTATCGGCAACTTACTATATATACCGACAGCATCGCCTCCCTTGGGATTTTTCGAGCCACTATATTTGCAGTAAGGATACTTCACGTCCATCAACGAGTCTATCTTCACACGCTTTGCCCATTGTACATCAGCTTCCTGCATACAAACGATATCAGCGTCCTGTTCCAACATATAATCGACTATAGCGCATGGCTGCGACAAGTCGGTCCACGTAGAAAAGAAGAATACATTGTACGACATTATCTTCAACGCATCCTCAGGAGCCGAAGACGGAACATTCAGCGGAACATAAGTGCGCACCGGACCGAAACATACTATCATTCCGACTAACGAGATGAGTGCTCCACGCTTACGAAACAACAACCAAAAGACGAGAAATGCTATATTAAGCAGCAAAAACAAGGGGAATACAAGCCCTATATTAGCTATCAACGGATGAGCCGTAGGGTTAACCCTGTCGCTATATCCTATAGCTAACATAAAGAGCACCGTCACCACATTGAATGCGGCGACGATGCGAAAGATAATTGATTTTATATTTTTCAAAGCGTGTAAGTCTGTTTTTTATTTTCTGTTACTTGCATCGAAGAGTTGCTGTTTCTCTTCACGCGTTAGCGACTCGTAACCATTACGACGTATCTTATCCAATATCTCGTCCATTCGCTCCTGCTCTGCCTTGCGGCATGCGTTGTAGTCCCAATCGCTCTCATGGCGTGTATTTGTACTATTAGTAAACACACCGCCACGATCTTTGCGCCCCGTGCGACGCTCCCACGAGGCACGCATAGAGTCGAAGAACTGCTGTCCGCTGCGACGACTGTAGCGAATGTCGGGGTGGCGTCGCCAGTAGCGAATGAGGAAGAAACCGAACACCATACCGCCCAAGTGAGCCAGGTGAGCTACTCCGTCGCCCGTAGAAGAGTAAGCCATGAACAATTCTATCGCAGCATAACCCATCACAAACCACTTTGCCTTGATAGGCACAGGCAGCGGGAATATAAAGATACGCTCCTCGGGATAGAGCATACCGAAGGCGAGAAGTATGCCGTAGACAGCACCCGATGCGCCAACCGTTGTCCACATGTTGAGGAACGAAGCGTTGGCGTTAGCTACTTTCATTGTCTGAGCCAATGTGAAGTGAGAAAGGTGTTCGTTTGCTATAAGATAGAACTGCGCAAACTGTGCCAACTCCTGAAACAGACCAGCGCCTACTCCGCACACTATATAATAAGTGAGAAACTTCTTCGCTCCCCAAGTGCGCTCAACGATACAACCGAACATCCACAGCGCAAACATATTGAAGAAGATATGGCTGAAACCAGCGTGAGCGAACATGTATGTAAAGAGCTGATAGATGTGAAAGTCGGACGCAAGAAAGAAGTGCAAACCTAAAACATTGTTGAGGTCTACACCCATATTTCTAAACAAATAAGTGGCTAAGAATACCACTACATTCACAATAAGTAAGTTTTTTGTTATCGTTGGAATATTATTCATATCACATTTTTATATATTTGTAAACATCGCATCGTTAGAGTGGCAAAATTACGAAAAATCCACGTAAAAAGGCATAAAACAGGCTCTTCGCGCTTTTTTTTTCAATTAATTATGCACTTTTTTCTGTTTTTTGTTTGATTTATGAAAGGAAAACTCTAAATTTGTCACTGAAATAGTGTGAGTTACACATTTTTAGTTCTTCAATCTCAGAGAAAACTAACATTTATAAACAATTTAAATACAACAGAATTATGAACAAGACAGAATTGGTAGAGAAGATAGCAGTAGGTGCTGAACTCAGCAAGGCTGACGCAAAAAAGGCTCTCGAAGCTGCAGTAGAAGCAATCAAGACAGCTCTCGTTGAGGGTGACAAGGTACAGCTCATCGGTTTCGGTACATTCAGTGTTAACGAGCGCCCAGCTCGCGAAGGCATGAACCTCCGCACTCGTGAGAAGATTCAGATTGCAGCTAAGAAGGTTGCTAAGTTCAAGGCAGGTGCCGAGCTTTCAGACGCTCTCAACTAAGCCAAACCAATCAAAAACCAACGTTTTCGTTAAGCCAAATGAGCAGAACCGAGCTTGCTCGAGTTATGCCATGGCGAGAAAACGAAGGATGAAATCCAACATAAAAAGACAGCTGAGACTTATCTCTGCTGTCTTTTTATTATTATAGGAGTTAAGAAGCTATTCATATCGTTAATTAAACATAATTAAATATAGTTGTCTTTGTCACAAACAATATAAGTGAGTATCTTTGTAGCACATTATTATGTACACGTACACGCATTAAGCGTGTGTAATAACACTAATAGATATATAAATTAATATTTTCATATAAATTATGCAGAAAAACAATCTTCTTTTACTGTCTGCAGCTACAATGCTGTTCATGACATCTTGTTCGAAGCTTGGACCGCTCTCAGCGGACAACTTCACAGTTATCCCTAACCCACTTGAGGCAAACGCAGGCGATGTTCCAGCTACAATCAACGGAACATTCCCAGAGAAGTACATGAAGAAGAAGGCTGTTGTCACAGTTACTCCAGAGTTGCGCTACGCTGACGGTCAGGTAGCTAAGGGTCAGAGTGCTACTTTCCAGGGTGAGAAAGTAAAGGGCAACGATCAGACTGTCTCTTACAAGGTAGGTGGTCGTTACACAATGAAGTCTAACTTCAAGTACGTTCCAGAGATGCAGCAGAGCGAGATGTACCTTACATTCGACGCACGCATTGGTAAGAAGCAGTTCGACGTACCTGCAGTGAAGGTAGCTGATGGCGTTATCGCTACATCAGAGCTCTACAAGAAGACTCTCGCTTCTGAGAGTGGCTGCATCGCTCCTGACGCATTCCAGCGCGTAAACGCTGCTAAGCAGGAGGCTAACATCAAGTTCCTCATCAACCAGGCTAACATCCGCAAGAGCGAGCTCAAGAACAACTCTGTTAAGGAGTTTGTAGAGTTGCTTAAGAAGATCAACGCTGACAAGGAAGGCTACAACGTACAGAACGTAGAAATCCAGGCTTACGCTTCACCAGACGGTGGCGTTAAGTTCAACGATAAGCTCGCTGGCAACCGTCAGAACGAGTCAGAGAAGTACGTTAAGGGTACATTGAAGCAGACAAAGGTAGACGCAGCTATCGACGCTCACTATACAGCACAGGACTGGGATGGTTTCCAAAAGCTCGTTGCAGCATCTAATCTTCAGGACAAGGAGGTAATCCTCCGCGTGCTCTCTATGTATAGCGACCCACAGGAGCGCGAGCAGCAGATCCGCAATATGTCTGCAGGTTTCCAGGAGCTTGCTGACGGCATTCTCCCAGAGCTTCGCCGTTCACGTCTCATCATCAACTATGAGACAATCGGCCGTAGCGACGACCAGATTAAGGAGCAGTACAGCAGCGACGCTACTAAGCTGAGCGTTGACGAGCTTCTCTACTCTGCTACTCTCGAGGAGTCGGCAGCTAAGAAGGAGGAAATCTACAAGAAGACAACAGAGGTTTACCCGAACGACTACCGCGCTTACAACAACCTCGCTGCTCTTGCACTCGCTAAGGGCGACGTAGCTGCTGCTAAGCAGTACGCTCAGAAGGCTACTTCTCTCGGTTCATCTACTCCGGAGGCACAGGCTAACCTCGGTCTCATTTCACTCATCGATGGCGACGTACAGGGTGCAGAGCGTCAGATTGCTAAGGCTTCTGGCTCTGAGAACGTAACATCAGCTATCGCTGCGCTCAACATCGCTAAGGGCAACTACGCTCAGGCTGACAAGGACTTCAACAAGCAGAACACAAACACTGCAGCTCTTGCTCAGATCCTGAACAAGGACTACGAGGGCGCTACAAGCACTCTTGACAAGGTAGCTAACCCGAACGGTATGACAGACTACCTCCGCGCTATCGTAGCTGCACGTCGTGGCAACAAGTTCGCTGCTAACTCTTACCTCAAGGAGGCTCTCCAGAAGGATCCTTCTTTGAAGGAGTACGCTGAGAAGGACTTGGAGCTCTCTCTTCTGAAGTAAGACGTGGCAAGACGTTTTAAATAATTAAAAACAAATGAAGGCTGAGGGTTATTGCTCTCAGCCTTCTTATTCTAACTTCAGTTCATACGACTAAAATGAACAAAACAATTATAGCGACATTACTCGCCCTGATTATGGTGTCATGTGGAACCGATAGTCGTCATTTCGAAATCGACGGCAGGCTCCTAAACCTTAATCAGGGCGAGTTTTATGTATATAGCCCAGATGGCAACCTAAAGGGTATCGACACTATAAAGGTGCAAGCAGGACGCTTTACATATAAGGTGGAGTGTAAGAAAGAGATGACACTGATGATTGTGTTCCCTAACTTCACCGAGCAACCCGTGTTTGCTGCACCAGGAAAGAGCGTAGACATAAAAGGCGACGCTTCACACCTGAAAGAGATGAAGGTGAAAGGCACAAAGCCGAACGAACTGATGAACCAACTACGCGAACAGATTGCAAACGCCTCACCCAACGAGATACAGAAATACGCACGCCAGTTTGTAGAAGATCATCCCGAATCGATAGTGAGCACATACGTCGTGCGCAACTTCTTCCTGCAGAAGGAGCGTCCCGACTTCGCCACTGCACGACAGCTGATAAACCTCATGCTTGAACATCAACCCAAGAACAACGGTCTTAAGAATCTACAACAGAGCATAAACAACCGTACAACGCTCACCACAAACAGCCGTATTCCGAAGTTCGCAGCTTACGACATCAATGGCAAACCGGTGAACAACGCCACACTCTCCACCGCTGGCACAACAGTAGTGGTGGCATGGGCATCATGGCAATACAATAGTATATCAATGCTACAGAGCATGGCACTACTGCAGAAAGAGACGAAAGGAGAGGTCAAGGTAGTGAATATATGTCTCGACTACTCACGCGCTGAATGTCGCAGGATACTCAAATCAAGAGAAATAGAAGATGTCACTACCATCTGCGACGGCAAGTCGATAGACGGCGATGTGTACAACCTCCTCGGCATGTCGAACATACCCGACAACATAGTTATCGAAGACGGAAAAGTGACGGCTACAAACCTCACACTCGAACAACTTAACAAGAAACTTAGAAAGTAATAGGAGCCTACGGCATTCTTGCCGTGGGCATTGTTATAAAAGTAATAGGAGCCTACGGCATTCTTGCCGTAGGCATTGTTATAAATACTATAAACAGAAACAAACTGATGAAACGTTTATCAAAACTTGTAGCCGTGGCTCTCGCATTGCTTACTTACACCAATGCTGAGGCACAGGTCAGCGCACATATCGACTCGCTACTGTTCGAGAACAGCCACCGCATCGACTCAGCCTCGTGCGGTGAGCTGCGACTCAACTTCGACGCTCTGTGCTTCTTCCGCGATAATGAGTATAAGGGATACCTCTCGAAGGGATACACGCTGCCTGGCTACCGTCTGCAGCCCACGGTGAGCTATCAGCCACTGAAGAACTTGCGCGTGGAGGTGGGCGTTAGTATGCTCCACTATTGGGGTGCAAACAAATATCCTAACCTCAACTATAGCGACATAGCAACATGGAAGGGCGACCAAACGCAGACGGGCTTCCATCTGCTACCGTTCTTCAACGTGCAACTGGCTGTGAGCCGAAACTTCAACCTCATACTCGGTAATATATATGGTGGGGCGAACCACCGACTCATCGAACCGCTCTACAATCAGGAGAACGCTCTCTCGGCTGACCCCGAGATGGGCGTGCAGATGCAGTGGCAGACGAAACCGCTCGACTTCGACGTGTGGGTGAATTGGGAGAGCTTCATCTTCGACAAGGACACGCATCAGGAGGCATTCACCTTCGGACTGTCAACACGCTTCAAGGCTAATCGTCCGGAGCGACGCACGCATGTCTACTTCCCCTTGCAGGTGGTGATGCAGCACCGCGGTGGCGAGATAAACCCTGATGCCGAACAGCGGCAGGTGAAGACATGGATGAACGCAGCGGCAGGTGTCGGCGTAACGATACACACCGACAACTCTATTCTTACGCGCCTGAACGCAGAGGCTGACGTGGCTTACTATCGACAGATGACGGGTGCTCTCCTACCCTTCGACAATGGCAAAGGTGTGTATCTGAAAGCGGAGGCTGACATCTGGCGCTTCTGTCTACGCGGTGCCTACTGGGATAGCTCGAAGTTCATCTCTATCTTCGGCAACCCTCTCTACGGTTCGGTGGGCATACACAACCGCGACTTTCAGATGCAGCGCAACCGCACCGTCTGTGCTCAACTGAGCTATGCACAAGAACTCGGTAAGGGGTTCTCATGGGGCGTGCAGGCTGATGTGTTCAACACGCTGCCCACGGACGACTTCACCATCGGCGACAAGGTGTACCGCAACAACAACCAGCTAAGTCTCGCTGCCGGCATCTACCTCCGCGTAAAACCGTCGTTCCTACTGAAGAGGTTCTAAACCGTAGCGGCTAGGGTGTTCAAAATTTAGATATAAATCTGACACAAAAAGTGCAAGAATTCAGCT
>DAVZJL010000020.1:0-32941 GCA_052272805.1 Prevotella sp. | reverse complement strand
TGTCGTACAACAGTAAGGTAACTACTCATGCCCTGGGGGGGTGCTGAGTAGTTACTTAATATTTTATTTTGTAAAATATATTTTATACAATATCACTATCGAACAAATCGCTTCTGCAACAATAACAAAAGGTAGGCAATACAGAACAGAATCAATAAAACTCAGATTACAATAATAGAGAAAAAATTGCATAGGTAAGTACATCATAAAAAAACCTGCAAAAACACAATACATAAAAGGTAGCGGTTCCTTTTTCAACCATAATTGTTGCCCACAATGGTTACAAGTGGTAGAATATTTTGTTCCTTTTATTATATACTTTATGCATTTTCTTAAGGATACCTTTTTATGACAATAAGGGCATTCTCTAATTTTCATTGATGTTTTTTTCATAAATTATAACTTTTGCTTTATTGTATTAGTAATAACAACACACTTTATATGCATTCTAACTTATATTGTATGAAAGACAGATAAAATGAAAAAGAAGGAATAAAATACTTATCAATTTTCTTTTCAATAATATTGTAGCTTCATACAAACTGTACATATTTCATTTTTGCAAAAATACAACATCCTTTCTAATATAGCCAATCATCATACATAAAAGATATTAATTGCATAAAAAATTATTGCTGCCCATACATCGGCTGTCCGTTAAAATGTGTACCTTTGTTCATGGTTACTTGAATTAATATTTACAAGAAACAAAGGTAACTAAAAGGGCTGATACTTCGTGAGAAGTATCAACCCTAATTTATTTTATTGAAAAGTTTTAGCGGACAGCAATAATTCTTATACCTCAATTTCTATCATCCGCAATGGTCAGTGCAGACATCCGCAATGGTCGGTGCGCATCGGAGAGGCAGTCTATTTATACTGCGCGATGCGCTCCTTACACTGCTCCATGAGCCACTTCGGAGTGCTTGTAGCACCGCAGATGCCCACCGTGTGCACATCGTCGGTAAACCACGACATATCTATCTCGTCAGCACTCTCTATCTGATAGCTACGTGCATTCACGCTGCGACACTCGTTGAAGAGCACCTTGCCGTTGCTGCTCTTGCGTCCCGATACGAACAGAACGAGGTCGTGACGCGAGGCGAAGGCTGCGATGTTCGGCATACGGTTAGCCACCTGTCGGCAGATAGTGTCGAAGCTGCGGAACGTGGCCCCCTCCTCAATGTGCTGTTGTATGTAGTCGATGACACGATGAAAGCCGTCGAGCGATTTCGTGGTTTGCGAATACAAGTAGATGTCGCGCGAGAAGTCGAGGCGCTCCACGTCCTCCACCTTCTCCACCACGATAGCCTTACCCGCAGTCTGCCCCACTAAACCGAGCACCTCGGCGTGTCCACGCTTGCCGAAGATTACGATTTGTGCATCGGGTGCAGTGTCGTACTGACGCTTGATGCGCCGCTGTAGCGCCAACACCACGGGGCATGTAGCGTCGATTATCTCGATGTTATTCTGCTGCGCAAGTGCATAGGTCTCTGGCGGCTCACCATGTGCACGCAGCAACACCTTTACGTCGTGCAGCTGGCGCAGGTTGTCATGGTTGATGGTGACGAGCCCCTGCTCATGCAGTCGCTCCACCTCCATGCCGTTGTGTACGATGTCGCCCAGACAGTAGAGTTCATTGCCCTTGGCAAGTTCCTCCTCCGCCTTCTTTATGGCGGTAGTGACTCCGAAGCAGAAGCCGCTACCCTCGTCTATCTCTATTGTCAAATTCATTATGCTACAATTACGATCGTAATACCTTTCTTATTATAGTAACGTGCACAGAGCTTATTCTGCTACAATTTTAATGGTTGTCTTCGGTTGGTCGGGATCGTTGGTTATCATCAGTACACGTGGCTTAGAGCGTGCGGTCTTCAACAACTTCTTCTCCGCAGTCACCTTCAGTTTAGCCGACTCTCCTGGCTGTAGCGTCTGCTTGTTGAGCGATACCTGTAAGCCCACGGTGAACATCTGCAGACTCTTTATCTTCAGTTCCGACTTGCCGTCGTTGCGTATTACCACCTCGCCTTTCAGTTTCTTCTTTGTGTCGAACTTGCCGAGGTTAAGCTCTACGGTGGATAGGTAGAGTTTCGGTGCATTAGCCAGCTGCTGCGCAGTGAGGTTGTCGAATTTGGGCAGAAGCACTGCCGAGACGCTTATCTCCTTCTCGCGGTTCACCTTGTCGCCAGGGAACGCACCGAGGAACACCGAAGTCTGCGTCAGCCCCATATCGTCGAGCTTGCGCGAGTCGAGCGTCATGGTGATTACACCGCCATGACCTGGCGCAATGTTAGACGGCGACACGTCAGCCTTCAGATACTCCGGCAGGTGCATCACCACGGGCTGCACCGCAGCGCTCGTAGAGTTGAAGATATGTATCTTCTTCTGCGGGCGGTCGCCACGGTTCACGTCGTCGAACTCCACGTCGTTGCAGTCAGACTTTATGCTGCCCAGCATGAAGTTGTAGTTGCCGCCGTAGTCGACCACCTCGCGCACCACGTTGCCACGCACACGCAGTAGGAGCGGTTTGTCGTCACCCTCGTTGTATATGCCCACGAGCTTGTCGAAATGGCCCATAGTGGCAGCATCGTACGTGATGCTTATCGTGAACTTCTCGCCGGCGGCTATCGCTTCACGCGGGAATGCCACGTCGGTGCAGCCACAACTGGTGCGCACATCGGTGATGCGCACGGGCTTGTTCGACTGGTTCTTCACTTCAAAGTCGAAAGTGGCAGGTGCCTGATACACCACCTGTCCGCAGTCGATTATCTCGCTTGTCGCCACTATGTTCTGCGCCATGGCTCCGAAGAACGGCAGTGCAAGCAGCGCGACGCTTATAAATATCTTCTTCATACGTATGTGTTACTTTTTCAAAGTGTGTGTATTATCTGTTCTATTCCACGCTCAGAGCTACAGCCTTCGTGCGTGCGCCGAACTCAGGACTGTAGGCGCACTGCACAATGCAGGTGCCGGTCTGGTATGTGCCAGCGCGGTCTACGTAATAGTCTGTCTCTACGACGTGCTTTCCCTTAGAAAGACGGTCGAAATAGTAGTTCGTAGCGTTGTCCTTCGGCTCGCAATAGCATTCGCCGCGATAGCCCGAGAGCTGTCCGAGTGGCTCAAGACAAGCCGCACGGTGGTCGGCGAGCTGCACAAAGTCGTAGTCGCGGTCGGCGTTTATGACGATACGCACGGTGATGCGGTCGCCTACTGCGAGTGTTTCGCCATCTATAGCTATACGTTTGCCGTTCTTCAGCACCTCGCGCACTACGCTCATGCCCTCCGCTGCGTCGGCAACATCGGCTGTGGGCTGCACGAACTGCGCATAGACAGCGCCCCATGACGTGCCGTCGGTCTGCTTCTCGATGCTCAGTGTCTTCATCTTTTCGCCCGTCTTGGCGGTCTTTACATAGCCCATGCCCGCCGTAGCCTTCGGCATGACGAGTGTCTGTCCGTTCAGCTTCAGCACAGCCATCGGCTTGCTTGCGCCAAGCGACTCACCGTTGCCACCGAAGAACGCATAGACAGCATTCACAGAGTTGATAGGTGTGTTCCAAGCCTGTGTACGCTTCGACTGCAGTAGCCATTGCTTCATCTCGTTCACGGTCTGCACATCGTTCGGAGCAACCGATTGCAACGCCTCTATAGCAGCCACCTGCGACGGAATGCGGTAGTCGAACCATGAGTAGAGTGCCTTCGGTGTGTCGAAGTAGCGTCCCATTGACTCTTTATATACTGTATATTCCTTTACACTCTGCACCATGTCGCGAGCCTCAGCACGGTAGTTATTGCCTGCAAGCACCACGGCTGCCACACTCTTTCCGTAGATAGAGAACTGCGCCGTCTGCTTGGCGAGCAACTTCAGAAGGTAGGCGGCGTTGTCCTTCGCTGTGCCTTTGAGCTCGCGCTTTGCGAGAGTCGTAGCATAGAGATACTCCACAGCCAATTCGCTCGGACGCAAATTCTTTACGTCCTTGCTCGCCTTCATCGCCTTCACTTCCTGTGCGATGTGCTTGTCCATGAAGAGGAACGCAGCGTCCATCATGCTGCGCGCTTCAGGCTGCACGCCCACCATCTTGTCCAGTCGTGCAAGCGTTGTGAGCACGCTCATCGTCATACTCGGCGAACCAGCCATGCCTTTCCACCACGAGAACGAACCGTCGGCGTTCTGCAGGCGCGAGAGTCGTGAGAAGTTGTCTCCGAGTCGGTAGGATGTCTGCGACTCGTCGAAGTAGTTCGCGAGCATCTGCTTCTGTTCTGCCTCGCGTGTGGCGTCCATGAGCCAAGGAGTTTCGCTCAGAAGCATCTGCTTCAGTTCGGCGTTGCCCGCAAGCTTGCTCTGCAGCGACGTAGCATTCTCCGTTGTCTTCGCCTCAGCCTTCCAAAGCTCCATCGTCTTGCGAATAATGTCCGACGAGTTCATCAGCGCGCGGCTGATTGCATTGGCGTAATAAGCCGCAGCAAGCGAGACGGCGTTGTCGCCCTCGGCAGCAGCCATCGACGGCAGCGCCTGTATCATCAGCCACTCCGGCGAGTTGGTATACTCCACCGTGAGTCGGTTCTTCTTGTCAGCCACAGCGAACAGCTTCGTGAGGTCGATATCGAGCTTTCCTGCCTCGTTGAGCGTGAACGCCTGCGAGTTTGTCACGAGTTCCTTGTCGGGCAGAACGGGCAGATAGTGCTGCTCGCCGTCGCTGAAGCCGCGACCCGACGCCGTAACACGGCATACAAGCAGTCCGTCGTTCTCTATCTTCGACATATCGAAGTGGAACTCAGCCACAGCTGCCTCGCCAGCCTTTGCCGCAAACTTCACGTCCTTGTGCCAAACCTCCTTTTCGGTCTCGGGGTTGAGGAACGTGAGGCGCGCCGAACCGCTCACTTGCTTGTCGGAAGTGTTAAAGATGCGCGCCGAAAGCACACCCTTGTCTGCCTGACGCACGAAGCGCGGCATGTTGGGCTGAATCATAACGGTCTTCTTCGCAACTGATGTTGCGGCGATTGTGCCGTTGTTCATATCCTTATCGTGTGCGAGGGCGTAGAACTGCCATGTGGTGACACTCTCGGGCAGTGTGAACTGCAGTTGCACGTTGCCCTTGTCGTCTGCAACAAGTCCGGGGTAGAAGAAAGCTGTCTCGCTAAGGTTCTTACGCAACTGCGCTGCTGAAGTAGTTTTCTTAGTCTCTGCTTCGCTGTCTGCGGTCGGAGCCTCTGCAGATTCAATGGCATCGTTCTTGTTAGAGTCGAACGCAACATTGCTGTCCATCAGCTTCTCTTCCTTCTTCACGCCCAAGACGGCAGCCTTTGCAAACATCTTCACGTTGCCGGAGCGTGAGGCTGTGCAAACTTCCTCTATTACCATATCAAATGGTGCGACGTTGTAGAAATGGCTGAAATCTATCTGCGATTCGTACAGGAACTTCATAGGCATCTCGCTGTAGACGAACAAATTGCGGTTGTAGAACGCTCGCCATG
The DNA here is from genome assembly GCA_052272805.1 of Prevotella sp. Taxonomy (GTDB): domain Bacteria; phylum Bacteroidota; class Bacteroidia; order Bacteroidales; family Bacteroidaceae; genus Prevotella. The sequence goes on along the minus strand of DAVZJL010000020.1, from coordinate 27,469 downwards.
AGAGCCACGGCACGTTGTTGTACATAGGCAGACTGAACTGCAGGCTGTGCGGGCGCAGTTTGTCGAGCGACTTATCGTAGAGCGTAGCCATCAGTTGCGCCTTTGCCGGTGTACCGTCGGGGTTGGTAATGTTCAGTGTCCAGGTCTCACGCTGTCCTGGTACGAGTCGGTCGCGGAAAGTTGTCCACTTGATGTTGAGGTGTGTGTCGGGCTGCGGACGCTCTATGCGCTCCGTATGCAGATATGCCTTGCCGTTCTTCACCCACGCTACGGAGAGAGTGATGCCGTCGCCCCACTCTTCCTTATAGGTGACGGAGCGTGTGCGCACCTCGTTGCGCAAGTCGGCTCTGCCGTCCTCTATCACCTTGTCGCCGGCGATGAGTGTGTAGACAACGTGCTGGATGCTGTCGGTAGAACCCAGCTGTATGAAGACAGGCGCCGACTTGCTCTTGAACTGGCGCGCTGACACGTAGAACCAGTCGTGTGTCTCTACCGGCGCGCGGCGGTCTTGCAGCGTGAATGTGACGAACGACTGCGTCAGAGTGTCCGTTCCGCAGTAAGCCACGATGCGGTGGCGCATCGAAGCGAGCGACTTTCCGTCTACCTGCACCTCGGTGTTAGCCTTGCAGGTGTAGCGGTCGTTGTCGATATAATAGGTTACATCGCCGTCGATGGATTCGCCGGCGTTGTTGAGATATGCGAACTTGATGGTACGCAGGTCGTCGGCGAGTGTCTGCTCTGGCACGTCGCAGGTGAGCAACGTCGGGCGGTCGCTGTACGGGAGTGCCGCTTCTGCGCTCTGCGTCTCGCCCGAAACGTCGGTGACGTGAGCCTCAACGTCGAAAGTGAAGTAGCGGTTGGGGCGGTCGTCGTACTGCTCCGGCACTACAACGGGCACCTTCACCGTGAAAGCTCCGTCATTATCAGTCTGCGCCACGCCGCTGTAGACTGTCTCCGTGCGGACGTCAGCAGAGCTGCAGCGCCAGAAGAAAGACGGGCGGCGCACAACCTTCACATCCACCTTTGCGCCCTGCACAGGCACACCTGCGTAACTCTTTGCCTTGGCAGCAAGGCGCACGGTGTCGCCGGCGGCGTAGCTGGTCTTTGCCTTCTCTATCTCTACGCTGAACGTCGGGCGCTTGTATTCCTCGACGGTGAAGTTGTAGTACTGCACATTGCCGTAATCGCTGCGCAACGTGTAGACACCGTTCAAGCCGTTCTGCGGCAGAACGAAGTCGACAGACGCCATACCATATTCGTCTGTGGTAACACTCTTCGCGGCAACCTCCTTATGGTTGGCGTCGCGCAGCGTGAGCGTCATGGTCTGCTGCTTCTGCGCCTCGGCGTGCTGGTCTGCGCCGTAATACTTATAGGCGATGGCAGCTACGTGTACGGTCTGCCCCGGTCGGTAGATGCGGCGGTCGGTATAGAGCGTTGTAGAGGTGGTCTCGAAATGAGTGCGGTTATAGTAGAATTTTCCGTTTATCGGCGTCACGGGGAACGCCTGTTCGTCGGCAGTGGATATAGAGTAAGACTCAGGCTCGCGATTGCCGAACTCGACAATCACCTCGCCGTTGGCGTCGCACTCGTAGTGCGACTCGTGCTTGATGTCCTTGGCGGTGTCCTTCGCAAAGTTCATCGATACCTTTGCGCCGGGCACGGCTTCACCCGTCGTAGCGTTGAGCACAACGACGCGATAGCGGTTGCCGGGCAGCGTTTCGATGAGCGGATAGATATTGCAGACACGCAAAATGCGGCGCTCGACGGGCACGCTGACGTTGTCGGTAGAGAGTTCGACGAGGTAGAAGCCCGAACGCAAGCCGGGAATCTCGAGCGTGTCGCTCACGGTCTTGTAAGCCGGCAGTCCGACGTAGCGGCGCACGTCGGTGACAGGCGCTTCGCTTGTTACGATATGGCGGCGCAGGCGTGCATAGTCCTTGGCCTTGTTCACATCATACTGCTCGGCGCTTGTGATATCCAGCCGACTGACCGTGAGGCGCAGTTCGCCTACGTTGTTGGCACCCAAGACAATCACCTTGCGCGCCACACCGGGCAGAGCCATCTCGCCACCCAACAGGGCATGAACCGAGGGCAGCGTCAACCGGCGCTGAGCATTGCGCAATATGTTCATGCGTGTCCATGCGCCCCACTTAGTAAGGGCGTAGTTGATGAAGTTGTTCTTCTCCTCGGCTGTCACGTCCTCAGCGTTCTTCATGAACTCGTAGCGGGCTATCGCCACCTCGCCACACACCACGAGGTCGCTGTACTCGTTGATGAGCGAGTCGAGCGACATGATGTACTTCGACTTCTTCACGCGTGTGGCGTAGCTGTTGCCATGCGCCTGCTTCACCATCTGCAAGGCTGTAAGACAGGCACCTTCGCGCTTGCCGTGCGCAGCATAGTAGTCGTGCATACCGCGGTAGTCGCCGGCAGCGATGCCAATGATGTGGAGCATGTCGTCGTAGTAGTATTTCGAGTCGACACCGTCCTCGACGAACGGCATATAGCTGGTGCAGTAAGCCGCAGCCAACGCTTCTGGATGCTCCATAGAGCGACGGAAGCACTCGGCACCAAGCTCTTTTGCGTCGTCGAAAGCGTAGCGATACTGGGTGTACATCGTGCCCATCACCGACTGATAAACGGCAGCCAGCACAAGGTCGCCCTTACGCTCGGCAGCATCGCCACAGCTCTTCAGACGTTCGGCAACCACCGAAATAGAGTCTCCTGAGAGCTGCGCCATCCAGTCGAGTTGCGCCACCTGCGCCTTGAGCAGATGTCCGTAGGCACGCTCCTTCTCCGCCTTGCCGCTTATCTGCGCAAGCACTTTCAGCACCGTCTGCGGATGGTCCTTCTTCACCGCCGCGTCGTATCTCTTCCAAAGCGATGTGTATGAGTCTGCCATTGCTGCCATCGGCAACAGCAGCATGGCTATAAATGTGGCAATTATCGTTCTTTTCATAACTCGTTATGTTTTGTTCTTTACAAATTGGTATATACCTTATACTATGCAAATATAAGAAAAAAACACAAGAGATAGATAGTTAATAGCAAAAAACATTAGTAACAAAGCAAAAAAGTCGGGTATGGCGTTCGCCATACCCGACTTTTTGCTTTTACTTGTCAATCTTCGCAATCTCCTGCGCTTCCCAGTCTTCCCATTGCTTCATGGCTTCTTTCCAGTCGGTCTGCTCGCCTGCAGCCACGGCCTCCTGCTGGCGCAACGCTTCGTCGCGCTCGCGGTCGCGCTGACGCTTCGCCTTCATGTCGGCGATGGTGCGGTCGTCGAGGATAAGGATGGCTCCGCGCTGACGCGCATCAAGCAGCTCCTTCAAGCCGAACGCCTTGCCTGGCTCGTTGAAGTCGGAGATGTTGAACTCGTAACCCACGCGCAACTGGTGGCGTATCTCTTTCTGTTTAGCACGATTGGCTGAACCTTTCAGACTCAGAAGTCGCGCTATTGCGTCAAATTCGCTCTGCGAGTATTTGTTTCTTCCCATTGTTTTGTTTGTTTCAAGTTAAACTTTTCTCATAGATTTCGTCCGCCACCCAATCGGATTCCGTTCGCCACCCGATCAGATTCCGTCCGCCACCCAATCGGATTCCGTCCGCCACCCAATCGGATTCCGTCCGCCACCCGATCAGATTCCGTCCGCCACCCAATCGGATTGCGTTCGATGTCCGATGACTTTCGCAACACTTTCGGCATCGGAATGTTGATATTTTCGAGCCGAATATTCATACTTTTGTTGGGCTAAAATCAGTCAAACAGGTGTAAATTGTTAAAAAACCAACTTTTTAGTCTTAAAAACTTGCTATGTTCGACGGAAAGCTATATATTTGCGATATCATTTTAGAGATTTCGTCTATTACGAAATCGATTCATTGAGGTTGGCAGCATCCTGCGCCAACCTCTTTTTTGTATCCGTACCGGTGGTACTGCGTCTTCTGAATACTGTTCCTGTTAGAAGCTAAGCATAAATCCGAAGCGCACACCATTCTTCTTTATGCCAGGTCCGTGATAGTTCATACGGCGGACGTAGTCGATGGCGAGCAGCTTGAAAATGTTGTGCACACCTACCGTCACTTCCCAATACGGCTCATTATTTCTGAACTCGCGCGCTCCGTCAGGGAACTGGAAGAGCATCCTGTCGTTCTGATTGCGCTGCAAGAGTGGGTTGTTCTTATCGGTGAGCGAACCCCACATACCCTTTACGGAGATGTACTCGCGCCACTTCAGCTTCTTTACGAGCGGTATGCGGTTGAGCAGCTTGCCGTTCATATCCCACGCCACTGACGCGAAGGCATAGCGGTCGGTGAGGAACTCCATGTTCTTCATCATCGAGAACGTGCCCTCCCACTCGAGGAAGGTGATGTTGACGGGCGGCATGATGAGCAGCGGGAACGGCACTTTGTTCCATTGTACGCCTCCGTCCAAGTGGGTATCGACATATCCCCACGAGCCCAGCCAAAAGCGTTTGTATATCTTCGCCTCGGTATAGTTGAGACTGTACTGACCGCCGAGCACCTTATTAATACCAGTGGTGTGACTGAGCGAGAACTCTGGTGCGTCGAGATTGACGGGCCAACGGTGCTGCTTAGTGTTGATGAATGTCTGTCCGGGGCAGTAGCGCAGCATCAGGCGTGCCTCGGTGGTGCGTATCTGTCGCACGTACTCCTTGCCGTTGGGGGCTGGATTGAACGTTGCGCCAGGCATCTTGATGAAGGCGAGGTCACCCGTCGGCTCGTTGCTTTCGGCTTTGAGCGACGTGTGGAACGAGAGTCCCCAGTCGGTCTCGTACACGAAGGAGAGCTTCTGACGGTTGTAGAAGTACATCTGGTCTACCTTCTGCGTGCGGAACGACATGAACATATTATCCTTATTATGGATGAGGAACTTGTCGGCAGGCGACATTACATCGTAGCCTGTCTCGAAGATGATGTTGCGCTGCGGGAACTCGAACGGCACATTCTTCTTGGCGTTGAGCGAGTAGGTCACCTCCGTACCGTAGTAGTGGTTCTTCGACTTCGTACCGTACGCATAGTAGCCGTTCCAGAAGAGGTGCTTGCAGAGGTTGGCTGTGGTGCGTCCGCTCAAGCGGAAGCGCCAGTTATCGACGAAGTTGTTAGATATGATAGTAGTAACTGGTCCGATATCGAACTTCGACTTCTTGCGCATCGTGCCCGTCTCTACGAAGTTCTCGGCGAAAGCACGCAGACCGAAGAGTATCCACTTGAAGTTCTTCGACTGCTCGATGCGGTGGATGAATGCCTTCATCGACGACTCGCCGTGCGAGAGTTCCACCGTGCGATACTTAGCCCAGAACTCGTCGTCGCGTATCATAGCGTCAGCCTCGTGCATGGTCTTTGCCTTGCCACGGAAGAGCTTCGCGGGCAATTCGTCGAAGGCGTAGTCGTTGTAGCGCGTGGCTTTGGTGACGAGCATGTTGGCTCCGAGCAGCTTCATCTCGGCAGCCATGTCGTCAACCGACAGTGCCCACTCGCCATTGGGCAGCTTTGCGTACTCCTGCGTGATCTTCATGTTGTTCACGAAGTTCACGTCCGACTTCTTCGGAAGCGTGAACGAGCAGCGCTTCACGTGCAGCGTTGAGTCGGCAAGCACGTAGAGTTCGCCACGAAAACCGAAGTCCTGCTGGTTGTTCGGTATAAACTCGAGATGATAGCAGAGGTCGCGGTCGACGTACACCGTATCCTGTATGTAGAAGCGATAGAACGAGATGGCTGTCTCGCCGATTGGCGACGTGAACTGATACTGCAACAGGCGCATGTGGTCGTCGTAGATATCCACGTCGGTGAACACCTCCTTGAGGAGGGTGTTGAGTATATCGCCGGTCTGAAGAACGTTGTTCACGCCCTCCGAACGCTGACCCTTAATGATGTCCTTCTCCACCTTCGGGTCCTTGCGGTAGATGTGCTGAGTAACTGTCTCGTCAACGCTCACAGGCAGGATGAGCTTGCCGTTGTATGGCGAGGTCTCTATCTGCTCCTTCACGTAGGCACGCTTCTTGAAAAACTTGCCCGAATCGAGGTCGGCAGGCTTTATATCGTTGAGCGAGAAGGTTATCTTCTGGTATTTATTGTACTGATAGTAGTCGTAGTTATCCAAATGGCTGCGCTGCTTGGCAGCGATGACGCGCTTCATAAGTTCAACAGCTGGGTTGTTCTTACGCGAATAGCGTTCGCGCTTCTGCTTGATGACCACCTCGCCAAGGCTGTGCGCATCCTCCTTCAGCACAATCTTCAGGTGCGACGGGGTGCTGGGCGTTACCTTGATGGTCTGCGGCTGAAAGCCTACCGAGCTAAATGTCAACTCCCAACCATTATGACGCGCAATCTTGAACTTACCATCCAAATCGCTCGCTTCTGCCACATGATGCCCCTTATATATAGCACTTGCCAATGGTATCGGATAACCATCGGAGTCGTAAATTTCGCCTGTAATCTGGGCTTTGACCGAAATCACCAAAGCCAATAAAAAAAATGTAATACTAAAAAACCTCTTCACCTTACTACTTTGTATATATTTATCCTATTGTTCAAAGAAAATGGTCATAAACACCACTATATAAAGCATTTACAAACCTATAGCCGTTTCATCTTGCAAAGTTATATATAATTATTAAAAAAGGCAAGAAAACTTTTTGCCTTTTAATATTTTTCTACTAATTTTGCATACTATTGCGTCACAACGCAACAGATATACGATATTTACACATTAATAATATATAAATAATATCTTCTTAATTTAAGTACGCCCACCGATGAATAATGTAAAAGAAAAAGCAATCATGTTTGGCAAAGCGCAATGCTCAGCATGGGTAGCATCGGCAGTGGACTTCGGCATAACGCTGATACTTACAAGCTTTGCGGGCGTGTGGTACGGCTACTCTACGTTCATCGGTGCTGTGTGTGGCGGCATCACCAACTGTGGCATCAACTATCGTTGGGTGTTCCACGCAACAGGGATGAAGAAGAAGTATATGGCGATGCGCTATCTGTTCGTATGGATAGGCAGCATCGTGCTAAACACCTTCGGAACATGGCAGCTGACAGAGTTAAGCGGAGTCAACTACATCATATCGAAAACCATCGTGGCTGCTTTTGTAGCAGTGTTTTGGAACTATCATCTACAACGCACATTCGTATTCCGCGCCAATCATGCGAACGAATAGAATACTTTAGATAAAGAAATAACAAACATTTAAAACAAAAAAAATAAAAGAATATGAACTACAGGGATTTCTTGCAAAAGGTTATCTATGTCATTATCAACCCTATCATTAAAGGCATGATAAAGATTGGCATTACTCCCAACTTCATCACCACAACAGGTTTTGTGCTCAACCTCGTAGCTACGGCTATGTTCATCTACGCTGCCGAGATGGCAGAAACAGAGGCTTTCGCATGGATTGGATGGGCTGGTGGCGTAATACTCTTCGCCGGCTTGTTCGACATGATGGACGGCAGACTGGCTCGCATGGGCGGTATGTCATCGACGTTCGGTGCCCTTTGGGACTCTACGCTCGACCGCTATAGCGAACTTTGCACACTCTTCGGCATCTGCTACTACCTGCTGATGCAGCAGAACGAATGGCAGTGGGCAGGCGTAGTTACGTTCGCAGCAATGGTAGGCTCGGTGATGGTGAGCTATGTACGCGCTCGTGCCGAGGGCTTGGACATAGAGTGCAAGGTGGGTCTTATGCAGCGCCCTGAGCGAGTAGTGGTAACGGCGGTCGGAGCTATCTTCTGCGGTGTATGCGCCAATGTGTGGGTGCTCGTGGTGCCGATGATTATCATCGCCGTACTCGCCAACATCACTGCCTTCTGGCGCGTCATCCACTGCTACAAGGTGCTCAGCGCAAAGGATAACAACAAATAAAACCAACTATGTTCAGCATAAAGCTAATCATCATTTGGGCAATACTCGTTGCCATCAAGCCCACCCGCAAGCTCGCCTTAGCACTCACGCCATGGCTTGTCTTTGCGTGCAGCTACGACGGTATGCGCCTTCTGCCCAACTACGAAGTGAACCCCATCGACACACGCGGCATCTACGAAGCCGAGAAGTCGATCTTCGGCATCACGACAGCCACCGGCACGCTAATCCCAGGCGAGTGGTTCAACCTGCACAACTGCGCCTTCGCCGACTTCATGGCTGGCTTCTTCTATCTGTGCTGGGTGCCGGTACCATTAGGCTTCGCCATCTATCTCTACCTGAAAGGCAAGCGCGAGATGTATCTGCGCTTCTCGTTCGCCTTCCTGTTCGTCAATCTCGTGGGCTTTGTGGGCTATTACATACACCCAGCCGCTCCACCATGGTACGTACTGGAGCATGGTTTCACGCCCGTGCTTAATACGCCGGGCAGCGTAGCCGGACTCGGACGCTTTGATGCGCTTGTCGGTGCGCCTGTGTTCCATTCCATCTACTGCAACAACTCGAACGTGTTCGCTGCCGTACCCTCGCTGCACGCCGCATATATGCTCGTAGCTACAATCTATGCCATAATAAGTCGTCAGCACAAACTCTGTATCGGCATATTCGCATTCATCTGTATGGGCATCTGGTGGACAGCGGTTTACTCCACACACCACTACATCATCGACGTGCTGCTGGGCATACTCACAACCATCGTAGCACTGCTCATACTCGAACGCCTGCTGCTCCGCACCGAATGGGCAAAGCACTTTATGGCGCAATATGCAAAAAACATTTAATTAGAACTAATGTAAGACTTTATTTATGTTCATATCCATGATTTTTTAATACCTTTGCATCTAAATGGATATGAACATAAATATACTATCGAATTCAGAGGTTCAGACTCTGAACGAAATAATAGAAAACGCACAGAACATAGTGATTTGCTGCCATAAGTCGCCCGATGGTGATGCTCTCGGATCATCACTCGGTTGGGCTAACTTCTTGTCTTCTTGCGGCAAAGCATCAACAATAGTTGCGCCCGATGCCTATCCCGACTTCTTGCAGTGGATGCCCGGGGCGAACAGCATTGTGCGCTACGACAAGCATACAGAACAAGCCACCACTCTACTGAAGAACGCCGACCTCGTATTCTGTCTCGACTTCAACGGCAGCGACCGCGTAGACGAGATGAAGGATGCGCTCGACGCTTCGCCTGCCAAGAAGGTGATGATTGACCATCATCTCAATCCACGAATGGAAACCATACTCACCGTGTCGCACCCGAACATGTCGAGCACATCGGAGCTCGTATTCCGCATCATCTGGCAGCTGGGCAAGTTCGAGGATATGTCGAAAGAGTGCGCCGTGAATATCTACTGCGGCATGATGACCGACACGGGCGGCTTCACTTACAACTCCACACAGCCCGAGATATTCTTCATCATCAGTCAGCTGCTCACCAAAGGCATCGACAAGGATCGCATATACCGCAACGTGTTCAACAACTTCAGCCAGTGGGCAATACGTCTGCGTGGCTATCTGATGAGTCAGAAGCTGAACGTCTTCTCAGACCTTCACGCATCTTACTTCACCATCTCAAGACGCGATATGCGCGACTTCCACTTTATCAAGGGCGACGCTGAAGGACTCGTCAACGAACCGCTGCGCATCAAGGGGATGAAGCTCTCTGTGTCGCTACGCGAAGATGACCGCCGCGATAACCTCATCTGGGTGAGCCTACGCTCGGTGGGCAACTTCCCATGCAACAAGATGGCGGAGGACTTCTTCAACGGAGGTGGACACCTCAACGCAAGTGGCGGACGACTCCACTGCTCGCTCGCCGAAGCCGAGAAGGTGGTGAGAGAGGCATTTGCATACTACGAGGGCGCACTCACTGGATGGGGACCACTGCCCAAGAGCAGGAAAGAACAAGTAGGAAACGACAATAACAAATAGAAAACGACAATAACCAATAACAAACAGTAATACAAGAATGAAGAAGCAACTCAATCTTATCATCATGACACTGCTCGCTGTCGCGACTCTCGTTTCGTGTAGCGACAGCGTGACATACGCTGACATGAAGAAAAAGGAACGCAACGCCATAAACAGATACATCTCAAACCAAAAGATACAAAAGATATCTGAGGCAAAATTTGAGGAACAGGGCTTCACTACCGACACCACGAAGAACGAGTACGTACTCTTCGAAAGCAACGGCGTATATATGCAGATAGTGCGCAAGGGCGAGGGTGCGAGCCTCAAACCAAGCGAAACAGCCACCGTATTGTGTCGTTTCAAAGAGTACAACATACTCGAAGGCGACTCGGCTTTACAACTCACAAACATCCTGCAGTACAACTGGTTGGTGGACAAGATGACAGTAAAGAACACATCGGGCACTTTCACAGCGTCGTTCATCAGTGGCGAGAGCCTCATGTACACCAAGTATAGCTCAAAAGCCGTACCATCAGGATGGCTCGTACCATTGTCGTACATCAACCTCGGACGCATACCGAAGGGTGAAGAAATTGCGAAAGTGCGCCTCATCGTGCCACATACGCAGGGACAGAGCGACGCTTCGCAGAATGTCTATCCATGTCTGTACGAGATAACTTATGCCCTCGGAAGATAATCAACACTTAACATTCAAAACACCACATGACTCTTATTAAATCTATTTCGGGTATCCGCGGAACTATCGGCGGCCCCACGGGCGACACACTGAACCCACTCGACATCGTTAAGTTCACAACCGCTTACGCTACATTCATGAAGCGTCGTGCTACAGGCGAAGGACGCAAGAAGATTGTTGTAGGACGCGACGCACGCATCTCAGGCGACATGGTGCGCAACGTGGTTTGCGGCACACTCATGGGTATGGGACTTGATGTCGTTGACATCGACCTCGCCACAACACCTACAACTGAGTTGGCTGTGCGCTGGACGGGCGCACTCGGTGGCATCATCATAACAGCAAGTCACAACCCACGCCAGTGGAACGCACTGAAGTTGCTCAACAGCGAAGGCGAGTTCCTCACCAAGGACGACGGCAACGAGGTGCTCAGCATCGCCGAGAAGGAGGACTTCGACTATGCTGATGTCGACTCGCTCGGATCATACACACGCGACGACTCGTTCAACCAACGCCACATCGAGAGTGTACTCGACCTCAAACTGGCTGACGTAGACGCTATACGCAACGCAAAGTTCAAGGTGTGCGTTGACGCTATCAACAGCGTTGGCGGCATCATCCTACCCGACTTGCTGAAGGCACTCGGCGTAGAATATACCATCCTTAACTCTACAGCAAACGGCGACTTCGCTCACAATCCCGAACCGCTTGAGAAAAACTTGCAGGGCATCATGGACGAGATGCGCAGTGGCAAGTACGACCTTGGCATCGTTGTAGACCCAGACGTAGACCGTCTTGCTTTCATCTGCGAAAACGGTGAGATGTTCGGTGAGGAGTACACACTCGTAAGCGTAGCCGACTATGTGCTGCAACACACACCGGGCAACACCGTGTCGAACCTCTCTTCTACACGCGCTCTGCGTGACGTTACAGAGCGTCACGGCGGTACATACACAGCTGCCGCAGTAGGTGAGGTAAACGTTACGACAAAGATGAAGGAGGTAGGAGCCGTTATCGGCGGCGAAGGCAATGGCGGCGTAATCTACCCGGAGAGCCACTATGGTCGCGACGCCCTTGTAGGCATCGCTCTGTTCCTCTCCTCACTGGCTCACAAGAAGTGCACAGCGAGCGAGCTTCGCGCCACATTCCCCAACTACTTCATCGCAAAGAACCGCATCGACCTCACTCCATCTACAGACATCGACGCTATCCTCGAGAAGGTGAAGGAGATGTACGCATCGGAGAAGATTACGGACATCGATGGCGTAAAGATCGACTTCCCCGACAAGTGGGTACACCTGCGCAAGTCGAACACCGAGCCTATCATTCGCGTGTATAGCGAGGCTGCAACAATGGAAGAGGCTGACGCATTAGGCAAGAAGCTCATGCAGGTGGTTTATGATATGCAGTAAAAGCATAAAGAACGCTATTACCAGCAACGTAAATACAGTCATTAAACCATAGTAACAATAACGATAAAAGGCGTGTCATTTGTTTTGACACGCCTTTTATCGTTAATATGCTTCGCGATACTTGTTTTCGTCTTTATCTTCGAGCATCGAGAGATAGCTCTGATAGCGCGAAGCTGCTATGTAATGTTCCTCTACTGCTTTCAACACAGCACAACCTGGTTCGTGCGTATGCGTACAGTTGTTGAAGCGACACTCCTTTGAGAAGTGGAATATATCCTTGAAATAGCTTGTGAGTTCTTCGGGTTCCATATCGAACGTGCCGAAGCCCTTTATACCCGGAGTATCGATAAGATATCCGCCCTCGGGCAGTTCGAGCATCTCCGAGAACGTCGTGGTGTGCATACCCGTGTTATGCGCATCGCTAATCTCCGATGTACGCAGATTGGCTCCAGGCAGTATGTGGTTGATGAAGGTCGACTTGCCTACGCCGCTATTGCCGCTCAGCAATGTCTTCTTATCCTTCAACATCGCCGGAATGGCATCCATGCCCAAGCCCGTCGTAGCCGATACAGCCACACACTTATACCCCACTGTCTCATACAAGCGCATCATCATCTCTTGATAATGACGCTCCTCGTCGGAGAGTATGTCGGTCTTGTTGAACACTAACACCGTCGGCACGCTGTATGCCTCAGCCGTAGCGAGGAAGCGGTCGATGAAGATGGTGCTCGTCTGCGGATAGTTCACCGTGACGATGAGGAATGCCTGATCGACGTTGGCTGCAATGATATGGCTCTGCTTGCTAAGGTTCTGCGACTTGCGTATGATATAGTTGCGGCGGTCGTGGATGGCTGTGATAAACGCCGTTCCCTCCTGATTGCGCACTATATCCACGATGTCGCCCACAGCTACCGGATTGGTACTGCGTATGCCCTTCAAGCGGAAATTGCCCTTTATCTTGCAGTCTACATCGAGACCTTCGTCAGTGCGAACGGTGTACCAGCTGCCTGTATTCTTGATTACTAATCCGTGCATCTATTAAAAGTAAAAAGGTAAAAAAGTAAAAAGGTAAAAAGGTAAAAGAGTAAAAAAGGTAAGAAGTAATGGTTCCATTAAAATGATGTTCTCTTCTTTTTACTTTTTTACTCTTTTACTTTTTTACTTTTATACGGTCATGATTTCCTTCTGCTTAGCAGCAAGCAAGTCATCAACTTTCTTCACGAACTTGTCATGTACCTTCTGAAGTTCGCCCTCAGCGTCCTTCTCCAGGTCTTCAGACAATCCGTCTTTAATAGCCTTCTTGAGTTTGTCTTTTGTGTCCTGACGTGCGTTGCGAATCTCCACCTTAGAACGCTCGCCAATCTTGTTGCACTGCTTCACAAGTTCCTTACGACGCTCCTCTGTAGGCTGTGGGATGCCGAGGCGGATAATCTCACCGTTATTCTCAGGAGTGATGCCTACATCGCTGTCCATGATTGCCTTCTCGATGTCGCGAATCTGCTTCTTGTCGAAAGGACGGATAGCGATAGTGCGTGGATCGGGCACCGTAACGTTAGCCACCTGGTTCAATGGCACCATCGAGCCCCATGAGCTCACGCGTACACCATCGAGGATTGCCACGTTGGCGCGTCCGGCACGGATGCGTGCCAACTGCTCTTCCAAGTACATAGCAGCCATCTCCATGCGCTCTTCTGCGCCGTTCAATGTTTCTTTTACGTCTATCATAATTGTTTTATTATTTATTGAACTTTCGCAAGTTCAGAGAATTCAGTAATTAAAGGAGTTAAGAAGTTAAGCCAAATGCTTATAATGCTATATCAAGCAAAAAAACTAATGGCTTAACTCCTTAGCGACCGTAGGGCGCGACAACTCCTTAACTTCTTAACTACTTTCGCTTGCGAAACTTAAATTATTTATTTCTGAACTGTTTTAGTTATTCGATTTGCAAATTTACAGAAAATAGTTGATAATACGAAATAACGCCTGTTGTTTTTAATTCAAAACTCAAAGCTTAACCTTCAAGCAGCGCACCGCGCCACCATAGGTGAGCTTCAGTACATAGATGCCTTTTGTCAATCCGGCTGTGCTAAGCGCATTAACTCCACGTGCGCTCAGCACGAGTGCGCCAGTTGTATTGTACAAACAAGCCTCATCTGCACGCTCATCAAAGAGCAACATGTCGCCTGAGCGTGTCACACTCGTCTTATCACCACCAATGGTGAAGATGCCTGCAGCACCATTGTCCTTATAAGCTATGCTGATGAATGGTATCAGCTGTTCGCCCCATACGTTAGCATCTTCGTTCTCACCACTGCAATAGGCGATATGCGGATTGCCTTCCGTCTCCATCATGTGCCAGTCGGGATGCTTCGTGCTATCCTTAATGTATCCAGTGCCGAGCGGACACTCGAACTTCATTATCACGTTGCCACCTTCATACTTGTACGGTGTTGTGAGATTAACAACCAGTTCCAAGTCGTTGGCATTACCTTGAATAGTGATATTGCCGTCAAAGACAGTTGTGAAGCCGTCCTCGTCGAACATCGCGTCACCACCGTCCTCATCAAGCATGTCGGTGCGTGTTGTTGTCTTGATGCCGATGCGTGCTGGGAAGGTGTAAGTCTCCGCATTCTTGCCGTTGTAGAGGAAGCGCATACCTGTTATCTCGATGCCCTTCTTCTGCATCTCCTTCTCAAGGAAGAGTGCTTGACACTGCGAGTATGGGTCGAGCATAAAGAATGGGAAACGCCATCCCCAGCTATTGTCTTTGTTCAGTGTGAGCCACTTGTCGGCATCTGCAGCCGATACTTTCACCTCTAACGGTGTAGCCAGAACGTTGTCTGCCGGGTATGTATCGCCAGCAAGCTCCACCTTAGCCACTACCTTTATAGTGCCCTCTGCTCCTGGCACCCAGTTGACTGCCACTTCTACCGTTTTATCTGGTGCCACACTCTTGCCCTTTGCCTCGCCGAGCACTTCGTTGTTGTCGGCGTTGAGCAGCAGTACGCGGTAGTCGGCTACCGTTGCCGAGCCTTCGTTGCGCACGTCCACGGTGAACGTCTGCTGACTCTGGCTATTCACGAGCTGCGAACCGGTGAGTGCCTGCACGCTGATGTCCTTCGTGCTATACTCTCGTATGGACACATCCTTCAGATAAATCTGTCCGTGATTAGCTTCGCTACATGCCTGGAAAGCGATGCGCGCAGAGCCAGTAGCGTCTGCTTGGAAGTTGTCCTTACCATAGAGGAAGATGTTCGATGCGGTATGGAACTCGCCCGTCTCCTTAATCAGTTTAGTCTTTCCTGTAGCTATCGGCTCCGCGCAGAACCACACCTTCATCTGCTCCATCACCTGTTCGTGCCCATCTGGAGTCACCCAGTTGGCTGACGAGTAGGTATAGCGCACCTGATATGTCTTACCCTTCTCAAACTTCAGTGCCGGTGTGTAGAGCCAATCATCAGCGTTCTTATCCGTGCGGTCATATGTAGTGGTCTGCGTCGGAGTGTAGAACGTCCATGTATTACCGTCGTCGTTCTTGTCTACAGTCACCCAGCGGTCGAAATCGTCCTGTGTGGTGAGCGACGAAGTGAATGGCACGCTGTCCTCTGGTCCGAAGCTCTGAGTCTTCGACGTAGCCGAAGCACCCACGCCCTTCTTATTCACAGCCGTGATGACGTAGCTGTAGCCCTTCTGCACGCTGACCGCATCCGTTGCATGCAGCGATGTAGTACCTTCCACAACCACTTTATTATCTGGCATACGCACCACATTATACTTCAATGTAGTATTATCAAAATATCCGCCATGCTTACCCTTTGCCGGTACAGTCCATGTTATCTCGGCGTTGCCACCGTGTGTAGTGAGCGTCACGTTTTGTGGCTCGCCTGGCAGGTCTTCGCCCACGTATGCAGCAAACTCCTTGTACACGCCGTCGCCCGCAGCATTGTACGGCACTACCTTATATATATAGTAGCCATCCGTCGCAGGTTTGTCTGTCCATGCCACGGCTTTGCCCTGCGTTGTCTCTGTTGAGGTGTACACGAGCTGATTGTTGCGATACACCTTTGTGCCGGTAAGTCCCGTGAGTGCCGCACCAAGATAGTTCACGCTTGGCGTTGTCCACGAGAGCTGTGCTGAGAGTGCACCCTTAGCATCTGCCACCGCTTTAAAGCCACGCGGATACGACGGAGCACCATCGGCTACATACTGGTACGGTATGCCCATACCGAGGAGCTGCATCTCGTTGTCCATAAACTCCTTCTTAAGCGAGGCACCTGTCTTCGGGTCGAGCTCTACGAGGTAGGCTTTGCCGTCGGAGGTCTGCGCCATCCACCACAGGCGGTGGGTGGTCTTGTCGAACTCCATCGTCTGACTGTAGTCGCCGAGATACACGTTGGTATTGCCCATATCCTTGTACTCGCAGGTCTTCGCAGTCTTATTGATACTGCTTATCTCAATCTTGCAGAGATAGCTCTTCATGCCGCCCTTGCGCACAGCGTACAGACTACCGTTGTCGGCTGCGAGCGTGTAGAGGAGTACGTTGTTGAGCGTAGCCACAAGCGAAAGTTCGAGTGTGGTACGGTCGATTTCGTAGAGGTACGACTTGTTCACAGATGTGTCATAGTGCAGTGCGAAGATGCGGTTCGTCTTCGGGTCGTATGTCATCTCGTCGAGGATAAGCGGTGCCTCGGTTGTAGAGTTCTCTATCTCGCGCTTAGCGGTGTACTCGCCCGTGTTCACATCCACCACACTGATGGCGCGTGGCATGAGCGTATTCTCGTAGAGCGTGGTCTCGTAGGCATAATACTCGTTGCCTACATACGTGCCAGCTGTAGTGATAGGTGTCACTCCTGCCTTATAACCATAGTCGCGCACCCACTTGTGGGTATTCGGATTGGCTGTATTAAACTTCACAAATCCGGTGCCGTTCACATTCTTCTCATAGCGCAACTGACCGAATATGTCAGCCTCGCCGTCCTGCACATCGTAAACATACTGACCGGTCTGCGCTACCGTCTGCACAAAGGGTGCGGAAGCTAAAGTGAGCAGACAACCAAGCGTAAAGACTTTTCTTTTGATTGTAGGCATAATCTTATGTTATTTAAAATTAAGTATTTGGCTACAAATATATATAAAAATCCCGAATAATGCTTCTGTCGGGATAAAAAAAACAGAAGTTTCACACATTTGCGAAACTTCTGTAAATATTTATAATGCTATTTTCACCGACTTCTCTGTGCCACCCTGCTGCAACTTCACAACGAACACGCCGTTGCCGAGTTGCTTGAGGTCGAGTGTCTCGCCGCTCACAGCGAACTGCTTAGCGTAGAGCTGCTGACCGAATGTGTTGTACACTGCCACGCGAGCCGTTCCTTCCGAACCAAAGAAGCACTGTACGGTGCGTGCCATGCGATTGGTAGTGATGCTGAACATCTGCTCGCCAACTTGTGTGTCACTGATGCCGGTTGTCTCACGTGCGAGTTTCAATCCCTCGAAAGCGTCAAGCTTACCCGCACCCCAACTGTTGCGGTCCGACTTCTCTGCGCTACCCGTATAGGTGTCGTGGCGTGAGGTCTGGTTGAGGATGTTGCGCACATCGGCAGGCGTGAGGTTCGGATTAGCCTGAAGCCATAGAGCCACTGTGCCTGTAACCACCGGCGAAGCCATCGACGTGCCCAAATTGACATCATAGTAGTCGTCGCCACTCTTAGCTATACATGCGTTAGCGCTGAAAGCAGAGTAGTAGCGCGATGTAGCCGACACAAGCATACAGCCAGGAGCCGTCACATCGGGCTTCGAACGTCCGTCGAGTGTTGGGCCGTGGCTTGAGAACAACGAGAGCTCTCCCTTTCTGCCCACAAGTTCTGTGTTTATATCATAACGCTCTTTGCCAAGTGTCTCATAAGACATCTTCGTGTTGTACGAACCTACGCTGATAACATTATCGCTCACACCGCCAAGCTCACCCACAGTGCAGTCGGTGTCGCCCTCTGTCCAGCCGCGCTTGCCTCCGTCGAGGAAGTAGCCATCGGTAGCATTGTTCCACATGTGGATTGACGTGCCGGCATCGCTCGTTGCGACGATACCTATCTTGCGGTTCTCAGCGATGCTCGTAGCGCGACACATGAGGAGCACCTCCGTGCGCTCGTTGTCAGGGTTCTTCTGCAGAGCCATCTGCACCGTCGACACCACTCCGCTGCCGTCAGGGAAGGTGTACTTCACGTCGGTCTCGCCGTCTGACGATACAGCCGGTGACTCGTACATCACCTTGCCCTTCAGAGCGTCTACAACTACGGCTTTCACCTTCAGCGGTGCACCCTTGCTGCCCCATATGTCTACGTAAGCCTGCTTTGTGGTGGCATCCTCGCTGAAGCCAATCATCGTCTTGAGCGATGTATCGCCATCCTCAAGGTCTTTCGACACGTGCAACGCCGTGCTGCCCTCGTTGCCTGCAGCACCGACGATAATTCTGCCCGGACCAGTCATTGCCGCAAATGCTTGGTCGGTGGCTGATGTGCCATCGTGCGGACCGATGTGCGAACCCAGACTGATGTTCACGACGCAGGGCTTACCCACGCTCTCAGCGTAGTCGAAGCAGTACTGTATGCCGTCGGTGATGTTCACATTGCTCGAACCGAAGCTCACGAACACGAGTTCGGCTTCGGGCGCAACACCATAGTAGGATGTCGTGCGGTCGCCACCGGCTGCTATGCCTGCCACGTGCGAGCCGTGGAATGTTGAGGAGATGTCGTAGTTGACGGCACGCATCTCGTCAAAGGTGGCGTACTCGCTGCCGTAGCCGAACTTCGAGGGCGACTTTCCGCCCTTTGCGTTCTGATCCCAAACGCGTGCGATGCGTGTGCCGATGCCATCGGGATTGGTGAAGGCGATGTGCGAATACTGAAATCCGCCGTCGACGATGCCTACCACTACGCCCTTGCCTGTGTATGCACCAAGTTCGGAGGTGGTCGACTGACAATCGTCTACCTTCGTTTCCTTACGCGCCACGTCGAGCAACATACGCACATCTGTGCCCACCTGCACGCTCTCCACCTCGTCGAGTGCTGCCACAGCTTCAACAGCCGTGAGGGGCAGACTGACAGTGAGCAAGCGGTCAGTCACTACGTTGCGCACTTCTACGCCCAACGATTCCAGACGGCTGAGACAGTCGTCTACAGAGGAGTTATGACTTGACGGAGCAAGGGTGAGGAAGGCATCCACCTTCTTCACCGTTTCCGACTTCACATTTTTCTGCGTACTCATATCCTGAAGCATCAGGCTCGTACTTGGCGAAAGCTTCTGCGCGAAAGCCAAACTGCCCACGAAGAGCAGCGATGCCAATAGGATGTTTGATTTGTTCATTTATTAGAATTGTTTTAATGTTGATATGTTGGGACGTTGATGTGGTGACAATGGTAATCTCAACACAAGAACATCTCAACACAACAACATCTTTAATTAATATTTCTCAAATGTACCCTTGTAGTTGACAACGATGCGGGTGTTGTCGCCGCCGGTAGAGGTGTACATGTTAGTGTACTTGTTGGTTACGTCGAGCAGAATCTCGTACACACCGTTCTCGTCCTTGCTCACAGTGAGCGTGCCGTTGTTAGGCATATTGCCGTAGCCGTGACCTGCTGCGTACGACTGCAGCTGTATGCCGCCGGCGTTGTACTTGATGTCTACAATCTTCTCCTGACCGATGTTAGCAAGATCTATCTCGCCTGCGTTGATAAGGTCGCTGCCTACCTTTATCTCCACTTTGTCTGACGATGTCTTGCCGTCGCCTTCGGGGATAAGGTAGAAGGTGAAGTTGCCCTTGTACTCCTTCATGTAAGATGTGCCAAGCTGACGTGTGATGGAGAGCTCGCCGTCGGAGTTATAGTACTTATACTCGTTCTCTGCCACTACCGACGGTATTATCTCGTCGAGCGACTCTGTATCAGTCAATGCACCGAAGTAAGAGAGGCTCACGGTTCTGCCGTCCTCGAGCACTGCTTCGAGGCTCACGTATGTCTGTCCGTTGTAGCCCTGTGCGGTGGTGATGGTGCCCGACTTCACCTTATCATATACGGTGCGTGTAGCGTAGTCGATATAGCGGAAGGTGTAGCTGTCTGCGTCTGCAGCCATATCAATCGTTCCGTTGTAGAGTTTGGCAGCCGAAACGCTGAACCATACTGCGACGTTGGCATTGAGGAAGTCGGCTGGAGCCGTAGCCGTTACGTCAGCGAAGGCGAAGTTAGTAGGTTCGCCCGTCGCTTTTGGTTGTACACAGAAAGCGGAAGCCACCTTTGATTGAGCAACAGTCTGCTCAGGAACACTAACCTTTATGCTGTTTTCAACAAGATAAATGCGTCCGAAAGCACCCGTGTACTCACAACGAACTTCGTCGCTACCATCTTCTGCCTCAACAGAGATTGTAACGTTCTTCTTAAACTTGTCGAACTTCACCTTAACCGTACCCTTCTTGAGTTCGCGTTCTTTGCATCTCAACACAACACCCTCCTCAGTAGCAAGGTCTACATCTTGTCCTATTAAAGATGTAGGGAGTTCGATTGTAATATCAGGAACAAGGTTACTCGTGACATTCTCAGCAGTATGAATCGCAAAAAGGCTATTTTCGCCGCTCTCTGCAAACAGCACCGTGTTCACCGAATTTACTTCTTCGTTGAACGCCCATTGGTTATTCAAGTCGGCATACACCTTATCCGAGAAGCTTACGCGCTCCACATTGTCCACCTTATACTCTACTTTTGTGCCGTCCTTCTGCTGAACGGTCATTATTCTCTTTGTTGTCTGTGCGTAACTGGCACTCATCGTCATGAGGCACAACATTGTCAATACAGTCTTTTTCATCGCTTTACTATTTTTGTTACAACTCCATTTGATGTTCTCACAACGTAAACGCCACTATGCAGCGACGATACGTCTACAGGTTTTGTTGCGTCGGCTGCGAGCACGTGTTGTCCGCCTACGGTGTAGACAGCGAGACGCTCGCCCTTGGCTGCGCCTTCTACGAGGAGTGTGTTGCCGACGAGTTTCACTGTGGCTGCCTCATCGCCACTCACCTTGTCCAGACCTGTCGACGGGTCGTAGTTGAGTTCTACCGGTCCGCTCCATTCTCCCTTAATCTGATAGCCCTTGCCGTCAGCCAGTTCGATGGTGAACTTATACTCCTCGTTAGCCAACTGCTCCACGCCTACACGTCCGCTATAGACGAAGGCGAAGCTGTCTACAACGCAGTAGCGTCCCTTCTCGAAGTGTTCATAGCGTGTGCCGGTGCGTCCGCCGACATTGTCGAAGTAGCCACGTGTCATCTTGTAAGGCGCATAGAGATTAGTCCACAGGTGGTCGTTCTCCATCAGCTCGTATGTGCCTGAAGGCAGATAGGCTGTGCCAGGCTTTGTCTGGAACTCCATACGGAGCAGATCGCCCTCGCTGCCGTCCTTACCGCTTGGCGAACCGAGGTCGACGGTGAAGATGTTCACGCCGTTCTGGTTGCCGAGGAAGTAGACGCGTGCCTTCTTTATGTAGTCGAGATTGAGCAGCACGTCGCGGTCGAGGTTCGACTCTACGTACTTCTCCTTGTCGTCCGACACGTCCACGATGTTGAACTTGATGTTCTTCGCCGTGCCCGTCACCTTATGTCCGCGGTCTGTAGTGCAGTCGATGGTGAAGTTGAATGTGCCTTCCTCGTCGCCGTCGGTGATCACTACCGTGCCGTCGGTGATGTAAGCATAGTCGTAGTCGGAATCAGATCCGGTTACGGTCTTGCGACGTTTGATGTATGTACCCATGAGTACGGTCATGCCGTTGTAGTCGATTTCCATACCGGGGAAGTAGGTTTCGCTCTTGAAGTTGCGCGCCATGGTGTATGTGCCCGGTATGATTGTAGCCTGCTTCGGGTCGCCGAAGAGACGGTTGAAGGCACAGATGGCGAGGTTAAATCCCGTGCCCTTCATGTTGCCTGTCTCCGGGTCGAAGTCGCAGTCGAAGAGGTTGATGTATATATTGCCCGTGTTCGACTCCATTAGGTTGCCGTGATAGTAAGCCATACCGCCTGTGAACGTCGTGTTCACGTCGGTAGGTATCTGCGGATATACCGTCGTGCCGGTGTTCATATCTACGAAACTGAGTGTGCCGGTGTACGTGTACTGCACACCGTTAGCATCAGCAAAGGTCACGGTGTACGAGTTGTCAGCGCCCTTCTTCACCGTCACGTCGCCCTTCAGTGCGTATTCCTTACCGGGTTTGCCGCTGAGTCCGTACTTAGTGGTGTAGGAGTAGTCGGCATCGTAATACAGACTGCCCTCGCCTGCCTTGAATGTTCCCTCGGGCAGTTCGGTGCCTGTGCCAGCCGGAGCATACAAGTCGATGGCTGCCACGTTGGCGTTGGTAGCCACGATGGTGCCTTCAGCCGAGTTGAACACTGCGTTTGTCTTGTCCGCAACTACGAGATAGTAATTGTCGCAGTTGTTGGTAGCCTCGGAAGCTGCGGTGTAATACGAAGCTACGACGTGACTCATAGCGAGGGTCTTGGCTTCGTCTGCCTTAGCTGGCACAGAGAAGCGCGGCGAGTTCTTAACGAATGACTTCTGCGCTGCTGTGGGTAGCGCAAGTACAGAAAGAAGAAGTGTTATAAAGAGTATAGATTTTTTCATCGTTTGATTAGTTTAAATGTGTGTTCGTTCTCCAATGTGAGCACATAAACTCCGGGCTTGCAGCTGTCGAGGCTCACGCTCACAGCTCCCTCTACTACGCTCTTGCGCGCCACAAGTGTGCCGTCGGCAGCGTAGAGCATGGCAGTTTTCGCCTTTGTGCCACCCACCGTCACAGTACGGTTGTCGGTGTACGTCAGCGAGAAAGTCTTGCCCTCGGTGCCCGCAATGGCGGTGGGCACGACATAGTCGAAATAAAACTCGGCTACAGCCGACTGCTCATAGTCGGTCGTAACCCCTACAGATGTCACCGTCAGTTTGCCATCGGCGAAACCAACTTCGGGCTGATCGGCAAGGAAGAAGCTTGCCGTGCCGTCATCAACAAACTTTAAGACGAGTGCTTGACGCGGTGTAGTGTCGGTATCATCGGCATACGTAGCCACCGATGGTGACAAAAACAACAACGCAAGCAACGCCTGCAATAGTCTTGCTTTCATAGTCTTGTTGCTTTTAGTTTAACTTCATAATAATATAACTCTCTTTTTACCTCTGCAAATATACACATTATTATTTATTCCGCCTTAAAAAATAGCAGTTTTTAAACAAACTGCCACAATTTGCTTACAAATAAATTATATTTCAGGGGGTACACTTGTCTCCGCTCGGCTTTGCCGCTTGCCAGAGCAAGAAGTGCGCCAACCGAAAAACATCAGTTTATGCAAAAAATCTGCCATATCTCCCAGCAGGCGTATAACACATTGTCGGGTAGTAAGTTGAAGGCTGGCAGATAGCAGTTTTATCTACCAGCCATCTACCAGCCATCTACCAGCCGCCACAGCTGAATAGTAACCCCAGTTCGGGATATCCCGAACTGGGGTTACTTATTGTTTTTGGTCACGATATATTCCGTCCACAATGGAGTCGGCAAGAGAAATATTAGGCACAATAATGTCTTCGCATTTCAGAGAGCGGGCAACAAGGAGGAATATCTCGGCTGCGGGGATGATAACGTCGGCACGGTCGTCCTTGAGTTTGAACTGCTCCATACGCTCTTCCAACGATAATGGGGCAAGCTCGGCATACAGTTGCTTAAGCGCAGTTACGGACAACGAGCGAGAGTCGCCCTTTACCTTGGCAAGACGGAAGAGACGGTTGATGTTGCCACCCGAACCAATGATCTTAGTGTCGGGAAAATCCTCAGCATACTTCTCAAGCATACGGCACATGGCATTGCGCTCCTCGGGAGTGACAGCTCCCGCAAGCATACGCAATGTGCCCACATTGAAGGAATGGCTCTCGGCGAGCACTCCATCATGCAGCAAGGATATCTCGGTAGATCCACCGCCTACATCCACATAGGCAAAGTTGCCTACTCCACTCTCGGTGTTCTCCACAAGGTTGTTGCAGAGGAGCTGAGCCTCCTCGGCACCAGGGATAATCTCAAGACGTATACCCGTCTCCTTCTCTATGCGTCGCATCACCTTCTTGCCATTCTCGGCATCGCGCATGGCAGACGTGGCACATGCGCGGAAATGCTCCACATTATACAACTCCATGAATTGGCGGAAACCCTTCATCATGTGCATCATCATGCGCTGGCGTTCCTTGGATATCTTGCCAAGGGCAAAGACATCCTTGCCAAGCCGCAAGGGGATGCGCACAAACAGAAGCTTCTTGATACGCGACGATTCGGGTGCGTTGTCGTCGAAACTCTTAATCAATAGTCTGGCTCCATTTGAGCCAATGTCTATGGCGGCTATGTTCATTATTTGTTATATACATTATGTAGTTCCTCCTGCGAGCGGAACGGTTTTTCTCCTTCTTTAACTGTCTGAATCTCGTTGGTTCCCTTTCCATCCACTATGCGACCATTGGTAGTATCTCGCAATCCAAAGTCAACAGTGCGCATAAGATCTTTCTTCATATCCTCGTCGTAGACAGGAGCAAGCACCTCGATACGGTTGACAAGGTTGCGTGGCATCCAGTCAGCGGAACCGATGAAGTAGCGTGGTTTGTCGTTGTTGCAGAATATAAGTATGCGTGAATGTTCAAGATAGCGGTCGATAATGCCAACTATTCGAATATTCTCGCTCACGTCTTTTAGTCCTGACACAAGCGAGCAGTTGCCACGCACAAGAGCGTCTATGCGCACTCCGGCACGCGATGCGGCATAAATCTTGTTGACCACGTCGGGGTCGGTGATATGGTTTATCTTTATCTTCACCCATGCAGGCTTGCCCTCCTGTGCGTTCTTTATCTCGTTGTCGAAGAGTCGAAGGATGCGAGTCTTCATAGAATTGGGCGACACAAGGAGTTCCTTAAATCGCATTGGCGAGAACGGACGGTCGATGAAGTCGAACACCTTTGCCACTTCCGACACAATACCCTGACGGGCAGTCATCATGAGATAGTCGGTGTAGACGCGTGCGTTGCCCTCATGGAAGTTGCCTGTACCAACGCAGGCAATATCACCCTTGGTGGTCTTGATGTAAAGGAGTTTGGAGTGAATCTTCAATCCCTCCACACCAAAGATAACGTTCACACCCTCTTCCTGCATACGCTTGCTCCACTTGATGTTGCTCTCCTCGTCGAAGCGAGCCATAAGTTCCACAACAGCCGTAACCTTCTTGCCGTTGCGGGCAGCACAGATAAGGGCCTTCACCACTTTTGAGTCTTTAGCCAAGCGATAGAGAGTGGTCTTTATCTCCTTCACGCTCGGACGTAGTGCAGCCTCGCGCAACAGACGGATGTAGGCATCGAATGAATGGTAAGGCACATGTATGAAGCGGTCCTTGCTGCGTATCTGCTCGAAGATTGACTCCTCGCTCAAGAACTCAGGCTTCATTACGGGCTGCCATTTAGGGAACTTAAGGTTGGAATGTCCACAATCGGGAAACGACATAAGGTCGCGATGGTTCTGGTAGCGTCCTCCAGCAAGCGAGGTATCGAGCTCGCGCACATTGAGCCGGTCGAACACACGCTTCTGCATCTCGCGAGGCATGTCCTTGTCGTAAATCACACGGATAGGCTCTCCACGCTTGCGCGAACTAACGCCAATGGCTATCTTCTCCATAGCTCCATAGTCGGACTCATTGTCCATCTCCATCTCGGCATCCTTTGTGAATTTGAACGAGTAGGCCTCGTAGGTTGAAGGCTTTGTGCCTATAAAGATAAGCGGCAGGCAGAAGCGGATGACATCATCAAGATACATGATATTGTCGTAGCCGTCGCTCTGAGGAATGCTGATGAATCTGCCAAACACACGGTCGGGCACTTTGATTACGGCATACTTCACCTTATGATCATCACCTATGTGCGTTTTCTTCACAACAAGATATATGCGGTTGTCCTCAAGAGTGTTGAGGTCGTCGATGGCAGAAAGCCATATAGGGTTGGTTGAGCCATTGAGCTTGTCGTAATACAGACGCTTGAGAAACTGTTTCTGCTCATCGTTGAGCTGTGTCTCCTTAAGAAGGCGGATATGGTGTTCCTCAAGTTGTGCGAATACTCTCTTTATGGCCTTGGTGTATTCAGAGGAATATTCCTCGTTAAGTCGGTTTACGGTCTTAAGTGTCTTCTTTATAGCCTTGCGGTTCTTTTCCGATAGGTTCTCGTTGTCGGCGAGGCGGTTGAGCGATGCGACGCGCACACGGAAGAACTCATCAAGATTATTACTATAGATGCCGAGGAACGAAAGACGCTCAAGCAATGGAACGCTCTGCTTCTCTGCCTCCTGAAGAATGCGGTGGTTGAAATACATCCAACTTACATCGCGCTCTATATATGTGGTTGGCTTAGTCATGTGATAATAATTTTTATAAAGTCCACTCTTGAAGCTTATTTTTTTTGTTCTTCTCCCAACACCAGCGTGTCGCTCTCTACGGTGACATGCAGCTGCTTGCGGAATTTCTTTTCCTCACCTTGAGGCACTATTATCGACATAAGGTTGTCGCAATCAGAGAAGGTGGTGCGAGCAATATGCTCTGGCACACCAAGGAATGTCACCTTCTTAAGACTGTCGCAACTTGCGAAAGCATAAGGGTCGATGGTCTTTACAGATGCAGGAATAGCAATTTCCTCAAGAGCATCGCAATCGCTGAAAGCATCACGTCCGATACGTTCGAGTCCTTCGGGAAACTGAACCTTCTTCAGCTTGGAGCGGCGCGTGAAGGCAAGACTACCTATAGTGGTAACGCTCTTTGGCACTATAACCATAGCGGCATCGGTCATGCATGATATAAGACGTGTGCGGTCGGAATCAAATAACATTTTAGCATCAATACAAAAAGCAGACGACTGATTGTTGACCACCTTGCTGTCAATACCTATGAAAGGATTCTTACCTATTTTTTCTACAGACCGTGGTATACATACCGACTCAAGCGATATGCAACGTCCAAAAGCCTCGTCGCCAATACGTGTTACAGATGCAGGAACTGCAATCTTGCGAAGAAACGCGCACCCCCAAAAGGCATTGTTGCAGATCTCCTGTGTGTCTTCCTTTATCACATAGTCACCCTCAATAGTCTTTTTAGCTGAAATAAGACGCTTGCCGCTCTTGGAGTAGTATACACCCCATCCGTCGTCGCGTGAGCCATCCTTTTTGTTCAACGCGAGTTCCATAACCTGGCTTTCAAACTTGTCAGCACGCTCAAGATGTTTCTTGAGCATACTCAGAAATACCTTCTTTTTATCTTTCATAATGTTGTGATTATCCGGGTGCAAAGGTAAGATATAACACCGACAAACCGTTTTCAATGGAATTACGTCAGTATTACAATGATGTTACAAGCATTTTGCCAACAAAACAAACACTAAGAATTAG
>DAVZJL010000019.1:0-33740 GCA_052272805.1 Prevotella sp. | reverse complement strand
ATTGACGGAAAGCAGAAGTTTCATTTCTCTTTCCTCTCTGACACAATACCCAATCCTCGTGCTTTGTTCTACATACGTGGGCAGAGGTATATATGCGAAAAAATAACTGCCACCTTCCATGAGTCGGGAAAGTCGCAGTTATTAAAGGGAATATTCTATCGTGTCTTAGCTGATTGAACGCTGCAGGGCGGTGGCATGGCGCTCGATGGTGGTGCGCAGCACCTTGGCATAAATCTGTGTGGTCTTGATGTCCTGGTGCCCGAGCATACGAGCCACATTCTCAATCGGCACATCGTGAGCCAACGCCATCGTAGCAAAGGAGTGGCGAGCCACGTGAAAAGTCAACTTCTGCCTGAAGTGCAGCTCCATCTGTATCACATGAAGGTAGTCGTTGGCTTTCTGATTGCTAATCTTCGGCAGTTGGTAGTCGTACTTCTCAAGCACCTTCATCGCAGGAGAGAGGATAGGCGTGAAGAACTTCGTATCGGTCTTGATACGGCTACCATCGATGTAGTACATCTTGCCTTCCTTCTTCGTCATGCTCTCGAAGTCGAAGGTCTGTGTGTCGCAGAACGACAGACCGGTGTAGGCTGCGAAGATGAAGAGGTCGCGTACCCTGGCAAGTTTGCCCTCGAACTTGTAGTTGCGCATGAGCTTCAGTTCAAGTTCGGTGAGCGGTTCACGCTCACGGCACTTGCCTCGCTTCAACGTCACCACTTGATAAGGATCCTGTGGGATTTCGCCCATCTGATAAAGCTGGCGAACCCACTTGTGGATTTTCTTGTGGTAGCCGTAACACGTCACATCGGTACGGGTGCCATCATGCAGCCAGTTGTCAAAGGCGATGATGTTCTTCGGAGTCAAGTCGCCATAGGTGTTGAGTTTCCCGAATGTGCGCACGGTTTCGATAGCACATATCTTGTGCTTGCGTGTACCTTCGCGCAAATCCTCATTGGCAAGAGCTTCCTCCATAAATTCGAGAAAACTCTTTCCACTTTTCTCCGGCTCTTTGGGTTTCTCCTCTTTCACTTCCACCTTAGGCTTCTTGTCTTCGCCATTGAAGTGATACATGAAATTGTCATAGGTACGCTCTTCATCAAGAACGTCCATCGCAGCAATAATTTTCTTACACTTTGCTACCAGAGTTTGTGTTTCGGGCGAAGCTGCTGCAGCTTGCCATTCGTCGGGTGAATACTTGCCAATCATAATGTATTTACGAGTGGCACGTCCAAGATAAACTTGCACTTCCAAAAATCCGTAACCCCTCTTTTCGGAGTTTTTTCTACGGTCGAAGACGACCTCTACCAATTCCTTCTTCATCGTTAAAGTAGGTTTTAGTACAGCGGACAAATAAGTGGAGAAGATGAGAATAATGGGAGTTTAACAATTTTTAATTGGTGATTTTACCAATCCCAGCTATTTAGTGGCTGAAAGTGTCACACGTTTTTTAGAAGTGTCACACATTTCAGAAAAGTGTCACACAAAGTGTCACACATTTATGTATCGTTGTGTCCCGTTATGTCATCATTCAAGCACCAGGTTCAAATCCGCTGCGTTAATTAGACATTACGCTCGTCCTCTAAATAACTGTCTGAAAATCAAGTTACTCGCTTGTAACTAACTGTATATAAGCAACAAAGAGGATACTACCGAAGTAGAATCCTCTTTGACGTTGTTTTGTTTCGATGTGACTCGCATGGGGTCACAAAGTGATTCCGTTGGGGTTCGAACCCAAGACCCACAGCTTAGAAGGCTGTTGCTCTAATCCAACTGAGCTACGGAACCTCCAAATCGACTGCAAAGGTAATGTTTTTTTTTCAAACACAATGCTTTTTTGTAATATTTTATTGGGTTTCATATAAAAGAAAGCAAAAGAGGGTGTGATTTAGTGAAAAGATGCTGATTTGTCGGATATTTTTTTTTAATTTTGCAAAAAGAAAGCTTAAATCTTATTTATCACAATGAGTCTTTTTCAACATTCTATATAAAAATGGCAACAGTAGACGACAAGAAAATTATTTTCTCTATGGTTGGGGTGTCGAAGATTATCCCGCAGAATCGTAAACAGATATTGAAGGACATTTATCTTTCGTTCTTCTATGGTGCAAAAATAGGTATCATCGGTTTGAATGGTGCAGGTAAGTCGA
This sequence comes from Prevotella sp., assembly GCA_052272805.1. GTDB lineage: Bacteria > Bacteroidota > Bacteroidia > Bacteroidales > Bacteroidaceae > Prevotella. The sequence goes on along the minus strand of DAVZJL010000019.1, from coordinate 31,593 downwards.
CATTGATGAAGATTATAGCCGGACTGGACCAGCCTACTCAGGGCGAGGTGGTGTGGAGTCCGGGCTACTCGGTCGGTTATCTGCCGCAGGACCCACCGCTGAATGAGGCGAAGACGGTGAAGGAGAACGTTATGGAGGGTGTGCAGCAGGCGTATGATGCTCTGAAGGAGTATGAGGAGATAAACGAGAAGTTTGGTCTGGAGGAGTACTATGGTGATCCGGAGAAGATGGACAAGCTGATGCAGCGCCAGTCGGAGGTGCAGGACATCATTGACGCGACGGACGCATGGAACATGGACTCGAAGCTGGACCGCGCGATGGCTGCGCTGCGTTGCCCGAAGGGCGACTTGCCGGTTACGCATCTCTCGGGTGGCGAGCGTCGCCGTGTGGCTCTGTGCCGTTTGCTGTTGCAGAAGCCAGATGTGCTGTTGCTGGATGAGCCAACGAACCATTTGGATGCGGAGAGCATCGACTGGTTGGAGCAGCACCTGCAGCAGTATGAGGGTACGGTAATTGCTGTGACTCACGACCGATACTTCTTGGATGATGTGAGCGAATGGATTTTGGAGTTGGACCGTGGTGAGGGTATTCCTTGGCATGGCAACTACTCGTCGTGGTTGGAGCAGAAGACTACGAGAATGATGCAGGAGGAGAAGCAGGCTTCGAAGCGTCGCAAGGCATTGGAGCGTGAGTTGGAATGGGCGCATATGGCTCCGAAGGCTCGCCAGGCTAAGGGCAAGGCTCGTCTGAATGCTTACGAGCAGATGCTTGGCGAGGAACAGAAGGAACGTGAGGAAAAGTTGGAGATCTTCATCCCGAATGGTCCGCGTCTTGGCAACAAGGTGATTGAGGCGCAGCACGTGAAGAAGGCTTTCGGTGACAAGGTGCTGTTCAAGGACTTGAACTTCATGCTTCCGCCTAACGGCATCGTGGGTGTTATCGGTCCGAACGGTGCGGGCAAGACTACACTTTTCCGCATGATTATGGGATTGGAACATGCTGACGGCGGTACGTTTGAGGTTGGAGAGACGGTTAAGTTGGCTTACGTGGATCAGCAGCATAAGGATATTGACCCGAAGAAGTCGGTGTACGAGACTGTTTCGCAGGGTAACGAGACGATACGTATGGGTGGCAGGGATGTGAATGCGCGTGCCTACATCTCGCGTTTCAACTTTGCGGGAACGGACCAGAGCAAACTCTGCGAGACTCTTTCGGGCGGTGAACGCAACCGTCTGCAGCTGGCGTTGGCACTGAAGCAGGAGGGCAATGTGCTGTTGCTCGACGAGCCGACTAACGATATCGACGTGAATACGCTGCGTGCTCTGGAGGAGGGTCTTGAGGGTTTCGCTGGTTGTGCTGTAGTGATTAGCCACGACCGTTGGTTTCTTGACCGTATATGTACGCACATTCTTGCTTTCGAGGGTGACGGCGAGGTGTTCTTCTTTGAGGGAAGTTATTCGGACTACGAGATAAACAAGGCTCGCAGACTTGGAAATGAAGAAATAAAGAAGGGTCGCTACAGAAAGTTAATGGAGGACTAACTTATTTATAACTCGCCACAATGTTTCTGAAAGAATTCTTCTATATGACCAGAGCCGACAGACGCACTTTCATATGCTTATGTTCTTTAGCGTTGGTTGCAATCATCTTCTTTGGTGCGGTGTCGCTAACTGATGACACCAGCAACAAGATTGAGGAGAGAAAGGAGACTGCCACGGTAAAGGACGAAAATCATGAGAGTGCTGACGGGCAAGGTTATGCAGTGGAAGAGACGAACAAAGGGTCGAAGTTGTTTTACTTCGACCCAAACACTGCGGACAGTACGCAACTTCTTCAATTGGGGTTGCGTCCTTGGCAGGTTCGCAATATATATAAGTACAGGGCGAGGGGCGGTGTGTATCAATGCAAGGAGGACTTTGCATATGTCTATGGACTGACTGTTAAGGACTACAGGCGTTTGGAGCCGTATATACGTATCGGTGCGGACTACTTGCCTGCGAGTTCGCTGGCAGAAGTAAGAAACCGCAAACGAGGATACGAACGCAGCAGCCAATACGCATCAGAGAATAGCGAAAGCTCATCAAACGGAGAACGGAAAGCCTATACACCTAAAATACACATTGGAGAACACATTGAGATAAATGGTGCTGATACTACGGAACTGATGAAGATACCGGGTATCGGCAGCTATTACTCACGACAAATTGTAAGGTACCGCAACCAATTGGGCGGTTTTGTAAGTAAGGAGCAGTTGCTGGAAATAGAAGGTTTCCCAGAGGATGCTGTCAAATACATCAGTATTGACGAGAGTAGCATCCATAGATTACGCATAAACCAATTGACGCTGTCACAACTTAAGCGACATCCGTACTTGAATTATTATCAGGCTCGCGCTATAAGCGACTACAGACGTTTACGCGGAAATATCCGTTCGATATCGGAGCTGAAACTGATGAAAGAATTCTCCAGTCGTGACATTGAACGGATAGGTCCGTACATTGAGTATTAAAGTGTTGTGCTTTGAACGTTGCGGTAAGACAAGGCTGCACCGATGGCTGTGCAGAATTCGGAATGGCGTGGTATGCGGAACTTTACGCCGTACAGGCGTTCGGTTGCGGGGAAGACTTGGCGTACCTGTGGAAGAAGCGTAAGGTTGCCTATCATCACGAACTCCTTTATGCCACTGCCTAACGACGAGAGAATCGTTGCGCTACAAATTGACTGCAGCACCATCCAGATTAGTCCGAGGGCTATGTCTTCGCGAGAGGCATTCATCTTGGCGTTGCCGAACAATGAGGCGATGGCATCCATCGGAAGACCTTGCAGAGGGTTTGTACATATATCCTTGATGAGCACATTGATATGCGAGAGATCGCCCTCTTCTGCCAACGCTGCCACCTGTTTTATATCGTCGGTCTTCAGTAGCAGGCGTGACAAGCCCTGCAACGTACCGCCGCCGATACCGATACCGCCGATATGCTTGATGTCGTCGCCGTCGCACTTGACAATGGATGTGCCGGTACCAAGGCTGACGACGAGCATACGATCAAGATGGGTTTCGTAGCGAGCACCCAAACCGTCGGCGAGGAATTCTTCAGCCTTGTCTGTCGGCAGCCCATACACCGGCTCGTTGATGTATGCGCTGCCTACACCGGTAAGCATCACTTTCTCTACATCATGCAACTGGATGTGGTTGTCGTGCAAGTACTTTCCGAATGCACCATAAAGCGAGGTGACGGGATCGGTAGCCCGTATTCGGATTGGGGACACGACATCGCCTTCCTCGTTGATACCTACGATTTTTGTAGTGCTAATGCCTACGTCTATACCTATTACTATTTTCATGTTCTGAATGTATGGTTTCTACACTATTACTCTAACATACTGAGGAACGTATCCTCGTCTATTATCTGCACGCCCAGTTTTTCGGCTTTCTGCAGTTTCGACGGTCCCATATTCTCGCCTGCAAGAATGAAGGAAGTTTTGCCACTGATGGAGCCGGAGCCGACGTTCTTGCCTCCGTTCTGCTCTATCATAGCCTTGTACTCATCGCGACTGTGCTTGGAGAAGACTCCGCTGATAACTATGCTCTTACCCTCGAGCTTGTTCGTTGCGTTTGCTATCTGTTCAGAAGAAAGCTGCATCTGCAGACCATAGTCGCGCAAACGGTTGACAATAGTCATGTTTGCAGGATTGTGGAAGTAAGCCACTATGCTCTTGGCTATCACCTCTCCCACTCCATCTACCTCCATCAGCTGCTGCAACGAAGCGTTCTGCAATGCTTCCATCGTTTTGAAATGGCGAGCCAGTTGGCGTGCGGATGTCTCGCCGACAAAGCGTATACCGAGAGCGAAGACAACGCGTTCGAAGGGCACTTGCTTGGAAGTCTCTATGCTTGACACTATCTTTCGTGCTGAACGCTCGCGATTACCGCTACCATTAATATCCTGCACTTGTATGCAATACAGGTCGGCTATGTTATGTATTAGTCCACGACGATAGTAGTCGTCCACTGTTTCGGGACCTAACGAGTCGATATTCATTGCTTTGCGAGCAATGAAATGCTCAATGCGTCCTTTTATCTGCGGTGGACATCCGGTGTCATTCGGACAATAATATGCAGCCTCTCCCTCGTAACGCACAAGCGGAGTGCCGCACTCAGGACAGCAATCGACAAACCCTACCGGCTGTGCTTCAGCAGAGCGTTTCGTTACATCAACGCCTACAATCTTGGGGATAATCTCGCCCCCCTTCTCAACATATACATAGTCACCGAGGTGCAAATCGAGGTTCTTTATGAAGTCTTCATTGTTAAGCGTGGCGCGCTTGACCACTGTACCGGCAAGTCGCACTGCATCCATGTTAGCCACCGGCGTTACGGCTCCGGTGCGTCCTACTTGGAACGACACGCTTTCCAGACGTGTAACCGCCTGTTCTGCCTTAAACTTATAAGCGATAGCCCAACGTGGCGACTTTGCTGTGTATCCCAAGTGCTGTTGCTGACGAATAGAGTTCACCTTTAGCACTATTCCGTCTGTTGCCACGGGTAAGTTCTTGCGTTCTGTATCCCAGTAATTAATAAAGTCGTAGATCTCCTGAAGAGTCTTTACCTTACGCATACCCTGTGAGATTTTAAATCCCCACTTCGCAGCTTCAGCCAGGTTCTCGTAATGTCCGTCGGAGGGTAGAGTTTCGCCAAGCAGATAGTAGAGGTAGCAATCAAGATGACGGTCGGCCACAAGGCGTGGATCCAGGCTCTTCAATGTGCCACTTGCTGCATTACGCGGATTGGCAAACAATGGTTCTTCGGCAGCTTCACGTTTTGCATTCAAATCGTCGAATACGCTCCACGGCATGAGTATCTCGCCACGAATTTCAAATGCCTCCGGGTATGCTACATTCTCATTGAGCACAAGCGGTATGCAACGGATAGTCTTCACATTGGTTGTCACGTCATCGCCATACACTCCATCGCCACGTGTGACACCACGGACAAGACGTCCGTTCTCGTATGTGAGCGATATCGACAATCCGTCGTACTTCATCTCGCAGCATACCTCGAACTCCTCGCCTTCAAGTCCACGCTTAACCGACTCGTACCAATCCTGCACATCCTGCTCATTGTATGTATTAGCCAATGAGAGCATCGGATATTTATGTTCAACCTGCGCGAAGCCCTGTGTAAGGTCGCTACCCACACGTTGTGTCGGCGAATTAGAGTCGTATAGTTGCGGATGTTTTTCTTCAAGCTGCTGCAATTCATGCATCAAATCGTCGAACTCACGGTCGGTGACCGTGGGCATATTCAGCACATAATAGTTGTGGTTATATTCATGCAGCAACTGACGTAGCTGTTTGATACGTTCTGTTTCAATCATAACGAGTAGCTTTTTCTTGATATTACATATAATATTATTGGTACACCCAAGAATGGTGTCACCGCATTCAGCGGTAGTATTCCGCCATTGCTTGGCAGTACGCATACGAAATTGCACAGTAAGGCGACCAAGGCACCAAGAAGGATTGTGGTTGGCATAATAAGCCGGAAATCGTCTGTACGTAACAATAAGCGAGCCAGATGCGGAACAGCCAAGCCAATGAAGGCTATCGGCCCACAGAAAGATGTTGACAAGGCGGTCATTATTCCTGTCAGCAACAATATCGTCGTCCGCAAACGCTTTATGTTTACTCCCAAATTCTCTGCATATCTACTACCAATAAGCATCAGATTCAACGGCTTCACAAGTAGGGATGAGACAACTATGCAAATCATGGAAACTGCAGCATATAATGACAACATCGTTTCGGATACGCCTGAGAAGTTGCCCATTCCCCATTGGACGTAAGCGCGTATTCCATCAGCCGATGCAAAAAAGTTCAAGAGCATAACCACAGATGACGTGACATAACCGAGCATAACGCCAGCTACCAAAAGCAAGGCGTTATTACGAATAACACTTGAAAGAAAAAGCATTATAAATGTGACTATCAACGCACCCAATAGGGCTGCAGCAAACACTGCAGCGAACCCTACAAACGACAAACCGCCTATATACAAGCCTCCACCAAACAACAGCATAACGCAAGCCACGCCCAATCCGGCTCCACTGCTTATGCCAAGAATAGAAGCGTCGGCAAGCGGATTGCGAAATATAGCTTGCAACATCAGACCGCATACCGATAACACGCTACCCGTAAGCAACGCCGTAAGAGCCTGCGGAAAGCGATAGCTCATAACTATGTACTGCCATGAGACGTTGGAAGCAATGTCTCCTTTTAATATTCCTAACACTTCGGATGCTGGTATTTTAACTGCTCCGTAAAAGATATTAACAAGAAAGATTGCGAACAACACTACGCATAGCGTAGGAAATATGATAGCCTTGTGTGTCAAACCACGTTAATGTTCGTACAGCAAAATGCTGTGAGTTATATTTTCAGAGTTTTCAGTATCTCTGTCATCTTCTGAAGAGTTGTGATACGTGTCGGAACAAGCGGCAGACGCAATACGTTCTCGATGAAACCCATCTCGTGCAGCAACGCCTTCACGCCAGCAGGATTTCCGTCGATGAAGAGCAGAGAATACAACTCTGTAAAACGATGATGTATGGTGCGTGCGCCTTCGTATTCGCCTTTAAACTCCAAGCGAATCATACGCGACACTTCCTTGGGCAAGGCATTGCCTATAACGGATATGCTACCAGCAGCCCCGCTCGCCACCATAGAGAACGTGAGAGCATCATCGCCACTAAGGACATCGAAACGAGCCGGCTTGTTCTTTATAATCTCGTCAACTTGCTCCAAGCTGCCGCTGGCTTCCTTGATTGCAATGATATTCTCACAATCGTTAGCCAAACGAACTGTAGTATCTGCCTTAAGGTTCACACCGGTACGTCCTGGTACATTATAAAGCACAACCGGCAGCGGACTTGCCTCTGCTATTGCCTTGAAATGCTGGTAAAGACCTTCCTGCGAGGGTTTGTTATAATACGGACAAACACTCAACACACCATCTATGCCACGCCAATCACTATTCTTCAGTTCGTCAACAATAGCCTTTGTATTGTTGCCACCACATCCCATAAGTATTGGCAAACGTCCGCGGTTGATGTCAATCACATGTTTTTTCACCTCTTCCTTTTCATATGCCGACAAGCAAGGAGCCTCACTCGTCGTGGCAAGGATACAGAGGAAGTCTGCGCCATTATCAATCAGATGTTCCACCAAACAGGTCAACGATTTAAAATCAACACTACCATCTGAGGTGAATGGCGTTACAAGTGCTATACCAAGTCCTTTAAATATATTTCGTGCCATAGATATTGTCTTGTTATATTACGATTTGCCTACAAAGTTAACACTTTATATTGGATTGCCGAATAATGTAATTACTAAAAAACGTAAATTCAATTAGTGCGAACCTATATACAAGAATATCATTCCGAGTATAACAAACAGCATATCAACCAACTTGCTTGTGAGATTCTTCTCCTTGAAGAGCATCGCACCACAGAAGAAACTTACTACCACACTGCCTCGACGCATCATTGACACGATAGATATCATTGCGCCAGGCAAGCTCAATGCGTAGAAATAGACAAAGTCGGCAATGCTCAGGAATACACTTATCAGAATGATGCTCCAACGCCACTTGAAAGGAGTTGTTTTCTTGCGTGTCGGGTACCATATAGCAAACATCGTACCCCCCATCAAGCACAACTGATAGATATTGTACCAACTCTGCACCACCATTCTGCTTAAGCCGACTCCTCCATTCGCAGGCGGAGCCATGAGGTACTTGTCGTACAAACCGCTCACGGCACCGAGTATGGCAGCTGCAACAAGAAAGAATATCCAACGGTTATGCGAGAAATTAACACCTTCTTTCTTACCGCTTCTGCTCAACAGAAAGAATGAAACAATCGCCAAGAGCACACCAATCCACTGCCATACGTTCAAACGCTCGCCAAAGACGAGCATCGCACCCACAAGCACCATAACCGGGCGCGTTGCATTGATTGGTCCAACGATGGTTATCGGCAAGTGCTTCATTGCAAAATAGCCAAACACCCACGATGACAACACTATACACGCTTTCAGAATAATATATTTATGTTCTGCCCAAGTGCTCGACTCTACATAAAAAGCAGTACCGTCAAGCACATTTGTTCCTAACGAGAGAACAATGAACGGGATGAATATAAGCGAACATATTACGGTGTTCAAAAACAGCACTGGAAGAACAGCATTATCAAGCAATGCCTTCTTCTTGCATACATCATAGAAGCCCAGCATTGCTGCTGAGCAAAATGCTAATATTAGCCACATAAGAAAAGAAAAAATGTTGTAGGGGTGAGATATAAGAATTCTAAATATTAATACTTTACATCCTCCAGGAACAATGCGTTACCGGGCATACTTTCACCTGCCGACGAGCGATTGCCACTGGCAACGACCTCGCGGAACTGCTCAAGCGTGAGCCGATGGCGACCCACTTCTATAAGTGTGCCCACTACGGCACGTACCATATTGCGCAAGAAGCGATTGGCAGATATGCGGAAATGCCAAGCATTCTCACCATCGCGCACCCATACGGCTTCTGACACATCACAAAGAGTGGTCTTCACATCGCTATGAGCCTTGCAGAACGACCCAAAATCTTCCACTTCAAGTAAATAGCCAGCTGCCTTGTTCATCAAATCGAAGTCGAGGTCATAGTGCATCTCGCAAGAATACTTTCGCAAGAACGGATTCTTCGAGGTATGTATGTAATAATGGTATGTACGGAGCGTAGCACTGAAGCGTGCGTGCATGTCACCGGCAACGGGGAATATCGAGCGGACGGCAATATCGCGTGGCAACAAGCGGTTCAACTTATACACCAGCTGGATGCAATCAACTTCAGTGTCGGTCTCAAAATGTGCCGTCATTCGACGTGCGTGTACGCCGGTATCTGTACGTCCTGCACCAACAATGCTTATCGGCTGACGCAATATTGTGGACAAGGCTTTCTGCAACTCCTCTTGCACCGAATTGCCATTGGGCTGTATCTGCCAACCGTGATAGTCGGTTCCGTCGTATGCAAACTCTACAAAATATCTACCCATCACTTCTTTTTACTACTCTTTTCCTTTACTTTATAGTCTTTCTATTTCTTCTGTGGCTTTGTCTTTCTAAAGCATTGTCTATGGAACTTTCGTTCTGCCTTCAACACCTTGAACACTTTCGTTGCTGGCAATATGGTCAGAAAACGCTCATGATAGTTTTTCTGAAGTACCTTCAGGTCTATCTCGTTCTTGTCGCGTTTGCGTATAGCCTCTGCACAAGCCTTCTCGTCCTTGGCATCCACTTTTCTAAAGCAACGCTCTTCCTTAAAATACGCCAACTGCTTCTTACGCATTTCGCGATAAACAGGAAAGAATGCCGAGGCTTCAGCCGTGGTCAGCTTCACTTCGGAAGCAATGAATTTTTCCAGGTCTGCTTCAAACTTCACAGGGTCGAACGCCTGCTTTTTCTGCGCATTGACAGGCAGGCTACACAACACAGCCATAGCCAGAAGCACAAACGTGCTACGTACATTCTTATTTAAAAGTGTCATCATTGTATCTATATCTTTAAGATTGATTACTATAATGATTTTAATTATTTGCCAAAAACGAATATATATCGTCATTATCGAGCATTGTATAATCAGCATATTCATCGTCAGAGAAGTCATCATCGACCGTAGCATATCCGGCAACAGCCACATGCGTATCGGCAACGTCTGTCGTTTTTAAGCCCCAATAGGTAGCAAGCCCAATAGTAACCCCACCCACAAAACATGCCGCAGCCACATAACCTCGCCAACGCTTCCAAAGAGGAATTGCTTTTGTGGTAGTTGTAGTATGTTGCATAAGTCCAGTGCGCAGACTATCGAAATAGCCGTCGGGCACAGTAAACGGGTGCTGCTTACCGAAACGATCGTATATATACTGTTCTTCTTTTTCCATAGCATCTTTGTTTTGATATTATGACGCAGCGCAGAACTTTTGGTTTAAAACCTATAAAGGAAAAATATTGATTTTAACAATATGAGGCTGCAGCTTCCACATCGTAGAAACCACAGCCTCTTATATTCAACAGTTATATTCCTCCGGAATTACATTCCGAGATTGATTGTACGCGAAAGCACGTCAAGCTGCTGCTCGCGTGTGAGCTTCACGAAGTTCACAGCATAACCACTGACGCGGATGGTGAGCTGCGGATACTTCTCCGGATGCTCCATCGCGTCGAGCAAAAGGTCGCGATCGAACACGTTCACATTGATGTGCTGTCCACCGGTCGGTGTGAAGTAGCCATCGAGCAAGTGGGTGAGGTTCTCTGCCTGCATCTCCTTTGTCTTGCCGAGAGCCGACGGAGCGACTGCGAATGTGTAAGAAATGCCATCGCGCGAGTGTTGGAACGGCAACTTAGCAACAGAAGCGAGAGCAGCCACAGCTCCCTTGATATCGCGTGCGTTCATCGGGTTTGCACCTGGAGCGAACGGAACGCCCTTCTCACGACCGTCGGGTGTAGCACCAGTATTACGTCCGTACACAACGTTCGATGTGATAGTGAGCAAGCTCTGTGTCGGAATAGCATTGCGGTATGTACGATGCTGACGCAGATACTCCATGAATGTCTCTGTGAGCGACACTGCTATCTCGTCAGTCTCGTCGCAGTTGTTACCGAATGGTACATACTCGCCCTCCTCTATCTTATAGTCGACAGCAAGACCACTCTCGTCGCGAATGATGCGGATGCGACAATTCTTCATTGCAGCAATAGAGTCGGCAACGATAGACAGACCTGCGATACCTGTAGCACGTGTGCGTTCTACGTCGCCATCGTGAAGCGACATCTCGAAAGCCTCGTAGTCGTACTTGTCGTGCATGTAGTGAATGATCTTCAGAGCATTGACGTAAGTCTTTGCCAACCAACGCATCATCTGCTCAAATTTAGGCATGAATTCCTCATATGTGAGGTAATCGCCAGTGATAGGAGCAAAACGCGGAGCAATCTGTTCGCCCGACATCTCATCGCGACCACCATTGATAGCATATAGCATACACTTAGCAAGGTTTGCACGAGCACCGAAGAACTGCATTTGTTTGCCAATCTTCATTGGCGACACGCAGCAAGCGATGCCGTAGTCGTCGCCGAGGTCAGGACGCATAAGGTCATCGTTCTCGTACTGGATAGCACTTGTGTCGATACTTACCTTTGCACAATATTTCTTCCATGCCTCAGGCAGGTGCTCACTCCAAAGCACAGTGAGGTTTGGCTCTGGTGACGGTCCCATATTATAAAGTGTATGGAGGAAACGGTAGTCGGTCTTTGTAACCATCGAACGACCATCAACACCCATACCTCCAATAGAAGCGGTAGCCCAGATTGGGTCGCCAGAGAACAAATCGTTGTACTCAGGTGTACGGAGGAAGCGTACGATGCGCAACTTCATAATCATTTGGTCGATAAGCTCCTGAGCCTCCTGCTCTGTGAGTGTGCCGTTCTTAAGGTCGCGCTGGATGTAGATATCCAAGAATGCGCAGACACGACCGAGCGACATGGCAGCACCGTCCTGGTCCTTAACCGCACCGAGATAACCGAAGTAGGTCCACTGCACTGCCTCACGAGCGTTTGTCGCAGGCTTGGTAACGTCGAAACCGTATGCAGCACACATGCGTTCAAACTGCTTCAAAGCCTGGATTTGCTCCGTAACCTCCTCGCGATGGCGTACAATCTCCTCTGTAAACTCCTGAATATCGATACGTTTGAAATAACGCTTCTTCTCCTCAATAAGATTTGCTGTACCATAAAGAGCTATACGACGATAGTCACCGATGATACGTCCACGACCATAAGCGTCGGGCAAACCGGTGATGATATGAGCATGGCGCGCAGCCTTGATGTCATCATTGTAAGCCGAGAATACGCCTTCGTTGTGTGTCTTGCGATATTTTGTAAAGATAGTCTTTGTTGCAGGATCAAGATCGTAGCCGTAAGATTTCAAAGCCTTCTCCACCATGCGGATACCGCCCTTCGGGAAGATACCACGCTTCAATGGCACATCGGTCTGCAGACCAACCACTACCTCGCAATCCTTATCTATATAGCCGGCACCATAAGTGTCTATACTCTGAGGCAACTTTGTCTCTGCATCGTAAACGCCCTTCTCGCGCTCCACCTCGAACATCTTTGAAAGCACATTCCAAAGATGGTTTGTACGCTCTGTAGGACCTACAAGGAACGACTCGTCACCGTCATAAGCCTCGTAGTTAGACTGAATAAAATCACGCACGTCGATTTCGCGCTTCCAATTAGAACCCTTGAAATCGTTTTGCAAATTTTGAAGAATCATAAAATTTGTATTAAATGAATATTAGTGTGTAATCGTTTGCAAAGATAGTAATTTTTCCAAACATACACAATACTATTCTGTTTTTCTTACTTCAAAATTGTCAATCTTGCGAATTTCATGAGCAGAGTCTTGGTTCCGGCGTTCTGAAACTCTATAGTGGCCTTTTCGTTCTCGCCCACTCCTTCTACGGCTATCACGTTGCCTATACCAAAGCGCTGATGTTCAACACGCGCACCTACATGTATCGTTTGTTTAGCAGAAAGATCACTCTGTGTACGCTGAGACGTAGTCGACATCTGCCGAAACTGCGATGTAGCGGTAGATATGCGACGAAATCCAGAAGGCGCTGAAGACTGATGCGAACTGCGCAGCGGAGACTCTGGACGCTGTGAATATTGCTGAGCTGGCGACTGAAAGCCTCCAACATTACCCTCAACAATCAAATACTGCTTATCAATCTCCTTCAAGAAACGACTTGGCTCATTGAACATCATACTGCCATACTGATAACGACTCTTTGCACACGACAAGAAACAACGCTGCTCGGCACGTGTTATGGCTACATACAGCAAACGACGTTCCTCCTCCAACTCTCTGAGCGATGAGCTTGAGCGCGGACTCGGGAAGATATTCTCCTCCAAACCTACAACGAAAACAGAGTTGAACTCCAAACCCTTTGACGCATGTATTGTCATCAGCGAGACGCGTTCACCTGAAGAAACTTCGTCGCTATTTTCTTCATCGCTATCTGTAAGTAGAGCTACCTCCTGAAGGAAGTTGGCGATATACACTTCATCCTTATAACCCTCCTCACGCTTAGTGTCAACAAAGTCGTGCAGACCCGACATAAACTCTTCTATGTTATCCTGTCGCTCCACCCCCTCCATCGACTTATCAGCAGCCAAATCCTGCTTCAAACCCGACTTCTCCAAGATGGCCTTACCTAATACATATGCATCGGTTATATTATTGTCGCGTATAAACTCGTCTATCATAGAATAGAAGCCCTGCACCTTCTTCTCCGTTGCAGCCGACACCCCTGCGTTATACATACTCGGATTACCTACAACGTTCCACAAACTTACATTACAATCGCGCGATGCAGCGATAAGCTTTGACACTGTCGTATCGCCGATGCCACGCTTCGGATAGTTGATAACACGCTTCAACGCCTCTTCATCATTCGGATTGGCTACCAAACGGAAGTAGGCTATCACGTCTTTTATCTCCTTATGCTGATAGAAACTCATACCACCATAAATGCGATATGGAGTATCCTGCCGACGAAATTCCTCTTCAAACAAACGGCTCTGCGCATTGGTGCGATATAGCACAGCGATGTCACCATACGCCACACCATAACGGTTATGCAAACGCCGAATTTCGTTGCATACAACGCTCGCCTCCTCCTTGTCTGAATAAGCTATATTCAAACGAACCTTTTCGCCATCGCCATTCTCACTATATACATCTTTACGTATTTGACGTTGATTATTGATAATGACACTATTAGCCGCTTTCACTATAGTTTGTGTGGAACGATAGTTCTGTTCCAATTTAAAGAGACGCGCACCTTCGTAGATATTCTGAAATTTAAGAATATTATCGATATTTGCGCCACGGAAAGCATAGATACTCTGCGCATCATCGCCAACAACACAAATATTGCGTCGCTCCTTAGTAAGGAGGGTCAATATCGACTGCTGAGCATAGTTGGTATCTTGATACTCGTCTACAAGAACATAACTAAATCGCTCTGCATATTTTTGCGCAATCTGCGGATTATCTGCAAAGAGTTTATAGGTAAAGAGAAGCATATCGTCGAAGTCGACTGCATTGGCAGCCTTGCAACGTGCGGCATAAAGAGCATATATCTGTCCCAGTTTGGGCATACCCGAAACCTTATCGCGCTCCGCAAGATGTGGATCGGACATATATATATCTGGTGTAACCAAACTATTCTTTGCCGCCCCGATACGCCCTAAAACGGAAGATGCCTTGTATTGCTTATCATCAAGTTTCAGTTCTTTAATAATTGAGTTTACAACCGCACGCGAATCGCCATCATCATAGATTGAGAAATTGCGCTCCAAGCCTATGACTTCTGCCTCAGCACGCAGTATGCGCAGGAATACAGAATGGAACGTACCCATATTCAGGTAACGCGCACGCTCCTCACCGACAAGGTCAGCGATGCGGCTCTTCATCTCGCGTGCTGCCTTATTTGTAAAGGTAAGAGCAAGTATAGACCACGGGGCAAGTCCCTTCTGCAAGAGATATGCTATCTTATACGTCAAGACTCGGGTTTTGCCAGACCCTGCTCCAGCTATAATAAGTTCTGGTCCATCGGTGTATTCTACAGCTGCAAGCTGATTGGGATTCAATGATTTAAGAAGAGTATCCACTATTTTTATTCGTATTTAAATGCAATACTACAAAGTATCTATTAAGTATTAAGACTATTGAACGTTTATCAACAAAACTAATTATTCTTGTAAATTCCACCAGATGCTGTCGATGGATTATAGTCCTCTCCTTCTTTCGGAAAGAGCGGCATAAACTTCATCTCAAACTCAATTTTTCCGCGACGCGCACGCAAATAGGCTGTAGGATTACTACTATCAAACTTACGCGGATTAGGCAAAGTTGCAGCAATCAAAGCACACTCCGAACGAGTGAGCTCTTCTGCCGTCTTACTAAAATGATACTTAGCAACAGCATCTGCACCATAAATACCATCACCCATCTCAATTGAGTTTAGATAAACCTCCATGATACGATGCTTCCCCCACAACACTTCAATAAGAGCCGTGAAATACACCTCAAATCCCTTGCGCACCCAACTTCTGCCGGGCCACAGAAATACATTCTTGGCAGTTTGTTGCGATATTGTACTTGCTCCATACTTATGCTTTGCTGCTTGCTTGTTGCGTTTTACAGCCTGTTGTATGGCATCAAAGTCGAAACCATGATGCAGAAGGAAACGTTGATCCTCGCTCGCCATCACAGCAACAGGCAATGACGGTGAAATATTATCAAGCGGCTTCCATTTATGGTGCATCGTGAGCGACTTTCCGTCTGCAATCTGTTCCACACAACGTATCACCATCAATGGAGTAACGTATACTGGCACGAAACGATAAACAACGACAACAAGAATTGTGCTGCTAAAAAACAACGCCAATCCCCATCGCAAAATCTTATAAACCAATTTCAATTTAGTTTCCATATCATCCTTTTTCTACTTTATATCGTGCAAAGTTATGTGTTTTTTTTTACATCATGCAGTTGTACCATTTTTTTTTTGTATTTTTGCACGCTATAAGAAGCTATTTATTTAAAGCAGAAAATACAAATACAACTTTATAAATTCAATGGCAAAAGAATTAAAACAACTCACAAAGCGCTCAGAGAACTACAGCCAGTGGTTTAACGACCTCGTCACAAAGGCTGACCTCGCTGAGCAATCAGCCGTACGCGGATGTATGGTTATCAAGCCTTATGGCTATGCTATCTGGGAGAAGATGCAGCATCAGCTTGATGTTATGTTTAAGGAAACTGGTGCACAGAACGCCTATTTTCCTCTGCTTATCCCGAAGTCGTTCTTCAGCCGCGAGGCAGAGCACGTAGAAGGATTTGCTAAGGAGTGTGCAGTGGTTACTCACTATCGTCTTCGCACCAATGAGGACAAGACTGGCATCGAGGTAGACCCAGCAGCAAAACTCGAAGAAGAACTCATCATTCGTCCTACTTCGGAGACCATCATCTGGAACACATACAAGAACTGGATTCAGTCGTACCGCGACCTTCCATTGATGTGCAACCAGTGGTGTAACGTTATGCGTTGGGAGATGCGCACACGTCCGTTCCTCCGCACATCAGAGTTCCTCTGGCAGGAGGGTCATACAGCTCATGCTACAAAGGAGGAGGCTGAAGAGGAAGCAAAGAAGATGCTTCACGTTTACGCCGACTTTGCAGAAAAGTGGATGGCTGTACCGGTCGTTCAGGGCGTAAAGAGCGAGACAGAGCGCTTTGCAGGTGCGTTGAACACATACACTATTGAGGCAATGATGCAGGACGGTAAGGCTCTGCAGAGCGGCACGTCACACTTCCTCGGTCAGAACTTCGCAAAGGCATTCGACGTTACATTCCTCAACAAGGAGAACAAGCCAGAGTACGTATGGGCTACATCATGGGGCGTGTCTACACGTCTTATCGGTGCACTCATTATGACTCACTCTGATGACAATGGTCTTGTGCTGCCTCCGAAGCTCGCTCCTATACAGGTTGTCATCGTGCCTATCACAAAGAACGCCGAACAGCTGCAGGCTATCTCCGAGAAGCTTGCTCCGGTCATCAGCCAGTTGCGCGCAGCAGGCATCAGCGTGAAGTACGACGACGCAGACAACAAGCGTCCAGGCTTCAAGTTCGCCGACTATGAGCTGAAGGGTGTGCCTGTACGTCTCGTTATGGGCGGTCGCGACCTCGAGGAGAACACCATCGAGATTATGCGTCGCGATACTCTCGAGAAGGAGACACGCTCGTTCGACGGCATCGTTGAATATGTTGAACAGCTCCTCGAGGATATCCAAGCTAACATCTACAAGAAGGCTCTCGACTATCGCAATGCTCACATCTACGAGTGCGATAACTACGAGGAGTTCAAGGAGCGCATCCAGGATGGTGGTTTCTTCCTCTGCCACTGGGACGGCACAGCCGAGACTGAGGCTAAGATTAAGGAAGAGACTCAGGCTACAATCCGCTGCGTGCCATTCATGTTCGAGCAGACACCGGGCGTAGACATGGTTTCAGGCAAGCCGGCTACACAGCGTGTACTGATCGCCCGCAGCTACTAAGCATTTGAAATCATACAATTCAAGACCGGCATCTTTTGCTGTCGGTCTTGAATTTTACATTTTAGTTGTCTATCACAATTGCTATTTCAAACGAAAGCCAAACAGAGTATAGAAACTATATAACACTATATTAAAACTATTAAAACATTAAAACACTAAAAATGGATTGGATAATCAACCTATTCACCAATACTGAGTCGATTGCCCATATCGCCCTACTCTATGCCATTGTCATCGCAGTCGGCATTCTGCTGGGTAAGATTAAGATTGGCGGCATATCACTCGGTGTAACATGGGTGCTTTTCGCTGGTATCTTAGCAGGCCATGTTGGGTTCACTGCCCCCAAAGACACCATGACTTTCGTTCAGGACTTCGGACTTATTCTGTTCGTGTTCTGCATCGGTTTGCAGGTAGGTCCAGGCTTCTTTGAGAGCTTCAAGAAAGGCGGTGTAACGCTCAACCTGCTCTCTACCACAGCTATCTTGCTGAACGTAGGCGTTATGTTTGCGTGCTACTATCTCTTCTTCGACACTAATGTGAAGTCGAACCTCCCAATGATGGTGGGCACGCTCTACGGAGCCGTAACTAACACACCGGGTCTTGGTGCTGCAAACGAAGCGCTCAGCTCTGTATGGCAACAGACCTACGGCGAACTGCCACAGATTGCGTCCGGTTATGCCTGCGCTTACCCACTTGGCGTAGTAGGCATCATCGGTGCTACTATAGCCATCCGTTTTCTAACCCGCACCAAGCTTGAGGAGGAGGAGAAGGCACTTGAAGCAGAAGAAGCTGAGAACCCACAGGCAAAACCGCATCAGATGCACCTCAAGGTGAACAACGCATACCTCTCTGGCCGTACAGTTGCAGAGATTAGCGACTTCCTCAACCGCGACGTTGTGTTCTCGCGCCTCTTCAAGAACGGCGAATACAGCATACCGAACAGCCGCACGGTCTTCGACATGGGCGACGAGGTACTCGTCGTGTGTGCAGAGGCTGACGCACCGGCTATCCAGGCGTTCATCGGTCCGGAGTTGGAGACAGAGTGGGAGGAGAACGAGAGCAAACAGCCGCTCGTTTCGCGCCGCATCGTCGTAACCAACTCTTCAATGAACGGTAAGACACTCGGAAAGATGCACTTCTCGTCTGTATACGGCGTAACCGTAACACGTCTTTCACGTCAGGGCATGGACCTCTTCGCAAGCCGCAACTACCGTTTCCAGGTAGGCGACAAGATTCTCGTAGTAGGTCCGGAGGACAACGTGAACCGCATTGCCGAGCTGATGGGCAACTCTGTGAAGCGTCTTGATGCACCGAATGTGGCAACAATCTTCATCGGTATCTTTATCGGTATCATCTTCGGTAGCATTCCGTTCGCTATACCAGGAATGCCCGTTCCTTTGAAGCTCGGTATCGCTGGTGGTCCGCTTATCATCGCTATTCTTATCGGTCGCTTCGGTCACCGCATGAAGCTCAACACCTACACCACGACATCGGCAAACATGATGCTTCGAGAGATTGGTCTTGTGCTATTCCTTGCGAGTGTTGGTATCAAGGCAGGTGCTAACTTCTGGAACACAGTAGTAGAAGGCGACGGTCTGTTGTACGTACTCACTGGTTTCATCATCACAATCATCCCTATCCTGATTGTCGGCACTATAGCACGCATGAAGTACAAGTTCAACTACTTTACCATTATGGGTATGCTTGCCGGTACATACACCGACCCACCAGCCCTCGCTTACGCCAACTCGGTTTGCTCGCGCGAGGCTCCTGCCATCGGCTATTCTACGGTCTATCCGTTGAGTATGTTCTTGCGTATCTTCACAGCGCAGCTCGTTGTGCTGTTCTTCTGCGGATAATAACAAAAAGACCATCGGTCGCAAAACAATAAAGGGTGTATCAAAACTCTTCAATCGGAGTTCTGACACACCCTTTTTTCATGCTTAAACATCAAGATAACTCATCGCGCACCGAACGCAATCTGATTGGGCGGCGAACGCAATCCGATTGGGCACCGAACGCAATCCGATTGGGCGGCGAACGCAATCTGATTGGGTGGCGGACGCTACACAACGAAAAGAGGATGCACCGACAACAACATATGCCTTGTGCATCCTCTTTTATTATGCTACATCATATAGCCGTTTGTACGACTATGAAGATGTTTTACTTCTCGAAGTAACGCTTGTACAAGCCCATGAAACCTGCACAGTGGCGAGCCTCATCCTTTGCCATCTCGTGAACGGTGTCGTGAGTAGCGTCCATGCCGGCAGCCTTAGCGTTCTTTGCGATGCGGAACTTGTCCTCGCAAGCACCACGCTCAGCAGCGATACGAGCCTCAAGGTTCGACTTAGTATCCTTCAGAACGTCGCCCAAAAGCTCTGCGAACTTACTTGCGTGCTCAGCCTCCTCGAAAGCATAGCGCTTGAATGCCTCTGCAATCTCTGGATAGCCCTCACGGTCAGCCTGACGGCTCATTGCGAGATACATACCTACCTCACCGCACTCGCCATTGAAGTGAGTCTCAAGATCCTTAATCATCTCTGGTGTAGCCTCCTCATCGCGAGCAGCACCAAGAGTATGAACGGTTGCGAAAGCTGGACCCTCTGTCGGATCGTTCAGTTCCTTAAACTTGCTTGCCGGAGCCTTGCAAACCGGACACTTCTCAGGAGCCTCTGTACCTTCGTGAATATAACCGCATACTGTGCAAATAAATTTCTTCTTCATAATTCTTCTGTTTTAAGAGTTAATAGTATTTATATTAAAAAAGCCTTATCTATAAATTATTCGACTGCAGTTTCAGCCTGCTTTGCCAAGCACTCTTTACATACACCTTTATAATATAGCTGTACGTCGTCGATTTTGTGACCTGCCAACTCTTTGCGATTTACAACATCCGACACTTCGTCGAAAATGTCGTACACCTTTCGGCAGCACTTACAGATGAAATGCGCATGCAAACTGACATCGCCATCATAACAAACACGATGTTCGTTTATTGTTATCATCTGAGCAGCATTGCGCTCTGAGAACATTCTGAGCGTGTTGTACACCGTGGTGCGGCTAAGTGTAGGCACCTTAGGTAGCAAAGCCTTATGCACCTCCTCCACTGTTGGATGGGTAAAGTGAGTCATCAGATAATGCATAATCTGAATGCGCTGAACAGAAGGCTTGATGCCATGTTCTACAAGTCGTGTTACTGCGTCGTTATGTTTCATTGTCTATATTATTTTCCTTTTACTACTGCAAAGATATACTTTTTTATAATAATTACAAAATAATATTTGTAAAAATTTCACTCTTTAATTCTTTTTCAGAAATTCAAATGCTTTTACGCTGCAATAATACAATAAATCGACACAGTTTTCGTTATATTATGTATGAAACTGAAATTGTTTATACTTCAAATAATATGTCTCTGCGCTTTCGTATCTGCGCAGGCGCAAACATTCACCTTAAGTGGAAGGGTCATTGACGAGAACAACGACCCCGTGGAATTTGCATCCGTATCATGCCCTAAACAAGGCAAGATGACAATGACCTCGCTTAAAGGCGACTATAGTCTGCAACTCCAATCTGCCGACTCGGTTGAAATAAGGTTCTCGATGGTCGGCTACAAGACCAAAGTTCGCACACTGCGCCGTCCACGTGGTAAGCAGACAATGCAGGTTGTTCTGCACAGCAGCGACAATGCCCTGTCGGAAGTAACCATCACAGGCAAGCGCATCGAGACGGGACAAACGCAGGAATTGAGCAAAGAGCATCTAAAGAGTATGCCCTCTACTACGGGCAACGCCGTAGAGGAAATGATACAAAGCCAGGCTGGCGTATCTACCCACAGCGAGCTTTCATCGCAGTACAACGTGCGTGGTGGTTCGTTCGACGAGAACAGTGTATATATAAATAATGTGGAAATATTCCGCCCGTTCCTTGTAAGAAGCGGACAGCAGGAGGGTATCTCGGTCATCAACCCCGATATGGTGGAGAAGATTGGCTTCTCAACCGGTGGCTACGAGGCACGCTATGGCGACAAGATGTCGTCGGCACTGAACATCGAGTATCGCCGTCCGAAACGCTTCGAAGCGTCAGCCACAGCCAGTATGCTTGGAGCAAGCGCATTCGTCGGCATGAGCAACAAGAAGTTCTCGTGGAGCAATGGTCTGCGCTACAAGACAACTAAATATTTATTAGGCTCGATGGACACCAAGGGCGAGTATCAGCCTACATTCATCGACTATCAGACTTATCTTACTTACTCGCCCAACAAACGCTGGGACATCAAGTTCCTCGGCAACATCTCGGACAACCACTACAACTTCACGCCTGAGGACCGCGAGACAAACTTTGGTACGATGGAGAACGTAAAGGCATTCAAGGTGTACTTCGATGGACAGGAGAAAGACGTGTTCCGCACCTTCTTCGGCTCATTGGGCATCACTCGCAAATTCAACGAGAACACAAGCCTTTCGCTCATCGCTTCTGCGTTCAACACACGCGAGCAGGAGAAGTACGACATACAAGGACAGTACTGGCTCACGCAGACCGAAACAAGCGAGAACCTTGGTGTAGGTACCTACTTCCAGCACACGCGCAACTACCTGAAGGCTCACGTGGAGAGTGCCAAACTGTTGTTCAAAACGAAGCAGAAGAAGCACGACATAGAGGCTGCATTTACATATAAATGGGAGCACATCAACGAGAACTCCGTTGAGTACGAGATGCGCGACTCGAGCAAGTACAGCATCCCACATACGGGTAAAGACCTATATATGATATATAGTATGCGTGCAAAGAACACGCTTACAGCCAATCGTGTAGAAGCGTATGCGCAGGACACATACCGCTTCACCGGTTCGGAAGGCAAGACACTCTACACGTTGAACTATGGTTTGCGCCTCGCCTACTGGAGCTTCACGAAGGAGACAATACTCAGTCCGCGTCTGTCATTGGGCATCATTCCGGCATTCAACGAGAACATAACGATGCGCTTTGCCACGGGTTTGTACTATCAAGCACCTTTCTTTAAGGAGATACGCGACACCACCACAACGAACGGCATTACATATGCCTCGCTCAACCGTAAGGCGAAGAGCCAGCGTTCTATACACTTCATCGCAGGTTTCGACTACCGTTTCAAGATGAACGACCGCCCATTCAAGTTCACAGCCGAGGCTTATTATAAAGCGTTAGGCAATCTTGTGCCGTACAGCGTGAACAACGTGAAGGTGGTGTACTATGGCGACAATATGTGCAGCGGACATGCAGCAGGCTTAGACCTCAAACTCTTTGGCGAGTTTGTGCCAGGCACCGACTCGTGGGTGTCGCTATCGCTGATGAACACAAGCATGAAGCTGAATGGCAAGTCTATCCCCCTGCCTACCGACCAGCGCTATGCCGTCAACCTCTTCTTCACCGACTACTTCCCTGGCACAACACGCTGGAAGATGTCGCTCAAGTTGGCACTTGCCGATGGTCTACCCTTCTCTGCCCCACACCGCGAACTCGAATCGAACGTATTCCGTGCTCCGGCTTACAAACGAGCAGACGTAGGCTTGAACTACCGCATCATCGACAATAACGACCGCCACAAGAAGCGCAATCCGATACGCAACCTATGGGTGGGAGCAGAGTGTCTGAACCTCTTCGGCATCAACAACGTGAACTCCTACTACTGGATTACCGACGTCACCGGACAGCAATACGCCGTGCCTAACTATCTGACGGGCAGACAAATCAACGTCAAACTGTCGGTCGACTTTTAAAACAGAAAGACAACACCCCACAAATAGCAAACTATGAGAACAGCTCTATTGGCATTAATACTCACATTGTCGACATTTGTCGCCACTAACAGCTTTGCACAATACAACGACATCAAGTCGGAGAATATTGCATCATTGCAGGTCGTGGCTGGCAAGGACTGGCTATCCATGCCTATAGCTACGCTTGACGGCGAACCGATAAACATCAGTTTCGACGACCTCACACACGAGTACCACCGCTACGTATATCGCCTACAACATTGCGAGGCAGACTGGAGTGTGTCGGAGGGCATTTTCGACTCCGACTATTGTGAGGGATTTACCGATGGTTGCACCATCGACGACATAGAACAGTCGTTCAACACCAACACCCTCTACACCCACTATCGCCTTTCTATCCCCAACGAGAATTGCCGCATCAAAATGAGCGGCAACTATCGTCTGACTGTTTACGACGAGAACAACGGCGACACTATTTTCACGGCTTGCTTCATGATAGTGGAACCACTCGTAAAAGCAAGTATGTCCGTAACTACAAACACAGATATAGGCATCAACAAAGCCCACCAGCAAGTGGCTGCAGAAATCAACTACTCTGCTCTTAACATCACCAACCCCAACATAGAGTTGTACACCGTCGTCATGCAAAACGGACGCTGGAGCACCGCCCGCATAAACCCCACGCCACAATACCAAACCGGAAGCGGACTGCGTTGGGAGCACAACCGCAACCTCATCTTCGATGGAGGCAACGAGTATCATAAGTTCGAGATACTTGATGTCACCCACCCCACCCTTGGCATTGAGAACACATGGTGGGATGGTACTAACTACCACGCACAAATATGGACTGACCTACCACGTCCAAGCTATGTTTACGACGAAGATGCCAACGGCAGTTTTTACATACGCAACAGCGACAACATCGAGAACGATCGCATCTCGGAATACGTCGTCGTCAATTTCCGCCTACAAGCACCACGACAGAACGGCAGAGTGTTCATCAACGGCGTGTGGACCAATGACCGTTTCACACCGCAATACGAGATGAGCTACAACGAGCATACAAAACTTTATGAGGCGAACGTGCCACTGAAGCAAGGTTACTACTCCTATCAGTACCTCACAAAACACAACGACAACAGCCTGCATCCGGTTTCAACAGAAGGCAACTTTTTTCAAACCGAAAACAGCTATCAAATGCTTGTATATTATAAAGGTATAGGACAGCGCACATATAGCCTCGTGGGTTATAGTAAAATTAAGAACTAAGCACCACTAAATTTCGACAAATTATAGAATTATTTTTAAATTCCATAATCAATATAGCCATTATATCAACTATATTCGCTATCTTTGCAAAAGAAAATAAGGAAAAAAGGTCATGAAAAGCTTGCTTCAAATCTTTTAAAACCTATTTTTCACAAAGAAACTGTTAAACTTTAAATAATAAAATGAATAATAAGGATTTAATGAACCATGCGGCAGACAACATCCGACTGCTTGCTGTATCGATGGTAGAAAAAGCCAAATCAGGTCACCCGGGCGGTGCTATGGGTGGTGCTGACTTTATCAACGTTCTTTTCTCGGAGTTCTTGGTGTTCGATCCAGATCAGCCGACATGGGAGGGCCGCGACCGCTTCTATCTCGATCCTGGTCACATGTCGCCAATGCTCTACTCAGCTCTCGCTTTGCAGGGCAAGTACACAATTGACGATTTGAAGACATTCCGTCAATGGGGAACCGTATGTCCGGGACATCCTGAGCGTGACATTATTCATGGAATTGAAAACACATCTGGACCCCTCGGTCAGGGACACACTTACGCTGTAGGTGCTGCTATTGCAGAGAAGTTCCTTGAGGCTCGTCTTGGCAGCACCATGATGCAGCACAAGATTTACGCTTACATCTCTGACGGAGGTGTTCAGGAAGAAATATCTCAGGGCGCAGGCCGTATCGCTGGTCTCTTCAAACTCAACAACCTCATCATGTTCTACGATGCCAACGAGATTCAGCTCTCTACAGAGTGCGATGTCGTAATGCGCGAGAACACACGCATGAAGTACGAGTCATGGGGTTGGAACGTTCTTGAAATCAACGGCAACGATCCTGACGAGATTCGTGCAGCTCTCATCCTCGCTAACAAGGAAGAGCAGCGTCCTACCCTCATCATCGGTCACACCGTTATGGCTAAGGGCGCACGCAAGGAAGACGGCTCAAGCTACGAGCGCAGCGTGAAGACTCATGGTGCACCGCTTGGTGGTGGTGCTTACGAGAACACTGTGAAGAACCTCGGTGGCGACCTGGACAATCCGTTCGTTGTGTTCGACGACGTTAAGGAACTCTATGAGAAGCGCAACGCTGAGCTCCGCGAGGTTGTAAAGGAAAGACATGCAGCAGAAGCAGAGTGGCGCAAGGCTAACCCCGAGAAGGCTGAGCAGATGGACGCTTGGTTCTCAGGCAATGCTCCGAAGGTAGATTGGAGCGAACTTGTTCAGAAGCGCGACGTTGCAACACGTGTTGCTTCAGCCAACTGCCTCGGTGTATTGGCAGAGCAGGTGCCTAACATGGTTTGCTCTTCTGCCGACCTCTGCAACTCGGACAAGACCGACGGCTTCCTCAAGAAGACTCACGAGCTTACACCTGACGACTTCACCGGAGCATTCTTCCAGGCAGGTGTCAGCGAGCTTACTATGGCTTGTGTCTGCATCGGTATGTACCTCCACGGTGGTGTTATCCCGGCTTGCGGCACATTCTTCGTATTCTCCGACTACATGAAGCCGGCTATTCGTATGGCAGCTCTCATGCGCGTTCCAATCAAGTTCATATGGTCGCACGACGCATTCCGCGTTGGTGAGGACGGACCTACACACGAGCCGGTTGAGCAGGAAGCACAGATTCGCCTCATGGAGAAGCTGAAGAACCACAAGGGGCAGGACTCTGTACGCGTATTCCGCCCTGCAGATGCCGACGAGACAACAGTATGCTGGCAGATGGCTAACGAGAACATGGACACACCGACAGCAATGATTTGCTCACGCCAGAACGTGAACTCCCTGCCTGAAGGCACTGACTACTCTCAGGTTCGCAAGGGTGCATACATCGTTAAGGACGATCCTAACTACGACGTTATCCTCCTCGCTTCTGGTTCGGAGGTGTCTACACTCCTCGCAGGTGCCGAGTTGCTCAACGCTGACGGCATCAAGACACGTATCGTAAGCGTTCCGTCAGAGGGTCTGTTCCGCACACAGAGCAAGGAGTATCAGGAGTCTGTACTGCCGAAGGGTGCAAAGATTTTCGGTATGACAGCAGGTCTGCCCGTCACACTTCAGAGCCTTGTAGGCGTAGAAGGCATGGTTTATGGTCTTGAGTCGTTCGGTTTCTCTGCTCCTTACAAGGTGCTCGACGAGAAATTGGGCTTCAACGCAGAGAACGTATTTAAGCAGGTGAAAGATTACTTATCTAAATAAACAGGCATAGCTTATGCAGAGCTTCATGTTAAGCAAGAAATTCTGCATAAGCTTGCTTTATTAATAATCCAATAAAACTACAGTACTATGGAAATTAAGACAGTAGGCATTGCATGCGACCACGCAGGTTACGCATTGAAGAAATTTGTTGTTGAATACCTTGAGAGCCACAACATTCCGTTTAAGGACTACGGTACATACAGCGACCTTAGCTGCGACTATCCGGATTTTGCTCATGAGTTAGGCGAAGCTATCTCTAACGGTGACGTTTATCCCGGCATCGGCATCTGCGGTAGCGGCGAGGGCATGGCAATGACCCTCAACAAGCATAAGGGTGTACGTGCTGCATTGGTTTGGACTCCAGAGATTGCACAACTCACACGCCAGCACAACGACGCAAACGTCCTCGTTATGCCGGGTCGCTTCATCGACAACAAGACAGCAGAGAAGATTATGGACGAGTTCTTCAAGACTCCATTTGAAGGTGGTCGCCATGAGAAGCGTGTAAACAAGATTGACTTGTAAAAAATTAAACACAAAAGAATACAGGAGACTATGAAAACAAACCATAGTCTCCTTTTTTATAATATTTTAAACAATAATGAAGAAGATACTCATCACTGCCTCCATATTCGCATTGAGCCTCACAGCGAATGCGCAAGGGCAATTCATATCCGACACCAACTACCGCAACACCGTGGAGAACATCTTCAAGGAACGCGTGAAGACTGTCGGCAAGACATTCTACGACACACAGAAAGAAAAGCTTACGGCTGACGAGCAGGAAGCGTTGAAGTTCCTCTATGCCTACATGCCGCTTGCCGATGTCACCGACTACCCCACTTCGTTCTTCGCCGACAATGTACGCATGGCGTTCAAGGCTCGCGAGGAGATGCCTTGGGGCAAGAACGTTCCGGAGTTGCTTTTCCGCCACTTCGTTGTGCCAATCCGCGTCAACAACGAGGCTCTGGACAATGCACGCTCGGTGTTCTACAACGAACTGAAGGACCGCATCAAGGGTATGTCGATGATGGATGCTATCATTGAGGTGAACCACTGGTGCCACGAGAAGGTGACCTACCAGCCTTCAGATGCCCGTACGTCGGCACCACTCGCTACGCTGAAGACCGCAACCGGCCGTTGCGGTGAGGAGAGTACGTTTGCTGTTGCGGCATTGCGCGCCGTGGGCATTCCTGCACGCCAAGTGTACACACCACGCTGGGCACACACCGACGACAACCACGCTTGGGTAGAGGCATGGGCTGACGGCAAGTGGTACTTCCTCGGTGCGTGCGAGCCAGAACCAGTGCTCAACCTCGGTTGGTTCAATGCTCCGGCTTCGCGAGCAATGCTCATGCACACACGCGCTTTCGGCGACTATAACGGTCCGGAGGAGGTGATGCTGCGCACAAGCAACTTCACAGAAATCAACCTCACGTCCAACTATGCGCCGGTTGCGTCTATCGACTTCTACGTCAAGGACAGCGAGGGCAAACCAGTAGAGAACGCACGTGTCGAGTTCAAGATTTACAACTACGCTGAATTTTTCACGGCAGTAACGAAGTACACCGACGCAAAGGGTCACACGTCGCTCTCTGCAGGCATCGGCGACCTGGTGGTATGGGCATCGAAGGACGGCAAATACACATATCAGAAGGTATCGTTCGGCAAGGACAAAGAAACCATACTCACCCTCCCAGGGGGTGCACTTGTAGGAGGGCATGGCATCCCTGCCATACCCACGCAGCCAACCAACTTAGACCTCGTTCCACCGAAGGAGAATCCGCAGCTGCCATACGTCAGCGATGAGATGCACAAGGAGAACCAGCGCCGCTTTGCTCTTGAGGATAGCATCCGCAAAGCTTATACCGCCACCTTCCCCACCATGGAGGAGGCGAAGCGCATCAGTGAGCGCGGAGCAGAGTATATCTTCAAGTCGCGCGGCAACAAGCAGACCATCGTCGACTTCATCAATCGTCATCGCGACAACGAAGACCGCGTGATGGGCATACTCGCCACACTTAGCGACAAGGACTTGCGCGACATCCGGGCCGAGATACTTGAGGACAGCTATAACGCAACAACCGACCAGCTCTCGCCGCGTGTCGAGGACGAGCTGATCACCATCCCGTTCAAGCAGTACTTCGAGAAGGCGTTCAACAAGAAGACAGCCGACGCTTTCCGCGCCGACCCGATGAAGCTCGTAGAGTGGATAAAGAAGAACATCCGTATTAACCCCGACAAGAAGGCTCTGCGCATCGCACAGACTCCAGTCGGCGTGATGAAGTCGAAGATTACCGACGAGCGTTCGCGCGACATCTTCTTCGTGGACGTAGCTCGCAGCCTCGGCATCGAAGCACAGAAGGATGCCGTGACGGGCAAGATACAGTACAAGAAGAACGGCAAATGGCAGGATGTGAAGTTCGACAACACAGCCGACAAGACATCTACCGCTGCCGCGCTCGGCACAATCATGCTGACATACGAGGCTACCCCACTGCTCGACAACCCGAAGTATTACAGCCACTTCACAATCAGCCGCATAGAAAACGGCACGGCTCATCTGCTGAACTTCGAGGAGGGTCAGGCTGATATGGGCAACGGCACGACATGGAGCAACACGTTCAAGAACGGCTACAAGCTCGATGCGGGCACATATATGCTCACCACGGGCACGCGTCTTGCGAGCGGCAGTGTACTCGCCTCTAACCGCCTGTTCGAAATTGTGGAGGGTCAGACCACAACTCTGCCTCTTGAGATACGCCAGAACACCAACGAGGTGTCTGTCATCGGTTCGTTCAACTCGGAGAGCCTTGTAACAAAGGAGGGCAAGGAGGTGAGCTTGCTCTCTCAGACTGGTCGCGGCTATTACGTTGTAGGCATCCTCGGCGTAGGCCAGGAGCCTACCAACCACGCTCTGCACGACATCGAGAAAATGAAGGAAGCGTTCGAGGCATGGGGTCGCCCGGTAGTACTACTCTTCGAGAGCGAAGCCGACGCAGCCAAGTTCAACCACGACGAGTTCCCGAGCCTGCCGTCTACCGTGCAGTTCGCCCTCGACAAGGACGGCTCGGTACGCAAGCAGATTGCTCGTGAGATGAAGCTGATGAACGAGAAGCAGATGCCGATGTTCATCATCGCCGACACCTTCAACCGCGTAGTGTTTGTATCGCAGGGCTACACCATCGGACTCGGCGAGCAGATGCAGGGGGTGTTTAGGAAACTGTAAACAAGGAGTAAAAAACACTTCTGATAATAATAAACAAAAAGGGTGCTTCGTGCACCCTTTTTGTTGTTTCTATGTTGTAATCACTGTTTTTCTGTATTACGGTTGGCTTCTGCAAAGTTTTTATTGTTCTTTGGAGTTTTAGCGGAGAATAATAATTGGGATTATACTTCAGTTAATACTCGTCGGGGGTGGGGGCTTTCCCCCACCCCGACGGCTTACTACTTCCTCAAGGTAGGCAATGCTCCGGTAAGTTCGTAACGCCACTTTGAGCCTGCGTTCTGCAAGGCGGTGTTCATGGCATCGACGGCATTCTTCCAGGTAACGACAGTGCCGTCCACCTTCGTAGCTTCGGGGGCGGTTTTATGGTGATTGCGGCCGAAGCCTTGTTCCTGATTGTTCTTCCAGTAGCAGGCGGTCACTTCGGTGTAGCTATCTCCCAACAAGCCGCCGATATGTACATTGCCAGTGCTACTACCTGTACTGGTTACGTTGCCAATGGCATAGCAGGCAAGGACGCGGTTTCCTCCGCTTAATCCCACTACACCACCGCCAGAGAGATTATTATGGTAGCCAATTTCTAAGGTCACGTTGCCTGTGGCATAGCAAGCGGTCATGATGCCCCATTCTTCTCCTGCCACGCCGCCGACATAGCGCATTCCCTTCACTGTGGCCGAGGAACTGCATCCGATGATGAAACCGCTGCTCGTTTGTCTACCCACCACACCGCCGACACACTCCGTGCCGCTGACGCTGCCCGACACCGAGCAGTTTTCAATGGTACCCCAGTTATATCCTACCACGCCGCCAGTACAGCCAACCCCTAACATGTGATTGCTTGTTATCTGTATGCCTTCCATCACCACGTTCTTCACCGTACCGGCATTACCGAGATAGCCGAACAGACCCACAAATTGTTCCTTTGTCGTAACGGTCAGCCCCTTGATGGTATGGCCGCGGCCGTCGAAGGTACCCTTGTATGAGTTGTCGTAGTTTGTGCCTATCGGCGTCCAGCCTTTGCCCGTCAGGTCAATGTTTTCGCCGAGGGTAATGTTTATGTCGGTCTTACCTCCGTTCACTAATTCGGCTACAGTCATCAGACCATCGGCGGAGGTCACGGTGTAGCTGCCGTCGTCCTCTATGGTATAACCCGGGCCTTTTGCCGCAGCGAGGGAGACAGTGTAGGTATATTCACCGCCCGCCTGCCAGTCGGTAGCATTCTTCATCTTATAAACGAAGGTCTTGCCGTCAGTGAAGGTGCAGGTAATGAAGGTCGTGCCAGCTGCCACACTTTGCGGGGCTACGAGGGCGGTGTAGGTATCGCCACCTTTGTTATACAGGGTGATTTCGGCCGGGTTGCCGCCCTCGGTGGAGAGGCCCGTCAGCTGCACGACCATCGACTCCTCGGTGTAGTCCGTCAGGACGATGGTCACCCGCGCCGTGCGGTGGGTGAAGCGGAGCGTGGGGCTGCCGTAGGTCACCGTCTGCCCGTCGGCTACGATGAGGTCGCTGGTCTCAAAGTCTTTTTGGGCACTTTGGTTGGCTTTTACCTTCACAGCAGGCAGAGTTGTCTCGCCCTCGGTGTATGGCCACCACGCTGTGACGGTGATGTCGTTGTGGTTGCTCCAGTAGTACGGATCGGTGGAGGTCAGCGTGGCGCTGGTGGGGTCGGTGGTGGAGGGCGTCACGTCGTATGCCTTCACCGTGCCGTCCATCAGGACTGCCACGCTCTGCACGCCTTCCCAATTGCCGTCCACCGGGGCACGGGTGCCGACGGTGGATGTCGCGGCGGGATTCAGCCCCGTGGCGGTGAAGACGATGGGAGCCCCCTCCACTCCCCCCGAGGGGGAGCTTAGTTCGTCCTGCGTGCAGGCGGCAAGGCCGAGCAGCAGGGCGA
>DAVZJL010000018.1:0-34685 GCA_052272805.1 Prevotella sp. | reverse complement strand
GTGTGGGATAGAGATTTCTTCATAGGGATGCTTATTTATAGAGGTTGTCAATTTCCTTCTTGGGCACATATACGAAATTGCCGATTTGCCGAGTAGGAATTGAGAACTTTCTAATTTGAAGATAGAGTGTACTATCATTCATGTGATATTTCTCACACGCTTGCTGTATCGTATAGCAATCCTTTGGTTCCAAACTATACAACTTTGGAATGGGCTTGGGCTGCTTTTTAAGTAGACTCTTCCTTAGAGGGTACATCTCCATAAGCGTTTCTTTACTTACTCGTGTTTGGCGTTGCCCTACGTTAACACTTGGAATAACGCCCTTTCGTATTTGGCGATAAAGGGTTTCCTTACTGATGCCAAACATAGAATAGGCTTCGGGAACGGTGATGTACTCTTGGTCTTTGGGAATAGCTTTGGCTATAGCATCCAAACGCTCATTTCTTTTCTCTTCATCTTTTCTGCGTTTAAATGCAACTTTAGAACATCTTGGTGAGCAATACCAAGACGTGATGGTCTTTGCAACGAATGGTTCACCGCAAATCTTACATTTCCTTGTTATCTCAAACTTTGCTGCACCCATACAGTTCTGTTTTTATTATTACTATTGTTATTAAGTGTCACATTATCTACTGATAAGTGTTGGTACAAATATGGCACAAAAATACAGCAAATATCCGAATATAACGAAAGAAATACAAAGTTTAACTAAAAAGAAAATCCGCATAACTCATTGAGCTATGCGGATTTATCTATTTATACCTTTCGGTAGTTATCAATACTTACTTGACCTCCTCGAAGTCTGCATCCTGGATGTTGTCATCAGCCTTTGCGCCGTTGTCTGCGCCTGGCTGAGCACCTGCCTGAGCGCCTGCGCCCGGCTGTGCACCGCCCTGATACATCTGTGCAGAAGCTGCCTGCATGACGTTGTTGAGGTTGGCGATGGCGGTGTCGATGGCAGCTACGTCGGCAGCCTTGTGAGCGTCCTTGAGCTGCTGCAGAGCCTGCTCGATGCCCGGCTTCTGGTCGGCAGGAATCTTGTCGCCGTTGTCCTTGAGGAAGTTCTCGGTTGTGAAGATCATCGAGTCTGCCTGATTGAGCTTGTCGATCTTCTCGCGCTCTGCCTTGTCAGAAGCTGCATTCTGCTCTGCCTCTGCCTTCATGCGCTCGATTTCCTCCTTGCTCAAGCCTGAAGAAGCCTCGATGCGGATAGCCTGCTCCTTGCCTGTTGCCTTGTCCTTTGCAGATACGTTGAGGATACCGTTGGCGTCGATGTCGAATGTCACCTCAATCTGTGGAACGCCGCGGCGTGCCGGTGCGATGCCTTCGAGGTTGAACTGGCCGATTGACTTGTTCTGTGCAGCCATCGGGCGCTCGCCCTGGAGCACGTGGATGGTCACGGCTGTCTGGTTGTCGACGGCTGTAGAGAATGTCTCGCTCTTCTTAGCCGGGATTGTGGTGTTGGCGTCGATGAGCTTTGTCATCACGCCGCCCATTGTCTCGATACCGAGTGTAAGCGGTGTTACGTCGAGCAGAACGATGTCGCCTACGCCGTTCTCCTTATTGAGGATGGCGCCCTGGATAGATGCACCTACGGCTACCACCTCGTCGGGGTTAACGCCCTTTGAAGGCTCCTTGCCGAAGTAGTTCTTAACGAGTGTCTGTACGGCTGGTATACGGCTTGAACCGCCCACGAGGATCACCTCGTCGATGTCTGATGTCTGGAGCTTTGCGTCGCGCATTGCGTTCTGGCAAGGTACGAGACAAGCCTGGATAAGATTGTGTGCGAGCTGCTCGAACTGTGAGCGTGTGAGGCTCTTAACCAAGTGCTTTGGCACGCCGCCCTCAGCTGAGATGTACGGCAAGTTGATTTCTGTCTGTGTGGTGCTTGAGAGCTCAATCTTTGCCTTCTCTGCAGCCTCCTTCAGACGCTGCATAGCCATCGGGTCCTTAGAGAGGTCGATGCCTTCGTCAGCCTTGAAGCCCTGTACGAGCCAGTCGATGATTACCTGGTCGAAGTCGTCGCCGCCGAGGTGTGTATCGCCGTTTGTAGAGAGCACCTCGAACACGCCGCCACCGAACTCGAGGATAGAGATATCGAATGTACCGCCACCGAGGTCGAACACTGCGATCTTCATGTCCTTGTTAGCCTTGTCTACGCC
Organism: Prevotella sp.; assembly: GCA_052272805.1. Classification (GTDB taxonomy): domain Bacteria; phylum Bacteroidota; class Bacteroidia; order Bacteroidales; family Bacteroidaceae; genus Prevotella. Next base: position 32,523 of record DAVZJL010000018.1, on the reverse strand, counting down.
GTAAGCGAGTGCGGCTGCTGTCGGCTCGTTCACGATACGGCGGACGTTAAGACCTGCAATCTGACCTGCCTCCTTTGTAGCCTGGCGCTGTGAGTCGGAGAAGTATGCCGGAACGGTGATTACGGCATCTGTTACCTCCTGACCGAGATAGTCCTCAGCGGTCTTCTTCATCTTCTGAAGTATCATTGCCGAGATTTCCTGCGGAGTGTACTTGCGTCCGTCGATGTCAACGCGCGGATAGCCGCCTTCGTTCACTACGGTGAACGGTACGCGTGTCACCTCCTTAGCGCACTGCTCATAGGTCTCGCCCATGAAGCGCTTGATTGAATATACGGTGTTCTTCGGGTTGGTGATTGCCTGACGCTTTGCAGGGTCGCCTACCTTACGCTCGCCGTCCTTTACGAAACCAACGATTGAAGGAGTTGTGCGCTTGCCTTCGCTGTTGGCGATTACTACCGGTTCGTTGCCTTCAAATACGGCAACACAAGAGTTTGTAGTACCTAAGTCGATTCCAATAATCTTTCCCATAATATTTCGTTTTTTTTATTTTTTACTTTAATTGGTTGATGTTTTCGCTTACTGATATACAAATGGTGTGCCAAAAGCTAAATGTCTTGTCTTTTGCTGACAAAAAGCAGAGCCGACGGTCTGCCATAATGACACTTCAAGCGTTTTTAATGACATATTTTACACTTTACAGTCACGTGAACTGACCGTCTGCAGCGGACGCAATCTGATTGGACGGCGGACGCAATCTGATCGGGCGGCGGACGGAATCCGATTGGGTGGCGGACGGAATCTGATCGGACGGCGGACGGAATCTGATCGGGCGGCGGACGGAATCCGATTGGGTGGCGGACGCAGCACGACGCAAGGAACAAGAAAAAAGGCTCCGATTACTGCGTATTTTGAATTATTTCTGTAACTTTGCAAACATATATATATTAATGTATAATCAAACAAAACAAGAATATCAATGAAGACTTTGAAACGCTTTCTGCCAGACTTGCTGGTAGTGTTGTTGTTTGCGGTCATCGCGTTTGCCTACTTCTTCCCGGCAGACACGGAGGGGCGCATCCTCTATCGTCACGACTCGTCAGCCGGACGTGGCGCGGGCGAGGAGCTTACTGAGTATTACCAGCGCACGGGCGAGCGCACCCGCTGGACCAACGCCTTGTTCAGCGGTATGCCTACGTATCAGATGGCTCCGTCATACGACTCGCAGGAGGTGCTTAACGGCGTGGGCAAGTTCTACCACCTGTGGCTTCCGGAGAACGTGTGGTACGTGTTCGCCTATCTTTTGGGCTTCTACATTCTGCTGCGCGCGTTCGACTTCCGCCGCGAGCTGGCAGCGTTAGGTTCCATTCTGTGGGCTTTCAGCAGCTACTTCTTCATCATCATCGCCGCCGGACACATCTGGAAGGTGATTGCGCTGGCTTATCTGCCGCCGATGATTGCGGGCATCGTGCTCGCCTATCGTGGCAAGTACGTGTGGGGCTTCGTGCTCACGGGTCTGTTCACGGCACTCGAGATTCAAGCCAACCACGTACAGATGACCTACTATTATCTGTTCATCGTGCTGTTCATGGTCATCGCCTACCTCGTGGAGGCTCTGCGCCAGAAGCAGATGGCACGCTTCGCCAAGGCTACGGCGGTGTGCGCGGTGGCAGCTGTATTAGGCGTGGTGATCAACCTCTCCAACCTCTACCACACATGGCAGTACACACAGGAGTCGATGCGCGGCAAGAGCGAACTGGTGAAGAAGAACGCAGCCAACCAGACTTCGAGCGGCTTGGACCGCGACTATATAACGCAGTGGAGCTACGGCATCGACGAGACTTGGACGCTGCTCGTGCCTAACACCAAGGGCGGTGCTTCGGTGCCGCTGGCGCAGAACGAGAAGGCTATGGAGAAAGCCAACCCCGAGTTCTATCAGATATATCAGCAGTTGGGTCAGTACTGGGGCAACCAGCCGGGCACAAGCGGTCCGGTGTACGTCGGAGCGTTCGTGATGCTGCTCTTCGTGCTGGGTCTGTTCATAGTGAAAGGCCCGATGAAGTGGGCGCTGCTCGCTGCGACGGTGCTCTCCGTACTGCTCTCGTGGGGCAGAAACTTCATGTGGTTCACAGACCTCTTCCTCGACTATGTGCCGATGTACGCGAAGTTCCGCACCGTGGCGTCGATACTCGTCATCGCCGAGTTCACTATTCCGCTGCTTGCTATGCTGGCTCTGAAGAAGGTGCTCGAGACCGAGAACTTCCTCAAGGGCACCACCCCGCTGCTCGTCGGTCCGGCTTCGCACCGACTGGTGTGCCGCGAGGTGAAGAACCGCTCGTGGCTCGTGCTCAGCTTTGTGCTCACAGCCGGTATGTGCGTGGCGTTCGCCATCATGCCTACGGTGTTCTTCCCCGACTTTGTGTCTAACGCCGAGCTGCATGCGCTCGCCTCTATACCGAGCGAGTATCTCACTCCGCTCATCAGCAACCTGCGCGAGATACGCATCTCTATATTCACCGCCGACTGCTGGCGTTCGTTCTTCGTGATACTCGCCGGAACCGTCATCCTCGTGCTCGCTCTGCTGAAGAAGCTGCAGCCGAAGTACGCCGTGGCTCTCATCTTCGCGCTCTGTCTCGTGGATATGTGGCAGGTGAACAAGCGCTACCTCAACGACGCTATGTTCGTGGAGCGCAGCGTGCGCGAGACTCCGCAGCAGGAGACAGCCACCGACCGCCAGATTCTGCAGGACACATCGCTCGACTATCGCGTGCTGAACCTCGCGTCGAACACGTTCAACGAGAACGAGACATCGTACTACCATAAGTCGATTGGTGGCTACCATGCAGCCAAGCTGCGCCGCTATCAGGAGCTTATCGACGCATATATCGCACCCGAGATGCAGCACGCCATGTCTGCCATCGCCGATGCTCAGGGCGATATGACAAGCGTAGCGGGCGACTCGGTTTATCCGGTGCTCAACATGCTCAACACCAAGTATATCATCATGCCGCTGCAGGGCGGACAGACCGTGCCATTGCAGAACCCGTATGCTTACGGCAACGCGTGGTTCGTCGACCGCCTCCAGTATGTAGACAACGCCAACCAGGAGCTCGATGCCATCAAGCAGCTCGACCTGCGCCATGAGGCAGTGGCCGACGGCAAGTTCAAGACAGCCTTAGGAGAAGCCGTCAAGCAGGAGGGCACAGCAGTAGTGAACCTCGACAAGTACGAGCCTAACGAGCTACAATACACCGTGCAGTCGCCGAAGGGCGGCGTAGTGGTGTTCTCGGAGATTTACTACCCGGGCTGGACTGCCACCGTCGACGGCAAGGACGTAGAGGTGGGTCGCGTCAACTACGTGCTGCGCGCCATCAACGTGAAGCCAGGCGAGCACAAAGTGGTGCTCACGTTCAAGCCGGCATCGGTGAAGAACACCGAGACCGCAGCTTACGCAGCCTACCTGCTGCTGGCTCTCGCCATCATCGGCGGAGTTGTCTTTGAAGTAAGAAGGAAAAAAGAGTAAGAGGCTTCTCAGTTGAGAATTGAGAGTTGAGAATTGAGAGTTATGAATACCTTTATAGTTTCAAATAGGCATAAGCTATAGAACATATCATAACTCTCAACTTTCAATTCTCAATTCTCAACAGAAACCACTTCCAACTAAGAAACAGATTGTAATGGAATTCCGCACGCCAGTCACCATAGACAAATCGCCGTTCACGATAGCCCCCTGCGAGCGTATGCTCTTCGTGGGCTCGTGCTTTGCCGACAACATCGGCAGCAGATTCGTCGACGACAAGTTTCGCGCTACGGTCAATCCGTACGGCGTGATGTACAACCCGGCGAGCATACTGCACACCGTAGAGCGCTACCTCGCAGCCGAGACTGCAGAGGTGGCGCGCACGGCGGTGTTCACGCTCGGCACCAACCGCGTGTACATACTCAACGAGACGGGCGAGATAGTGGACAACTGCCAGAAGCGACCGCAGCGACTCTTCACCGAGCGCAGTCTCAGCGTCGACGAGTGTGCGGAATATATAACGAAAGCCATAAACATGCTGCGCGAGCGCAGAGCGGACGTGCGCATCGTGCTCACCGTGAGTCCGATACGATACGCCAAGTATGGTTTCCACGGCAGTGCCGTGTCGAAGGCTACGCTGCTGTTAGCAGCAGAGCTGGTGGCAGAGCAGACCAAGAACTGCGTCTACTTCCCGGCGTACGAGATAGTGTGCGACGAGCTTCGCGACTATCGCTTCTATGCGCCCGACATGCTGCACCCCTCGCAGCAAGCCGTCGACTACATCTGGGAACGCTTCGCCGACACGTTCTTCAGCAACGAAACTAAAACATTCTTGAGCGAGTGGCAACCCATAAAGGCAGCACTGAACCACCGCCCATTCAACCCCGAATCGGCAGAGCACCGCGCCTTCCTTGAGAAGACGCATCAGAAACTGGCTACACTGAAAGCCCACTATCCCGAAATGGAGATATAGAAAACGAATTAGAGATATTAAAAACAAAGAGAGTTATAAAAACTAAAGCCTATGAATTTTCGTAAAGAGCATACCATTTATACGTTCATGTGGGCGTTGCTGTATGCATCGCCAGTGGTGAATATATACACACGCATGGCTGCCAACCCAAAGCTCACCTTCTCGTGGGGCGAGATACTCCACGCATGGGAGTACACAAGTATCTGGCTTGTGATGTTCGCCATCCACAACTTCCTACTTCTACCCATCCTGCTACGCAAGCGCAAGACCGGAACCTACCTATGCCTGTCGGTAATCATACTTCTCATCGGCACATTCATCAACTATTTAGGACGACCGAAGCACAGACACATCGACGAGATACGTATGGAAGAAGAGTGGAAAGCCGACTCTATCGCCTACGAACGAGTGGCAGCAGTGCGACTGGGCGACGGACGCTATTGCAGTCCGCAGAACCCGATGCGCCGCAAGCCGTTGGAGTACCAACCCATCGACCCCCTGCCCATGTTAGGACCGGGCGAGTTGGTGGCGTTCTTCGGCGGTCTGCTGCTGATGGGCATGAACCTCGGTGTGAAGCTCTACTTCATGTCGCAACGCGACCTGGAGCGTCAGAAGATTATCGACAAGCAGAACCTGGAGCAACAGATGGAGTATCTGAAGTATCAGGTGAACCCCCACTTCTTTATGAACACGCTGAACAACATACACGCCCTCGTAGATATCGACCCCGAACGAGCCAAGACTACCATCGTGGAACTATCAAAGATGATGCGCCACATACTGTACGACGGTGGTAAAAAGCTCATTCCGCTGACGCGCGAGGTGGAGTTTCTCGACCTCTACGTGCAGCTAATGCGCCTGCGCTACAGCAACAAGGTACACATCAACGTGGACTTACCCCAGCAACTGCCCGAGCTGAAGCTACCTCCGCTGATGCTCATCATCTTCGTGGAGAACGCCTTCAAGCACGGCATCAGCTACCGCGAGGAGTCGTTCATCAACATAAGCGTAGAAGTGGAAAACAAGCGGCTGCTCTTCAGCTGCCGCAACAGCAAGCCCACACAGCCACAGAAGTCGAACGAGAAAGGCGGCATGGGACTGCAGAACGTGCGCCAACGACTCGAACTGCTCTACGAGGACGACTACACACTGAGCATCAACGATGCGGAAAAGACGTACGAAGTGAAGCTCGACATACCGATGCAGAGCTAAACGCACGCCACACTAAGAAAGAATTTACACAACTATAAATTGCACTGAACACATAATTTCGACAATTATGATAAAGACCCTCATCATCGACGACGAGCCTCTGGCTCTGCAGCAACTTGCTGCCTACGTATCAAAAGTGCCGTTCCTGACTCTCGTAGGCGAGTGTCAGAGTGCTCTCGAAGCACGCGACATCATCAACAGCGAGCGTGTTGATGCCATCTTCATCGACATCAACATGCCCGACCTCAACGGCATGGACTTCGTGCGCTCGCTCGTGGCTCCACCGCTTGTGGTCTTCACCACAGCTTACTCCGAGTACGCCATCGACGGATATAAGGTGAATGCTGTCGACTATCTGCTGAAGCCGTTCAGCCTCGACGACTTCCGTCGCGCCGCCTTACGTGTAAAGGAACGCTACGAGCACGCCAACACACCGCTCTCGCTGCCAACCGACCCCGAACCAGAACTCACCGACGAGAACATATTCTTGAAGACTGAGCACAAAGTGGTGCGCGTGAAGATTGCCGACATACGCTACATTGAGGGTATGTCCGAATATCTGAAGGTACACATCATCGATCAGCCACGCCCCATCATCATGCTCCTCGCCATGAAACGCATGGAGGAACGCCTGCCGTCCAACTTCCTGCGCATACACCGCTCGTACATCGTGAACATGAACCATGTGCAGGAGGTGACAAAGAACCGCATCGTGATGGATGCCGACACATATCTGCCAATCGGCGATATGTGCAAAGAGGCACTGAACAACTACCTCGCAGACAAGTATCTGGGAAGATAGAACGAGTTGGGAGTTCTCAACGAAACAAAAAAACGGGACCATCATGGTCCCGTACATTATAACCTTTTCTCACGAAAAAACTATTAATCAACAACAAAATTCATTCGTTTGTGACTCCACCGCCGTGGATTACTCTAATACTTGTAGTCTTTTGCTTAAATAACATTGCTTAATGTGTGTATGAAACGTAATCTGATGTATGTGTAAACTCTAATTTTAATTCGTTTAACTCTCTAACTTACTTTTAAATAACTCTCTAAATTATTAACTCTCTAACAATTACTACTTTAATACTAAACTATTCTTCCTTTTTACATTTGCAAAGTTATTCAATAACTATCAACCCCACAAATTTATTCAACAAACACCCTTTTTCGTTCAATTAAAAGAAATACAGCTATAATTATGGGCACAAAAAAGCGGAGAATTACGTCTACTTTCGCACGATAACTACTTGAAAGCTATCAAAGTAAAACGTAATTCTCCGCCCGACGTTTAAACCGTAAGTTTACTTAGGCACACATACGCCAAGTCGTACAAACGTTATTAGTCCTTATTGTTTCCGAAGATACGGAGCAGATAAAGGAAGAGGTTGATGAAGTCGAGGTAGAGACTCAACGCACCAAGCAGAGCGAGTTTCTGCATATGCTCGCCTGCATCGGGTGCCTGCATACACATCTGCTTGATCTTCTGCGTGTCGTAAGCGGTGAGGCCCACGAAGATGAGTACGCCTACGTAGCTCAGGATATAGTCGAAGCCTGTGCTGCCCACGAACATATTGACAACAGTAGCTATGACAAGACCTATCAAAGCCATGAACAGCAGCTTACCGAGCGACGTAAGGTCGGTCTTCGTTGTGTAGCCCACGAGTGCCATAACGCCAAATGTGCCGGCGGTGATGAAGAATGTCTGTATGATTGCCGGCATACTATAAGCTAAGAAGATGACAGACAACGTAGCACCGTTCACAACCGAATAGAGCACGAACAGCAATGTCGCGGTAGCGAGCGACAGACGGTTGATGGCACCGCTGACAGCAAACACGAGTACCAGTTCGGCGATAATCAATCCCCAGAATAATGCCTTATTGGTGACAATGGCAACTAACAACGACGGAGTCGTAGCAACACCGTATGCCGTCACACCAGTGATAACAAGTGCGAGAGCCATCCAGATAAATACTTTACGCATCAGCGCAGGGAAGGCAGTAGACATTGCAAAGTCGCTGCCTTGGAGTGTTTCGGTATCCAACCACCATTTTGGTTCTTTCATAATTTTCTATTTTAAATTGTTTTGTTTCTAATTGTTTGTCCGCAGCGGCTAAGGTTAGTTAGCAGCCCACAGCACGCTACGGAAATGTATTACACCTTATATTATATGCAGAAATCGCAATATATCGTTGAGGTTCGCCATCACCATGAGCAGCAGCAGAACGCCGATGCCGATATACTCGGCGTATATCATAAAGTTCTCTGACGGCTTGCGGCGAGCTATCATCTCGTAGAGCAGGAAGAGCACGTGTCCGCCGTCGAGCGCAGGGATAGGCAGGATGTTCATAAAGGCGAGGATGATGCTGAGGAAAGCGGTCATCAACCAGAACGAGTGCCAGTCCCACTGCGACGGGAACAGACTGCCAATAGCACCGAAACCACCGAGCGACTTCGCTCCTTCAGCCGAGAAGAGATACTTCATGTCGCCTACGTAGCCCGAGAGCACCTTGCAGCCATACTTAACGCCTGCAGGGAACGACTCGAAGAAGCCATAGTCGATGTGTGTCACCTTATACTGGGGCTGCTGCGGCATATAGCCGAGCACAAGACGCATAGGCTCGCCCTTTGAGAACGGTGAGAAACCGCCAGCAGACACAGCGTCGAACTGGCCCTTTAGTGTGAGTGTGTCGGTCTTACCCTTCACCTGACGCTCTACGATAAGCACAGCGGTGAGCGCCTTCACTGTGTCGGCATGTGTCTGTGCGCAGGTGAACATATCGGTGCTACGTCCTACCTCGTAGGTGAAAGCAGAGAACGAGTTAATCTGCTTACCATTAAGCGAGAGGATGCGGTCGGACTTCTGCAAGCCCATGCGCTCTGCTGCCGACTTCGGACTCACACTGTCCACCACAGCCGGTACGTATGGCTGTACGAACATAGGCACGTTCTTCAGCATACTCAGCAGGTCGAGGTCGCCGGGAGTGTTTATGGTCAGCTGCTTGCCGTCACGTATCACGTACACCTCAGTGGCGTTAGCCAGACCGCGATACATATCAGCCTTTGCATCCTTGAACTCTCCGAGATTGGTGCCGACAAGTATGTCGTGATCCTGGAAGCCGAGTGCCTTCGCCTCCTTGTTGAACAACATTCCCTGCGCCATATCCTTCGGACGGATATAGTCCTCACCCCATGTGAAGAGACACATGGCGTAGATAAACAGCGCGAGGAGGAAGTTGACGAGCACACCACCTATCATTATAAGGAGTCGTTGCCAAGCCGGCTTCGAACGGAACTCGTATGGCTGAGCAGGCTGTTTCATCTGCTCGGTGTCCATCGACTCGTCAATCATACCCGATATCTTGCAGTAGCCACCGAGCGGAAGCCAACCGATGCCGTAGGTTGTATCACTCTTCTTCGGCTTGAACTTGAACAGACTGAACCAAGGGTCGAAGAAGAGGTAGAACTTCTCGACGCGTACGCCAAAGAGTTTCGAGAAGAAGAAGTGTCCGCCCTCATGCAGAAGCACGAGGAGCGAGATAGCCAGCATAAACTGGAGCGCCTTTATAAGAAATATTTCCATTTAAGAGTTTTGAGTTTTGAGTTTTGAATTTTGAGTTGTGCGCTTCGCGCATTTTGAATTTATGAATTTTGAATTGAGAGTTGTGAATTCCAAATCGAATAAATCCTCATCGGTGCTGCCGACAATTCAAAATTCAAAATTCAAAACCCAAAATTCGTCATTCAACATTACAACATGCTTGCCGCAATGCGTCTTGCCTCTGCGTCCGAAGCTATATAGTCGTCGTATGTAGGTTGTGCGATGAACGTGGCACGCTGCATCGTAGCCTCGATGATGTCTGCCATTTGCAAGAATCCGCAGCGGTCGTGGCGGAACGCCTCGTTCACCACTTCGTTGGCAGCGTTCACGATGCACGGCACGTTGCCACCGCGACGTATCGACTCGTATGCCATTGCGAGACAGCGGAACTTCTCCATGTCGGGCTCGAAGAACTCGAGTGGCTGACGGAAGAGGTCGAGACGATCGCCGTTGAGCGGAAGACGTTCGGGGAACGAGAACGCATACTGTATAGGTAGTCGCATATCGGGCACACCGAGCTGTGCCTTAACGCCACCATCGCGGAACTGTACCGCGCTATGCACTATCGACTGTGGGTGTACCAGCACCTGAATCTTGTCAGCCTCAACGCCGAAGAGCCACTTCGCTTCAATCACCTCGAAGCCCTTGTTCATCATCGATGCTGAGTCGATGGTAATCTTCGCGCCCATGTCCCATGTCGGGTGGCGCAGAGCATCGGCAGCCTTCACGTTGCGCATCTCGTCGAGTGTAAACTTGCGGAACGGGCCGCCCGAAGCGGTGAGCAATATCTTCTCTATCTCGTTGTCGCCTTCGCCCACTATGCTCTGGAAGATGGCAGAGTGCTCGCTATCTACGGGCAGTATGTTCACATGATACTCAGCTGCGAGACGGCAGATGAGGTCGCCGGCTACGACAAGTGTCTCCTTATTGGCAAGGCAGATAGTCTTGCGTGCCTTGATGGCGTGTATTGTTGGCGAGAGTCCGGCGAAGCCGACCATTGCTGTAAGCACCATGTCTATAGGTTGTGCCTCCACTATCTCGTCGAGAGCCTTTGCTCCGGCATACACCTTGATATCTGGCAGGTCTGCAAGCAGCAGCTTTAGGGCTTCGTAGTGGGCTTCGTTGGCTATGACAACGGCAGCCGGACGGAACTTGCGTGCCTGCTCAGCAAGCATCTCGTAGCGGTTGTTGGCTGTGAGGCAATACACCTCGTAGCGGTCGCTATGCTGTTCTATCACGTCGAGTGCCTGGGTTCCGATCGAACCGGTGGAACCGAGGATACAGATTTGTTTCATTGTTATTGATTGTGTTTATTGCTTGATGTTCTTTGGTGACCTTGAGGGGGTAGATATGCTAGATATACTAGATGTGCTAGATATGCTAGATATGCTAAAAGAAGCGGATAAGCTGGGAAAGCCCCCCTTACAGCTCTGTCAGTCCTTCGGGCAGGTTCATCGTTATCGCTTGGTGCTCAGCATCCACCTCGACGATGAGGTCGTCGGAAGCAGGGATGAGCAGGTCGGTGCCGTCGGGAGTGAGCAGGCAGAAGAGCGTATTGATCGTAGAGCCGTCGACGGAGTGTATCTCGCCTACAACTTTGCCAGTACGCTCGTCGATGACCTTAAAGCCAACGATAGCAGCCCAAGAGAGTTCCTCTCCATCGGTGTCTACGTGCTCGCGTGGGAAGTAGACCTCGCAGCCCGTCAGCTCGCGTACACGCTCCTGAGAGTCGATATCGGCGAAGCGCACGAGTGCCGTTTCGTCGTTCTTAAAGCGATATTCGTCGAGGAAGAACGGCACGAGGATGCCGTCGATGTCGAGAATGAGGTAGTCGGCATCTACGCGGTCGAAGATGTCGTCGTCGAAGTGGAACGACACCTCGCCGTCCACACCATGCGGTTTGCCTATCTTACCTATCTTATATACTGTTTCTTTCTTTATCATTTTTGTTAGTTGACGAGTTGACAAGTTGACGAGTTACGAGTTACGAGTTGACAAGGATATTTGTTCACGAGTTAACGAGACTACAAGCCAGCGAGTTGCTTTACACTCTACTAATCTTTGCTCCCAATGCGTTGAGTCGTGCTTCTATGTCCTCGTATCCGCGGTCGATCTGTGCGATGTTGTCAATACGGCTGGTGCCCTTAGCACTGAGAGCGGCGATGAGCAATGCGATGCCGGCGCGGATATCGGGGCTCGACATACGACCTGCGCGTAGCTGTATATTGCGGTCGTGTCCTACGATGACGCAGCGGTGCGGGTCGCATAGTATTATCTGAGCACCCATATCGATGAGCTTATCGACGAAGAAGAGTCGACTCTCGAACATCTTTTGATGAACGAGCACCGAGCCACGAGCCTGCGTAGCAACCACGATGAGTACCGAAAGGAGGTCGGGTGTGAGTCCGGGCCATGGTGCATCGGCGAGTGTCATTATCGATCCGTCGATGAACGAGTCGACTACATAGTGCGACTGGTGCGGTATATATAGGTCGTCGCCGTCCACTTCTATCTGCACACCGAGTCGGCGGAATGCGTCTGGGATGACTCCAAGCTGTTTAACGGCGCAGTCTTTTATGCGTATGCCTTCGCCTACCATTGCTGCCATACCGATAAACGAGCCCACCTCTATCATGTCTGGCAGGATGCGGTGTGTGGCTCCATGCAACTTCTCCACACCCACGATGGTGAGCAGGTTAGAAGCGATGCCGGAGATATTGGCTCCCATAGCGTTGAGCAAGTGGCATAGCTGCTGGATATACGGTTCGCAGGCTGCGTTATATATTGTCGTTGTACCCTCTGCGAGCACGGCAGCCATGACGACATTGGCAGTGCCAGTCACCGAAGCCTCATCAAGTAGCATGTATGTGCCGTGCAGCTTCTCCGCCTCGATGTTGTACACATGACGCTCGTCGTCGGAGCTGAACTCTGCACCGAGGTTCTTAAAACCAAGGAAGTGTGTATCGAGACGTCGGCGACCTATCTTGTCGCCGCCGGGTTCTGCCACAACAGCCTTACCGAAGCGTGCGAGCAGCGGACCCATCATAAGCACGCTACCTCGTAATGCGGCGCACTTCTTCACGTATTCGTCGCTGGCGAGAAACTCAAGGTTGAGTTCGTCTGCCTGAAACGTGAAGTCGCCCTTACCGTTGCGCATCACTTTCACGCCTACATCCTGCAACAAGCGTATGAGATTGTTGACATCGAGAATATCAGGGATATTTGTTATTCGGACGGGTTCGGGCGTAAGCAGCACAGCAGCAATCACCTCAAGTGCCTCATTCTTGGCTCCTTGCGGTGTGATGGTGCCGCGTAGCGGATGTCCGCCTTCAATTATAAACGATTCCATAAGCTTTGTAGTTTATTTTCTACGACGTTGTCTTCTCTCCTGATTGCGTGTCGGAGCCTCTGTGCGGTCGAACTTAAACGTGTCGAGGTCGAGCTGTATCTTACCGTCGGTGTAGTCGGCAAGGTCGGAAGCCACCTTCTCGTTGTCGATAGAGCCGTGTCCCCAGAGTACGAGGTCGCGCTTCATTTGGTTGGCAGCGAGGCGTGTCAGCTCGGTGCGTTCCACTCCGTTTGGCATATTCTTAAGCAACTCGAACACTTCGAACATCATGTTGCCGTAGTGGCGCACCGGAATACGCTTCATCGGATAGCGCATCGGTGCCGGCTTCTTCAGCATATTGTGCGCCTCGGTGATGTCGCAAGGGTAGTCGATATCGAGCTGAAAACCGCTCATCAGTGCGAGGTGATCCCACAGTTTCTGTCGGTAGTCCTTGCTCTCGTAGGTGTGCGGTATCATGCGCTCCATGACCGCGATTATGGTATTGGCACAACGCTGACGTTCAGCACGACTTTTCAAACCGACACAGTAGTCGACCATTTGCTGCACCTCGCGTCCGTATTCGGGCAGCACGAGGTGCTCGCGTTGTGTATTGTAGTCTAATCCTTTTATCTTCATATATCTATTACAGTAACTTCTTTGATTCTTTCGCCACAAAGTCCTTCAGATAGAACGGCACAAAGTATGCCACATCTTCAAACTTCTCCAACGCGATACGCTTCTCGGCGAGCGGATACATCCACTTAGCGAGTGGGTGTACGTTCTTTATGAGGCGCGCATTAGGATGGTTAATCACCTCCATACACTTCTCGGCACCATCGCCGAAGAAGTAGACCGGTCCGCGGTCGAGGTATTCCTTGTACGTATCGGCATCGACGATGTCCGCCTGAATGCCACGCACCTCGCGCAGCGCGCGGTCGTAGACAGCCGAGTAGACCTCCATGCGGCGTGCGTCGAGCATCGGACAGAGCAGTGCGCCCTCCTCCACTTCCTCACGCAGCAGCACGGGTACAGCCATCAACTCGAGCGTAGGCACCGAGATTAGCTTCAGATTCTGACCGTAGCAGATGCCCTTTGCCATCGACACACCGATGCGCAGACCCGTGTACGAACCCGGACCGCAGCTCACGGCTACGGCATCGAGCGGTATGGCATGGCTATCGGCAAACGACATTGCCTCGTCAACATATACGCCGAGGTTCACGGCGTGGTTCGGACCATCAAAGTCTTCCTTGGAGAATATACACGCACCATCCTGACTGACGGCGACTGAACACACATTAGTGCTCGTATCAATGCTCAATATACACGACATTCTTTTCTTATTTTTTCTGCGTCTGCAACTACTAAACACCACAATAACTCATAATCGGTGCTTAATGGCAGACTACACATTAATATAATAGATTGCAAAAATACAATTTTTTATTCAATTTCGCCCATTAACGAAGCGTTAAAAAAAACAAGCAAACGTTTTTTTTCATATATGGAAAATATTAGCTACATTTGCATTCTGAATAACAAACACGCACATATAAATAACAAACACGCAATATGATACTTTCAATGACCGGCTACGGCAAGTCTGTCGCAGTCTACAATGGTAAGAAAATCAACGTCGAGATAAAGTCTCTGAACAGCAAGGCACTCGACCTTTCTACACGCATCGCTCCGCTCTTCAGAGAGAAGGAGATGGAGATACGCCAGGCTATCCAGGCAAAGGTGATACGTGGCAAGGTCGACTTCGCGATATGGGTGGAGAAGGATGCCACAAGCGATGCCACAACCATCAATACTGCACTTGCCAAGAACTACTGCGAGCAGATGAAGAACGTGGCAGCGGAGTGCCAGATACCGCTGCCTACAGACTGGTTCGTCACGCTGCTGCGTATGCCCGACGTGATGTCGAAGGTGGAGATAGAGACGCTCTCTGACGAGGAGTGGATAGTGGCACGCAAGGCTATCGACGAGGCTATCGACGCACTCGTGGCGTTCCGCCAGCAGGAGGGTGCGGCACTACAGAAGAAGTTCGGCGAGAAGATTGACAACATCGAGGCTCTACTGAAGAGTATCGAGCCTTACGAGAAGTCGCGCGTGGAGAAGATTCGCACACGCATCGTCGACGGACTGAGCTCCATCCCAGAGGTGGACTACGACAAGAACCGCCTCGAGCAGGAGCTTATCTACTACATCGAGAAGCTCGACATCAGCGAGGAGAAACAGCGACTCGCCAACCACCTCAACTACTTCCGCGAGACAATGGCTGAAGAGGGAGGTCAGGGCAAGAAACTCGGCTTCATAGCGCAGGAGATGGGACGCGAGATAAATACTACCGGCTCGAAGAGCAACAACGCCGAGATGCAGAACATCGTGGTGAAGATGAAGGATGAACTGGAACAGATTAAGGAACAGGTGCTGAACGCACTTTAGAATTTTGAGTTTTGAGTTTTGAGTTTTGAATTATGCGCTGTGCGCATTTGGAATTAATGAGTTTTGAGTTATGAATTCAAAATTCAAAACTCAAAACTCAAAACTCAAAATTGCCGAAGGCAACAATTCAAAACTCAAAACTCAAAACTCAAAATTCAAAACTCAAAACATGGGCAAACTTATTATATTCTCCGCTCCAAGTGGCAGCGGCAAAAGCACAATTATCAATCGTTTGATGCAGCGTCCGGAGCTGCACCTCGCTTTCTCCATCTCGTGCACCTCACGCGCTCCGCGTGGCACCGAGCAGAACGGTGTAGAGTATTTCTTCATCACTCCCGAGGAGTTTCGCGAGCGCATCAGCCGCGACGAGTTCCTTGAGTACGAGGAGGTGTATCAGGACCGCTTCTACGGCACACTGAAAGAACAGGTAGAGACGCAGGCTGCGCGTGGCGAGAACGTGGTGTTCGACCTCGACGTGAAGGGTGGCTGCAACATCAAGAAATTCTATGGCGACCGCGCACTGAGTTTGTTCATCCAGCCGCCATCGGTGGAGGAGCTGCGTCGCCGCCTCGTCGGACGCGCCACGGATGCGCCCGAGGTGATTGAGCAGCGCATCGCACGAGCCGAGTTCGAGTTGTCGCAGGCTCCGAAGTTCGACCGCATCATCATCAACGACGACCTCGAAAAGGCTGTAGAGGAGACCTACGAGGCTATCCGCTCATTCATCGAGGAGTAGTATATTAGGAGGGTATGGCATCCTGCCATACCCACGCAGCCACTTAGTATTGGCAGCAGGTTTTCCCGCAGAACTCACTCACAGAACATTCTGCTGTAGTTTCTCCCACAGATTTCACAGAATTCACAGAACTTTCTTGCTGTAGCTTTCTCCCACAGATTTCACAGAATTCACTCCTCCTGCTGAGAAGAAGCCACTTAGTATTGGCAGCAGGTTTTCCCACAGAACCCACAGAACTCACAGAACCTTCTGCTGAGAAGAGGCTCCCACAGATTACACAGATGAGCACAGATTATTGGGGGCATAAGAGTCCCACAGCAGAAAGTTCTGTGAAATCTGTGGGAGAAAGCTACAGCAAGAAAGTTCTGTGAATTCTGCGAATTCTGTGGGAGAACAATCACAGCAGAAAATTCTGTGAAATCTGTGAAATCTGTGGGAGAACAATCACAGCAGAAAGTTCTGTGAAATCTGTAAAATCTGTGGGAGAACAATCACAGCAGAAAGTTCTGTGAATTCTGTGAAATCTGTGGGAGAAAGCTACAGCAAGAAAGTTCTGTGAAATCTGTGAAATCTGTGGGAGAAACTACAGCAGAAAGTTCTGTGAAATCTGTGAAATCTGTGGGAGAACAATCACAGCAGAATGTTCTGTGAATTCTGTGAATTCTGTGAGAGAACAACCGCTGCAGAAGGTTCTGTGAAATCTGTGAAATCTGTGGGAGAAAGCTACAGCAAGAAAGTTCTGTGAAATCTGTGGGAAAATACTGTTTGCTCGGTTGGTGCAGCAGAGACTGCTGCACCCCCTGAGTTTTCACAGATTGCGTGGAAAAATACGATTATAGCAGGAAGCGTGGGTATGGCAAGGATGCCATACCCTCCTATACAAACATAAAAATACCCTCCTATACAAACATAAAACAATGCAGAAGAAAAAGACAGGTATCTATGGCGGGTCGTTCAACCCAATACACAACGGACACATCGCCATTGCGAAGCGAATGTTGGAAGAAGCCGGGTTGGACGAGATATGGCTCATTGTGTCGCCACAGAACCCACTGAAAGCAGCAGGCAGTCTGCTCGATGACCAGCTGCGCCTCGATATGACACAGCGTGCACTTGCACCCTATCCACAACTCACGGCAAGCGACTACGAGTTTCGCCTGCCACGTCCGTCGTATATGTGGCACACGCTGCAACACCTCTCCGCCGACTACCCCGACCGCGAGTTCACGCTCCTCATAGGTGCCGACAACTGGGCGGTGTTCGACCGCTGGTACCACGCTTCAGACATCATCGCCCACTACCCCATCGCCATCTATCCGCGCACGGGGTCGCCCATCGACACCGACACGCTGCCCCCAAGCGTGCATCTCTACAACACCGGACTGTACGACATCAGCAGTACGGAGGTGAGAGAGAAGGTGGCACGTGGCGAGGATATATCACAGCTCGTACCGAAAGAAATCTTAAAGGACGTAAATCTGCACTACGGACAACAATAACAAGCAATAATAGCATCCGCGTCGACCGATACGAGCATCCGCGTCGGTCGTTACGAGCATCCGCGTCGGTCGATGCGGATGTCTGCGCCGGTCGATGCGCGACGTGAAAAAGCATATTTCCAAGTGCTTCTTTAAATAACAAGCTGCTGACTACAATACTCTAACACTGCCGGACGATGCGTTATGAATATCACGGTGTGTGTATCGTTGTCGAGGATATTGCGCAGCAGACGACACTCCGTCTCGCTATCGAGAGCCGATGTTGCCTCGTCGAACACGAGCACGGCGCGATTGCGGAGCAACGCACGAGCAATTGCTATGCGCTGCGCCTGACCCTCGGAGAGTCCGCCGCCACGCTCGCTGCAGTGAGTGTCGAGCCCATCGGGCAGATTAAAGACAAACTCGGCGCAACTCTTTCTAAGTGCCTCGCGCATCATCTCATCCGTCGCCGTAGCGTCGCCAAGCAACAAATTCTCTCGTATCGTACCACTCAGAAGCGTATTGCCCTGCGGTACGTACACAAAGTTGCAACGCATCAGCGGTGTCAGCTCCTTTTCGCCATCAGCATCATACATATATATATGTCCGCTCTTCGGGCGCATCAGCGCAAGCAGCATACGCACGAGCGTTGTCTTTCCGGCACCCGTCTCGCCGAGGATAGCCGTTATCGACCCCGGACGGAAGTCGAACGAGAGGTTTCTGATAACATCGCGTGTGCCGTCCTCGTAGCGATAGGTGACGTTCTCAAGGCGTATTCCGCAGGAGTCGGCAAACCGAATAGGCTCGCCTTCGGGCTCGCGCGGTTCCTCCTCAAGCTCCATGAGTCGCTCTGCAGCGGTGAACACCGACACAAAAGCAGGCACGAGCTTCGTCAGTGTGCGCGCCGGCGACTGTATGCGGTTGACGAGCTGCAGAAAGGCGGTCATGCCACCGAAAGTCAGCGAGCCTGCCTGCATACGCACCGCAGCCCAGAGGAACGCCAAGAGATAGCCCAAAGCAAATCCGAAGTTGAGGATAAAGTTGGAGAGAACGGAGAACTTTGTGCGGTTGACGACGTTCTGGCGCAGCTCCGACTGTGTCGTCTCAAGACGCTCCACCATCGCCTGCGTCGCCTCCAAGGTCTTCACCACCATGCGGTGCTGCACACTCTCCTGCATTGACGACTGCACCTTACTATCCGACTCACGCACACGGCGTGAGAGGCGGCGCATACGGCGCATGTACACTTTGCTTACAAGCACAAAGAGAGGTATCATCACCACGAGTATCAGTGCCAACGTGCTGTCCATAAGATACATACAGGCGAAAGCACCCACGAACATGAGTACGGTGGAGAGCGTGCTCGGCAACGTCTCGGTGAGGAACGTTACGACGTTCGACACGTCAAGCTCCAAGCGGTTGAGCACGTCGCCCGAGTGGAAGTGCTCGCGGCTATGCCACTCCGACTGCAGTATGCGTCGCAACGTGGCTTGCTGCATACGGTTCTGCGCACGCACTCCGAGCAGATTACGCACCCATACCCCCGATATATTCACCGCAAAGTTGAGCAGTATCAGTGCACCCATAATGCCCACAGCCCAATAGATAGAACCGCGATTGGAGCCAGAAGCCACGTCGATGGCGTGCTTCACCGCCCACACCTGCGCCAGGCTGAGCACCACGTCAGCCACGCCAAGCAACGCGTTCAACGCCGCCTGGAGCCTATTGCCACGCCATGCCTGCCAGAGCCAGCGCAGTATCTGCTTCACCGTGTATTTGTCAGAGGTCGTTATCTTCATTTATCGTTTTAAAATATTTGGCAATTTGAATAGCAAACGGTTCTAATCGTAGGAGGCTACGGCATTCTTGCCGTAGCCATTAGTAACTGAAATACAACTATAGGAGGCTACGGCATTCTTGCCGTAGCCATTAGTAACTGAAATACAACTGTTGGCAATGGCTACGGCAGGAATGCCGTAGCCTCCTACAGTTAGCCTTTCATCGCAATTCTATAGTTTTGACACACCCTCATAGCAAGTAATTCGACATTGCGTCAGCGTCGCTAACGCTTATCCGCTCCCCACATCATCTTCTCTCTGAGCGATGAGAAGTAGTTTCTGTTGTTCGGCTTCATTATCAGCGTTGAGAACGGTGCCTTCTGTATGCTCACCGTTGTGCCCTCGTGCATGGTATAGCTGCGTCCGTCTACCGCCACGAGGAAGTTGTGCGAGCGCGACTCCACCTGTAGCTCCACCCTACTGTTATCCGAGATAACCACCGGACGCACGTTCAAACTATGCGGAGCCACTGGCGTGAGGCATAGCGTGCTCGTCTGCGGCACGATGATTGGTCCACCGTTCGACAGCGAGTAAGCCGTCGAGCCGGTAGGCGTACATACCACCAGTCCATCGGCTTGATACGTAACAAGAAACGAGTCGTCGATGCTCGTGCGTATGCTGATCATCGAAGCGTTGTCGCGTTTCAGCACCGCAATATCATTCAGTGCGTAGTGACAACCCTCGAAGTCGCCACCATGCGTACGTATCTCTATCGCCGTGTGGCGTTCTATCTTGTAGTCGCCATCGATGATTGCAGCGAGAGCGTTCTCCACCTCGTCGGGCAGCACGTCAGCGAGGAAACCCAAGCGTCCCATGTTTATGCCCACGATGGGCGTATTCTTGCAGCCAATGCGCACCGCAGTCTTTAGGAACGTGCCGTCGCCACCGATAGACACGGCGTAATCGGCATCGAAGTCATCACCGTCGAATACCTCAACGCCGGAGAGGTCGAGATGCTGGTCGTGCATAAGAAAGTCGCGGAACGGGCGGTCGAATATCACGCGCTCCGAGCAAGAACGAAGATAGTCGAGCGCACGAACCAAAGAAATCGACTTGCGCAATTGGAAAGTATTGCCGAAGAAGGCAAAAGTGAGTTGTTTGTTTGTCATTATGCGTATATTATACGTTTGAAGAGAAACGTAATTTGTGCTAAATTACTGATTTTTTCATAAACTACAAAAACTATTGTTATTTTTTTCATAAATGGCTGATTTCGTTTTGTACTACCACCGATTTACATTATCTTTGTACACATAACTTAATACTTATGAGAGTACTCATCATAAACACAAGCGAGACAAATGGTGGTGCTGCCGTTGCAGCCAACCGTCTCATGGAAGCTCTGCAGAGAAACGGAGTAAAGGCGAAGATGTTGGTAGCCGATAAGCAAACTGGCAACGTCACCGTCTCTACCTTGCCACACCACTGGCTATACAAATGGCACTTCCTACGCGAACGACTTTCTATATTCCGCCATTTGTATTTCTCCAAGAACCATCTCTTCGAAATAGATACAGCCAACGCTGGCAGCGACATCACGAGCCTGCCGGAGTTTCGCAATGCCGATATCATCCACCTCAACTGGATAAACCAAGGTATGCTCTCGCTCAGCTCCATACGCAAGATTGTCAAGAGCGGCAAGCCGATAGTGTGGACCATGCACGACCTATGGCCCGCCACGGGCATCTGCCACTACGCACGCAGCTGCGGAGCATTCCGCACGGTGTGTCACAACTGCAAGCTGTTGCCAGGCGGAGGGTCTATCAACGACCTCTCGCGCAAGATATGGAAGCGCAAGAAGGCACTGTATGAAGGCAATAACATCCACTTTGTGACGTGTAGCCGCTGGCTGGAAGCACAAGCTCGACAGAGCGCGTTGCTCTCCGGCGAGAGCATTGTGTCGATACCCAACACCATCGACACACGTGTGTTCTGCCCTGCCGACCGCACAAAGGCACGCCAGCAGACGGGGCTGCCCGAGGAGGGACGCATCGTGCTGTTCGTGTCGCAGAAGGTGACCAACGAGCGCAAGGGCGCAGCCTACTTCATAGAGGCTATCAACCACCTCGCAGACAGCAATCCGCAGTTTAAGACCAACACCGCTGTGGCTATACTCGGCGCAAGTGCCGACGAGATAGCCGAACAACTGCACATCCCGTCGTACCCATTGGGCTACATCAGCGACGCGCAGCAGATAGCTAAGGTGTACAACGCTGCCGATGTCTACGTGCTGCCATCGCTCGAGGACAACCTCCCGAACACCATTATGGAGGCGATGGCGTGCGGAGTACCAAGCGTGGGCTTCCGCGTCGGGGGCATTCCGGAGATGATAGACCATAAGCACAACGGCTACATAGCTAACTTCAAGGACGCTGCCGACCTCGCCGAGGGCATACGCTGGACGCTCTTCGAGGCTGACAGCAACGAACTCGCAGCTAACTGCCTGCACAAGGTGGCACACAACTACTCGCAGCAGTCGGTGGCGATGAGATACATAGAGGTTTACAACGAGCTGATCGCTCTCAAACGATATATTATTTAATTGACATGATAAAATTCACAATTATAACCTGCACCTACAACGCAGCTGAGGTCATCAAGCCTACGCTCGACAGCATACTCAACCAAACGTGGGCATCAGTAGAGCACTTAATTATTGACGGAGCATCGAAAGACGACACCATAAAGGTGGCAGAGACTTACCGCCAACGCAGCCTGGAGGAGGAGACAGAGCACGAGGTGCGCATCATCTCCGAACCCGACCGCGGTCTGTACGACGCTATGAACAAGGGACTACGCCTCGCAACGGGCGACTACGTCGTGTTCCTCAACGCCGGCGACTCGCTGCCCGACGACACAACACTCGAGAAGATATCCAACGACGTGAACGAACGTTCCGACGGAAAGCTGCCTGCCGTGCTCTACGGCGACACTAACATAGTAGACAATAAGGGCATCGTGCTGCATCCACGCCGACTCGCACCACCCGACAACCTCAACTGGCGCTCGTTCCGCCACGGTATGTTGGTGTGCCACCAGGCGTTCTACGCACGCACCGACATAGCACGCGCCACACCATACGACCTGCGCTATCGCTTCTCTGCCGATGTCGACTGGTGCATACGCATTATGAAACACGCCGAACGTGAGCACTTGCAGCTCTTGCGACTGCCGGAAGTGGTGGCTGACTACCTCGACGGAGGCATGACGAACAAGAACCACCGCGCCTCACTCTTCGAGCGCTTCCGCATCATGCGCCGCCACTACGGACTGTTCACAACGCTCGCCATGCACGCATGGTTCGTAGCAAGAGCCGTGCTGAAGAAATAAACAGCGAGTAATGGCGAAATTAGCTACTGAAAAAATACAATAATGGTACCGAATCCACGTTATTATAATATATAATAATCGAGAAGAAAATCCATTAATCTACTAATAAAAACCAACAACATGAACAATACAAGCAATAACTACTGTGTAATACTCGCTGGTGGCAAGGGACGCCGCCTATGGCCATGCAGCCGCGAGAGCAAGCCTAAACAGTTCATCGACTTCTTCGGATGTGGACGCACTCAGCTTCAAGTCACTTACGACCGTTTCGCACAGATTGTGCCCGTAGAGAATATATACGTGAACACGAACGACGCATACGTCGATTTCGTATGCGAACAGTTGCCCGAACTCGCACCCGACCACCTACTCGCAGAGCCTATACAGCGTGGTACAGCCCCAAGCGTGGCATGGTGTGCGCATCGTATAATGAGCATCAACCCCGATGCCAACATCGTTGTGACTCCGTCCGACCAGGCTATCATCGGCGACGAGGCATTTGTACAGTGCATCAATCGCGGTTTAGACTTCGTTGCTAAGAACCACTATCTGCTCACACTCGGACTGAAACCGACAAGACCCGAACCCGGCTACGGCTACATACAGATGGGTGACGAGGTAGAGAAAGGCGTGTTCAAGGTGCAGTCGTTCACGGAGAAGCCCGAACGCGAGTTTGCACAGATGTTCGTCCACAGTGGCGAGTTCTACTGGAACACGGGCATCTTCCTCGCCAATGCAAAGTGTATGCTGCAAAGCTTCGATCAGTTGCTGCCCATGGTGCTGCGCAAATACGACGAGATACACGCCGGCGAGGAGTTCGACTACGAGGAGGAGAACCGCTACATTCACGAGAACTTCCCGTCGTATCCGAACATCTCCATCGACTACGGAATACTCGAGAAGTCGGAACAGGTCTGCATGATGAAGTGCAACTTCGGCTGGGCTGACCTCGGAACATGGCACAGCATCTACGAAGCAATGCAAAAAGGCGAGGGCGACAACGTAGTTATAGACAGCGACGTGCTGCTCGACGATGCACACAACAACGTCATCAAACTGCCGAAAGACCGCATGGCGGTAATCTCCGGGCTCGACGGCTTCATCGTAGCCGAAGAGAAGAACGTGCTACTCATCTGCCGTAAGGAGGACTCATCGGCGAATATGCGCCGACTCGTAAACGAAATACAAATAAAAAAGGGCGAGGAGTTTATTTAACTCCCGCCCTACTTCTTGTCTTATTCTATTCTAACAACCACTCGATTAATAACATTCTCAGCTATAACATATTAATATGAAAGTATTCAACAAGACACATCTTGCGCTAACACTCGCATTGCTGCTTGCGCTTCCGCTTGCAGTCAACGCGCGCGTGCCGAAACGTATCTACCTCGAGAAGACACGCGTGGCGTGCGTAGGCAACAGCATTACATACGGCATGACGCTCGCCGACCCTGCTACAGAGTCGTATCCTGCGCAGCTGCAGCAGATGTTGGGCGACGGCTACGAAGTGGGCAACTTCGGGAAGTCGGGTGCCACACTGCTTCGCCACGGACATCGACCCTACATAGCTCAAGAGGAATGGGCTAAAGCGAAGGCTTTCAAGGGCGACATCGCTGTGATACACCTCGGCGTAAACGACACCGACCCACGCAACTGGCCCTACTATCGCGACGAGTTCGTGAGCGACTACCTCGCTCTCATCGACACGCTGCGCCAGGAGAACCCGAAGTGCCGCATCATCATCGCACTCCTCTCGCCCATCACTCACAACCACCCACGCTTTGAAAGCGGCACACAACAGTGGCAAACGGAAATTCAGGAGGCTATCAAGACCGTAGCTCGCGTCGGAAAGGCGCAGCTCATCGACTTCCATAAACCGCTCTATGCGTATCCACAACTCATCCCCGATGCCGTACATCCTAACAAGGAGGGTGCTACGATGCTCGCACGCACCGTCTACTCGGCAATATTAGGCAACTACGGTGGTCTGCAGATGCCCATCACCTACTCGGACAACATGGTGCTGCAGCGCAACCGCGAACTGACCATCCACGGCACTGCCAACGCTGGCGAGAAGGTAACGGTCAACATCACACGCCCCGACGCAGCGAAGGGCAAGGTACAGAACGGCGGAAAGCGCAAGAAGAGCGAACAGCCACGACGTGTGCGTGCGCTGAAGACAGAGGTACAGACGGCTACGGCTACTGCCGACGACAACGGATGCTGGCAGGTTACGCTGCGTCCGCAACGTGCCGAGAACAACCTCACGCTGACCATCAGCACCGACAAGAAGCAGCTCGTATATAATAATGTAGCGTTCGGCGAGGTGTGGCTCTGCTCCGGACAGTCGAACATGGAGTTCATGTTGCACGAGGCTGCCACCGCAAAGCGCGACATACCGAAAGCGAAGAACCCCAACATACGCTTCTTCGACATGAAAGCACGCTGGCGCACCAATCCCGTTGAGTGGGACGCAGCTGCGCTCGACTCTATAAACCACCTAAAGTACTTCGCCGACACGAAGTGGACAGTCTGCTCGCCCGAGACAGCGAAAGACTTCTCTGCCATCGCCTACTACTTCGGCAAGATGTTGCAGGATAGTTTGCAGTGCGCCGTGGGTCTTATCTGTAACGCCGTGGGTGGTTCGCCGACGGAGGCGTGGGTAGACCGTGCTGACCTCGACGCACAGCTGCCACAAATCATGCGCAACTGGATCAGCAACGACTTCGTGCAGCCCTGGGTGCGCGAGCGTGCAGCACTAAACATGAAAGCTGCTGCCGACATGAAGTTGCAACGCCATCCCTACGACCCTTGCTACCTCTACGAGTCGGCGATAGAACCGCTTCAGCAGTTCCCCGTAAAGGGCGTATTGTGGTATCAAGGCGAGTCGAACGCACAGAACTTCACCACTCACGAGCGTCTGTTCAAGTTGCTCGTCGAAGGATGGCGACGCAACTGGAACGATGCCGAGCTGCCGTTCTATTATGTGCAACTCTCGAGCATGGATCGTCTGCCGTGGCAGTGGTTCCGCGATAGTCAGCGCCGTCTGCAGAGCGAACTGCCGAACGTAGCAATGGCTGTGTCGTCGGACATGGGCGACTCGCTCAACGTCCACCCCACACGTAAGCAGCCCGTAGGCGAACGCCTGGCGCGTATAGCCCTGCACAACCTCTACGATTTCGCTAACGTTGTGCCGAGCGGACCAGTCGTGAAGGAGGCTTCTGTGGTGGGCGACGGCATCGTGCGCCTCACCTTCGACTATGCTGACGGACTCTCTACCTCCGACGGTAAGCACCCGTTGACGTTCGAGATAGCCGAGGAAGAAGGACTATACAAGCCTGCCGAGGCACGCATCGAAGGCAACACCGTGGTAGTAATGGCTGATGGCGTGACACATCCGCGCTTCGTGCGCTACGGATGGCAACCGTTCACACGCGCCAACCTCGTCAACGGCGCACAACTGCCAGCTTCTACGTTCCGCATCGAAGTCAGGGGGTGCAGTTAGGGGGTGCAGTTAGGGGGTGCAGTTGTCCCAACTGCACCAACAATGCAGAATGCACCAACAAAGCAGAATGGTGCAGTTGAGACAACTGCACCCCCTAACTGCACCACCTAACTGCACCCCCTGAATATCCCCCTGACTGCATCTTGATATTTATCGCAAATTTAACACGCCACATTATTACAATACGAATTATTATTCGTAACTTTGCACCCGAAACATCTAAGAACCAAATTGTTATTTCTAAACAAATCAAAATAATATGAAGAAAATCTACACTTTGTTCTCTGCACTGTGCTTAGCAGCTGCAGCGCCTGGCACATTGTCAGCACAGAACAACTTCAAGCTGGTTGAGGAGAGCGTGAGCAATCCGGACAACACACCGGCTCCAGTCTACCCAGTACCAAGCGAGCGTCAGCTCAAGTGGAACGAAACCGAATTCTACGCTTTCTTCCACTACGGCATGAACACCTACACCAACGAGGAGTGGGGTTCGGGCAGGGAGTATGAAACAACATTCGCTCCTACACAGAAGCCAGACCCAAAACAGTGGCTCGAAGTAGCTCAGAAGGCTGGCATGAGGGGCGGTATCGCCGTTGTCAAGCACCACGATGGCTTCTGCCTCTGGCCTACAAAGACAACAGAGCACTGCACACGCAACTCATCGGGCTATGGCAAGAATGTAGACATTCCGAAGGAGTTCGCTGACGCAGCACGCGCATTGAATATGAAGTACGGCTTCTATATCTCTCCGTGGGATATGTCAAGCCCATACTGGGGCAAGAAGGACAGCAACGGTAACTACACCGACGAGTATGCAAAGCTCGTATTCCTCCCACAGTGTGCTGAGCTTGCTCAGTATGGCGACGACCAGTTTGAGATGTGGTTCGATGGTGCAACTGGTTCAACCCACCCAGGTGGCTATGGTAGCAAAACTTCTTCACAGACACGCACCATCGACAACGCACAGACATACTACGACATTCCTAACCTGCGCGACTCTATCCACAACCTCCTCCCGAACGTAATCATGTGGGGCGAAGGTGGCGAAGCACGCTGGATTGGTAACGAGAATGGTGTGTCGGGCGAGACTTGCTGGTCAATGGGCAACGCTGAATCGGGCGATGAGAACGGTTGGCAGTGGCACCCAGGCGAGAGCGATGCTAAGTCGACAAAGGGCTGGTTCTGGGATTCAAGCAAAAACAACGAGGCTAAATCAGCTGAAACTCTCTTCAAGATGTACCTTGAGACAGTGGGCCGCAACGCTACATTCCTGCTCAACCTGCCGCCGAACCGCGCAGGTCTTATCGACCAGAGCCTCGTAACAATTATGGAGAACCTCGGAAACTTGCTCAAGACTCGTCTCGGCACAGACCTCGCTAAGAACGCTACCATCACAGCCAACACCACACGTGAGGCTATGGGCAAGGGCAACTACGACGCCAAGAACCTCAACGACGGCAAGAAAGAAACTTACTGGGCTGCTCCAGACGGACAGAACACAGCCGAGATTACTCTCGAGTGGAGCACACCGCAGACTCTGCGCTACGTATCACTAATGGAGTACATCAAGCTCGGACAGCGCGTGAAGAAGTTCAAGATTGAGACCAGCGAGGACGGCGTGACATATACAAAGCGCGCTACACAGCAGACAATGACAACCGTAGGCTATAAGCGTATCATTCCGCTCAACGGCTCTACTGTTAGCAGCTACTCTGGCAGCGGCATCAAGGCTAAGTATCTGCGCATCACTATCGAGGATGCAAAGGCTTGCCCACTGCTCCACACCGTAGAAGTGTTCTAAAACAACCTTACTCATCAACTAAAAAACAAAGAAACAATGAACATAATGAAATATATGTGCCTCGCCGGTCTGTTCTTCCCTATCGCAGCCGTGGCACAGCAGGACAAGACTCTCTGCGACTTTGAGACAACAGAGAGCTACAAGAGTGTTCGTGCATACGACACATGCCCCACCTCACCCTTCAACCTCAGCAAGCTCACGGGCAACGTGCAGGTTGTAGAAAACGACCTCAACGCTGAAGATCCGGAGTTAGGCTTCGCTCCTAATGGTTCAAACTACATCCTCGGCGTGCAGCGTTCACGCTATGGCAGCAACACTTTCGGCGCACTCGTAGAACTGAAGGAGCCGCTCGCTCTGAAGCGTGAGACCCAGTACGTACACGTTAAGTTCTACTCTACGCAGGACGCACCGGTGATGCTCATCGGACTTGGCAACCGCGACGACCGTCCTTGGCAGCCAGCTACAACAGAGCAGTTCTGGAGCGTGCCTACAAGTAAGGTGCACGCAGGTGCATGGCAGGACGTGGTATTCCCAATCATGGGCGCTAACGGCATCAGCATCAAGAGCCTTCTCGTGGTTGTCGACCGCCAGTCGCCGCACAACCAGATGAGCGACTTCGCCGTGTTCATCGACGACATCACTCTCAGCAGCAAGGCTAACCCGTTCTTCTCTAAGTCGGTTTACCCGATCAACTACGAGGAATCAACCGCTCACACACGTACCGACCGCTATGTAAAGAATGTTAAGCTCGGTTCACAGAGCGTAGCTATCAACCAGAACACGGACAAGAAGCTCTACTTCAACAAGACCGAGAACATCTTCCTTGCTAAGCCAGGCGAGACCGTTACTCCGACTATCGACTGGACAGGCATTTGGATGCACGGATATGCTTACCTCGACAAGGACGACAACGGCAAGTTCGACGTTGATTATACCAACAGTGGCATAACAAATGCACGCGACCTCGTTTCTTACTCTTTCTACAAGAACAAGAACAGTGCAGGCAGCACAGCAAGCGACAACTGCGGTGTTGGTCTTCCATCGTTCGAGATTGACAACGACATGAAGCCAGGCATCTATCGTATGCGCTACAAGGTGGACTGGGATTGTGTA
This sequence comes from Prevotella sp., assembly GCA_052272805.1. GTDB lineage: Bacteria > Bacteroidota > Bacteroidia > Bacteroidales > Bacteroidaceae > Prevotella. Next base: position 3,634 of record DAVZJL010000018.1, on the reverse strand, counting down.
GATCCAGGTGGTAACACCGCAACAACCAACCTCATCACAAACAACGGTGGCGCGCTGATTGACGTTCTCGTGAACATACACAACGACGAAGTTAATCTATTCCGTGCTACAGAAGAGAATGGTGGCGGCTTGAACGGCGACGTACTCCTTGCAGACGGCAAGCAGCTCACCGGCCGCACCACTCCGTTCGGTCAGGCATTTGTCATCAAGTCGAAGCCGGCAGAAGGCTTCGTGCTCGACTACATGAAGATTCGCCACGGCTACAACCTCGAGGGTGCAAGCACAAAGAACGAGAACCCGCAGTGGAAGGAGTTCGTAGTGCAGGCTTCGCAGTTCGTTAACGGCGAGTACACAATTCCGGCTGACTGCGTAGACGGTGATATCCGCATCGTGCCATTCTTCAAAAGCGACCCCACAAGCGTTAACGACGCTACCGTGAAGGCGTTCACAGTGAAGGCTGGCAAGGGCGAGATCACTCTCAACGCAGCAGTTGCTACACACGTAGAGATTGCTAACGTGCAGGGCAGCACTCTGTTCAACGGCACTGTAGAGGGCACACAGACAATCTGCGCACACAAAGGCGTTTACATCGTGAACGGCGAGAAGGTGCTCGTAAAGTAAACTAATCGTTACTCATATATTGGGGATAGCCGTCTTCGGGACTGCTATCCCCTTTTCAGACTATAAACAACAACTATTATTATGACAAACAACCTACGCACAGCAATAGCCACTTTCATATTGACAGCAGCGATTACTCCAGCTACCATGTTGGCACAAAGTGCTTACCCGGTCAACTTCGATGAGAACGAGGCTGCTACAAACACGGGGCGCTATACCAACGCTATTCTGCTCTCAAGCAGCTACGGCACACAGCAGATTGACGTAAACCAGAAGACAGAGAAGCGTCTGTACATCAAACGCCTTGACGACTGTCTGCGCGCCAAGATTGGCGAGACGGTTTCGGTTGGATTTAATTGGAACGGTACGTGGATGTGCGGCTACGCATACATCGACTTCGGTAAGGACGGCAAATACGATGTCGACTACGACGAGAACGGCGTGAACGCCATGAAGGACCTTATGACCTACTCCATGTACAAGAACAAGGACAGCAAGGGCGCAACCGTAAATGGCGAGCCAAGCATCAATCCGCCGTCGTTCACTATCCCGTCTGACGTTAAGCCGGGCATCTACCGCATGCGCTACAAGGTAGACTGGGACAGCGTTGACCCTGGCGGAAACATCAGTAGCAATGGTATAAAGAAGAATGGTGGCGCGATTGTAGACACACGCATCAACGTGCATGGCGAAACGGCGCACGTAACAGTGAAGGGTACTGACCCATTGAAGGGTACTGTGTCTCTTGCCGACCAGCACACGCAGCTGAACAACCAGGACGTGGAGTTCGGAAAGGACCTCACTATCGCTGTCGGCGTGATGGACGGATACAACTTAATTTCGCTTAGCGTCAAGCACGGATACTGCTTGGACGGCGAGGCTGTTGTAGACGGACTCCGCCAGTGGCAGGAGAACACTATCATGGCTTACACCGCTAAGGGCTACAAGATAACTATCCCTGCAAGATACATCGACGGCGACGTTGAAATCACAGCGAACTTCGCTGCTGAAGGCGCTACTTCGGGCTACAACTACGAGCTCAACTTCGAGAAGGATCTCGCTCAGATGAATCCTACAGCCAACAGTCTCACAGAGTTCTCTATTACGAACAAGGCTGGCAAGAAGTCGGCTATCGCTATCCCCGAAGGCACAACAGTATATCGCGACGCTCTCACTAAGGAAGTGAACGCTAAGCCGGGCGATGTGCTCACACCGGGCATCGCGTTCACTGGCGACACCGAGATGGGCGCATATCTCTACATCGACTACAATCAGGATGCAATGTTCACAACGCCGCTCGACGAAACCGGAAAGCCGGTTGTTGGCAGCGAGATTGTGAGTTTCTCTTCATATAACGGCAAGAACAGCAACGGCGAAGCAGCTGGCATAACAACCGCCATTCCGTCGTTCACCATCCCCGAGGACCTGCCTACGGGTATGTATCGCGCTCGTCTGAAGATTGACAAGAACAACATCGACCCTGCTGGCGACTACAATGAGACTGACGTTTTGCACATCAACCACTACAATGGCTACATCGTCGACTTCCTTCTGAACGTGCACAACGCCAATGGCAAGCTCGACATCGATGCACGTGGGGGCAACATCGTGGGCTACGACAACAACGGCGTTGGCGAAACCATAGACTTCGGTTCACAGCTCAGCCTCATGCCCCTTGCCCCTGCTGCCGGCTACAACGTGAAGAGCATCACCGTGCGTCACGGTCACAACCTCGACGGAAAGCAGTACATCAACGGCAACCGTCAGTGGGAGGAATACGAGGTGAAGGATACTAAGAATGAAGAGGACTTCACCATCGACGCCGACAAGGTGAACGGCGATGTGCGCGTGTCAGCTCTGTTCGAAGCTGACGGCACAGAGGAGTACAAGCTGCGCTTCGCTGACGAGTTCGACGGCAAGGACTACTCGCTGCCTAACGCTAACGTATGGCACAACTGCACACGCGAGAACCCGACATGGAAGCGCTTCACCTCGCAGACCGCTGAGGGACAGCAGAAGACAGCCTTCATACGCGACGGCAAGCTCGTCACACGCTGCATCAAGAATACCATCGCCGAAGAAGGCAACGTGGACATGATTAGCGGTGCTATCGAAAGCTCGGATAAGATGTACTTCACATACGGACGCATCGAGGGCCGTCTGCGCACCACTCCGCACGTAGGCAACTTCCCTGCCTTCTGGCTCATGCCGCAGGACAACTCTGCAGGCTGGCCCAACGCCGGAGAGATAGATATCTGGGAGCAGATAGACACCGAGAACAAGACATATCACACCGTGCACACGCATTGCACCTACGACCTGAAGCAGGCTCTGCCCAACTCTGGCAGTGCGTACACCAATGCTGCCGACTACCACGTAATCACGCTCGACTGGACTCCGACATTGCTCACATGGTACGTTGACGGTGCGAAGTCATTCTCTTACGCTAAGTCGAAGCTTCAGGCTCAGCTCAACAATGGTCAGTGGCCGTTCGACAAACCATTCTACGTCATCCTAAACCAGAGCGTGGGCAACAACTCGTGGGCTAAGGATGCGGACGTGAACTTCGAGTATGAAACTCTGTTCGACTACGTGCGTCTGTACCAGAAAGACGACGAGGGTAACATCTTCTCTACTATTAGCGACGTGAAGAGCAACGAGTCTTCTCTCGATGTCTACGCGCAGCAAGGCGGCGTGCTCCTCGTAGCACCCGAAACACAGCACGTTGAGGTGTACAACACCAGCGGTGCACGTGTATTCGCAGGTAGCGTGCAGGGCAACCGCTTCGTAAGCCTCGCCAAAGGCGTGTACATCGTAGCTGGCAAGAAGATTGTCGTGAAGTAACATCAGGAGGGTATGGCATCTTGCCATACCCACGCAGCCTAAAGCCGACTATCTGAAACCCGCTGCCTAAAAGATTGCGACCTAAAAGATAGTTGGTTAAAAGATAGCTGCCTAAAAGATAGCTGCCTAAAAGATAGCTAGTTATAAAAAAAGAAGTTTCGCAAGCCTA
>DAVZJL010000017.1:0-36348 GCA_052272805.1 Prevotella sp. | reverse complement strand
GTTGGTTGATTGGTTGGTTGGTTGGTTGGTGCAGCGGAGACCGCTGCACCCCCTGTGAGGGTTGCGTGGAGGGTTGGTTGCTTGGTGTTTGGTTGGTGCAGCGGAGACCGCTGCACCCCCTATGAGGGTTGCGTGGATATGGCAGGATGCCATATCCTCCTATGGGTGGCGGACGGAATCTGGTTGGGCGGCGGACGGAATCTGATTGGGTGGCGGACGGAATCTGATTGGGTGGCGGACGGAATCTGATTGGGCGGCGGACGGAATCTGATTGGGCGGCGGACGCGCAACGATGACAAAACATGGGGTGAAGAGCGACTTCGGCTGCGCTAACACATGAGAGAAACCGCGCTAACACATGAGAGAAACCGCGCTAATATATTCAACAAACTGCGTCTATATATGTAAAACTGCGCCTGCGTATATAATAAATTGCGGAAAGGTACGTTATTAATAAACGTTAAGCACTTTGAGGGCTTAATGCTGACAACAAAACAACGAATAAAACGTACTGAGAAATGATTGATTACATAAAGGGCGAACTGGCAGAACTCACTCCGGCGCAAGCCATTGTTGAGGCTTACGGTGTGGGTTACGCGCTGAATATTTCGCTGAATACATACGAGGCGATACAGGGCAAGCAGAACGTGAAACTGTTTGTGCACGAGGCACTTGTTACTGGCGGTCGCGACGATAGTTACACATTCTTTGGCTTTGCGTCGAAGCAGGAGCGCGACCTCTATCGTTTGCTCATCACCGTGTCGGGTGTGGGAGCCAATACGGCGCGTATGATTCTCTCGTCGGCATCGCCGTCGGAGCTCTGCAACGCCATCTCTACGGGCAACGAGCGCGTGCTGAAGAGTGTGAAGGGCATCGGTTTGAAGACCGCGCAGCGCATTATTGTCGACCTGAAAGACAAGATTCTCTCGCTGGGTATAGCGCAGGAGGTGTCTGCCGGCACGGCTGCCGACAGCACAATACCCGTCGACGTGCGCGACGAGGCGGTGGCTGCGCTCACTATGCTCGGTTTCTCGCCTGCGCCAACGGCTAAGGTGGTTACGGCGATACTCACCGACGATGCTACGCTGCCCGTTGAGCAGGTGGTGAAGTTGGCGTTGAAGCAGATTAAGTAAATAAGTTGGTGGCTGCGTGGCTACGGCATCCCTGCCGTAGCCTCCTATAAATAAGCTGATTTTGAATTTCACAAACATTATAAACCGATTTTTAAAGTGTAGGCTGCAGGCGATACGTTCGCTCGGCATGGCTCGCATGATGGTCGTCATAATGATTATGGCGGCTGTGGCATCGTATGCCATCACGCAGACACCGCAACGACCGCAGCGCAAGCTCTCGGTGCGCAAGACGCGCGACGCGGCTCCGCAGCGCGATGCCGACACCAATGCCGACCGCCCCGACACGCTCGCTATCAAGGCGCAGCCGAAGCTCGAGAACGAGGACTCGATACCCGACTCGCTGCTGCATCCGCGCTGGAAGATACAGCGCACGCTGCCCATCACGCTCGACGACCTCGATCAGAATGCTGCCGACCTGAAGCGTCCCGATAATCTGAAGCAGGACGTGGTGTACAACGACTCGCTCGACCGCTACATCATCGGTTCGAAGATATCCGACTCGTACATCAACGCCCCGTTTATGATGACGCAGGAGGAGTATCGCAAGTGGAGCGAGCGCCGAATGATGAACCAGTTCTTCCGCAAGAAGAACGACGAGATATATCAGGCTAAGGGCAAGGAGAAGTTCGACTTCACCGACATGCACTTCGACCTCGGACCGGCTGAGAAGATATTCGGACCGGGCGGTGTGCGCATCAAGACGCAGGGTACTGCCGAGCTGAAGTTCGGCGCCACGATGAAGAGCATCGATAACCCGTCGCTGCCCGTGCGCAACCGCAAGACCACCACGATGGACTTCGACGAGAAGATAAACGTTAGTCTGAACGGACGCGTGGGCGACAAGGTGAACATGAACCTCAACTACAACACCGATGCTACGTTCGACTTCGACGCGCAGAGCCTCAAGTTGAAGTACGACGGCAAGGAGGACGAGATTGTGAAGCTCATCGAGGCGGGCAACGTGTCGTTCCCCTCCAACTCGTCGCTCGTGCGCGGAGCTTCCTCGCTCTTCGGTCTGCGTACCGACCTGCAGTTTGGCAAGCTCAAGCTGCAGCTCGTAGCCTCGCAGAAGAAGTCGTCGTCGAAGTCGGTGTCGTCGAAGGGCGGCAAGCAGTTCACACCGTTCGAGATAGACGCAGCCAACTACGAAGAGAACCGCCACTTCTTCCTCGCACAGTACTTCCACGACCGCTACGACGAGTCGATGCGCTCGCTGCCCAACCTCACGTCGGGCGTGACTATCAATCGCGTGGAGGTGTGGGTGACGAACAAGTCGGGCGTAACGTCGAACACACGTAACATCATCGCCCTCACCGACTTGGGCGAGAACAACCGCGTGTCGAACAATCTGTGGGGCATCACGGGTCAGCCCGTGCCTGCCAATGCTGCCAACTCGGAGTATGCAGCCATGACATCGCAGTACGCCGCCGCACGCGACATCGACCAGACGTCTACCGTGCTCGACGGAATAGCCGGCTTCGTGGGCGGCTCCGACTACGAGAAGCTGGAGCGTGCGCGCCTGCTCAACTCGTCGGAGTACACCGTGAACAAGGCTTTAGGCTACATCTCGTTGAAGACATCGCTGCAGACCGACCAGGTGCTCGCCGTGGCTTACGAGTACACATACGGCGGCGTGACATACCAGGTGGGCGAGTTCGCCTCGGACATCACCGACTCGAACAAGGCACTCTACGTGAAGGCGCTGAAGAACACCAGCAACAACCCACATCAGGGCAACTGGGGCTTGATGATGAAGAACGTGTACTACCTCGCATCGTCGGTGGAGAAGGAGAAGTTCCGCTTGGATGTGAAGTTCCAAAGCGACACCGCCGGTGTCTACCTCACATACATACCCGAGCCGCAGGTGAAGAACCAGACCCTCATAAAGTTCCTCGGAGCCGACCGACTCGACAATAACAACAAGGCGCACCCCAACGGCTACTTCGACTACGTGGAGGGCTACACCGTGACTAACGGACGCGTGTTCTTCCCCGTTGCCGAACCGTTCGGCAGCTATATGTACGAGACGCTTCTGAAGAATGGCGTGGCGGCAGACAAGGCAGCCAAGTACGCCTTCACTGAGCTGTACGACTCTACGAAGACCGTGGCGAAGCAGATAGCCGAGAAGGACAAGTACGTGCTCATGGGACAGTTCCGCGGCACATCGGCTAACGTCATCTCGCTCGGTGCATACAACATTCCGCAAGGCTCGGTGGTGGTTACGGCAGGCGGCGTCACGCTCGCCGAAGGCACCGACTACTCGGTCGACTACTCGGGTGGCGAGGTGACCATCCTCAACCAGAGCATCATCGATGCCGGCACCGCCGTGAACGTGTCGCTCGAAAGCAACACCGACTACGGACAGGAGCGCAAGACGATGTTCGGTATGAACTGGGAGTACGACTTCTCGAAGGACTTCCAGCTCTCGGGTACGTTCCAACACCTCTCCGAACAGGCACTCACCAACAAGGTGAACATGGGCTCGGAGCCGCTCAACAACACCATCTGGGGCTTGAACATCAACTGGAAGAAGCAGAGCCAGTGGCTCACGAACATGCTCGACAAGCTGCCGTTCCTGCATCTCACACAGCCGTCGAGCATCTCGTTCTCGGGCGAGTTCGCGCAACTCATAGCCGGACAGAGCAGCGGCACGCAGGACAACGCCTCGTACATCGACGACTTCGAGAACACCAAGAACACCATCGACGTCTCTACACCTACGTCGTGGATAATCTCGTCGGTGCCGTCGATGTTCCCCGAGTCGGGCGACAAGTCTACGCTGCGCTCGGGCTTCAACCGCTCGCGCCTGGCGTGGTACACCATCGACCCGCTCTTCACACGCCGCTCTTCGTCGCTCACGCCGAGCCACATCAAGAGCGACCTCGACCAGCTGTCGAACCACTACGTGCGCGAGTTTTACGTCAGCGAGCTATTCCCCAACCGCGACCAAAGCGCATACAACGGCAACTCGTCGATGCTCAACATCCTGAACCTCGCTTACTACCCAAACGAGCGCGGCCCGTACAACTTCGACCCCGACCTCAACTACGACGGCACACTCAACAATCCGCAGAAGCGTTGGGGCGGTATGATGCGTAAGCTCGACACCAACGACTTCGAGGCTGCCAACATCGAGTACATCGAGTTCTGGATGCTCGACCCGTTCATCTATACACGCGAGCAGGGCGTGGCTGCCGACTACGGTGGCGACTTCTACATCAACCTCGGCGAGATGAGCGAGGACATTCTGCGCGACGGCAAGAAATTCTACGAGAGCGGTATGCCCGTAGACGGCTCGCAGAACTTCACCACTACGCAGTGGGGTAAGGTGCCCAACCAGGCTACCGTCGTGTACGCCTTCGCAACATCGAAGGGCTCGCGTGCGCTGCAGGACGTGGGCTTCAACGGACTCAACGACGAGGAGGAGCAGAAGTGGGAGAGCTATCAAGACTTCCTGCGCGAGGTGCAGGGCAAGGTGAACCCTGCCGTGTGGGACTCAATATGGGCAGACCCAGCAGGCGACAACTACCACTACTTCCGCGGTTCCGACTACGACAACATAAAGGCACCCATCCTGCGCCGCTACAAGTACATAAACAACCCACAGGGCAACTCGCCCGACAACGACTCGCGCACCGAGAGCTACGACACATCGTACAAGTCGACACCCGACGTTGAGGATATCAACCAGGACTACACGCTCAACGAGTACGAGAAGTTCTTCCAGTATCGCGTGTCTATCCGCCCCGAAGACCTCGAGGTGGGCAAGAACTACATCGTAGACAAGCGCGAGGACACCCACCAGTTGCGCAACAACAAGACAGAGACCGTCAACTGGTACCAGTTCCGCATCCCACTGCGCGAGTACGAGAAGAAGTTCGGTGCAATCAACGACTTCACATCGATGCGCTTCATGCGTATGTTCCTCACCGGCTTCAAGCATCCTATCGTGCTGCGCTTCGGCACACTCGACCTCGTGCGTGGCGAGTGGCGCGTCTACGAGCAGAACCTCGACAACTCGGCTTCAACATCGGGCAAGCTCGTGGTGAGCGCAGTGAACATCGAGGAGAACAACGACAAACAACCCGTCAACTATATCCTGCCGCCGGGCATCAAGCGCGGACAGGACCCCACGCAGCCACAGCTCGTGGAGAACAACGAGCAGGCACTCTCGATGAGCGTCACCACGCTCGGCACAGGCGAGGCGAAGGCGGTGTACAAGAACACATCGCTCGACCTCAGACAGTACAAACGCCTGCAGATGTTCGTTCACGCCAACGCTTTCCAGCCCAACCAGACGAACCTTGAGGACGGACAGCTGTCGGTGTTCATACGTCTCGGTTCCGACTACAAGAGCAACTTCTACGAGTACGAGATACCGCTAAAGCTCACCGAGCCAGGCAAGTACGGACGCTACTCGGCTACCGACGCTCGCGCCGTGTGGCCCGAGGAGAATATGCTCGACATAGCTCTCTCTAAGCTCACCGGCTTGAAGAAGGAACGCAACAAGGCGAAGGCGCACGGACAGGCTTCGTTCAACCGACTCTACTCGGCGTACGACCCCGACCAGCCTAAGAACCGCATCTCGGTGATGGGTAATCCGACGCTGGGCGAGGTGAAGACAATGGTCATCGGTGTGCGCAACAACTCGGGCGAGGTGAAGAGTGGTGAGGTCTGGGTGAACGAACTCCGACTGAAGGAGTTCAACAACTCGGGCGGTTGGGCTGCACAGGGCACGCTCAACCTGCAACTCTCCGACCTCGGCACCGTCAACGTGCAGGGCAAATATAGCTCGGCAGGTTTCGGCGGACTGGAGGAGGGCGTGGCACAGCGTTCTACCGACAACTACTCCAACTACACCGTTACGGCAAACGTAGAGCTCGGCAAGTTCTTCCCCGACAAGGCGAAGGTGACGGCACCGCTCTACTACTCGGTGACTAAGGAGAAGACATCGCCAAAGTATAATCCGCTTGACACCGACATGGAGCTCGACGACGCTCTCGAAGCAACTGGCTCTAAGCACGAGCGCGACTCGATTGAGAGTCTTGCCGTGACGAAGGTGACGCAGACCAACTTCTCGCTGTCGAACGTGCGTGTCGGCATACAGAACAAGCGCCACCCGATGCCTTACGATCCAGCAAACTTCTCGTTCTCGTACAGCCATAGCCATAGCTACACCACAGGCGAGACGACTATCTACGAGCGCGAGGACAACTGGCGTGGTGCGTTCAACTATTCGTGGTCGCCGGTGTACAAGGCATGGGAGCCATTCAAGAAGATAAAGAAACGCTCAAAGTGGCTCGATTTGCCGAAGAAGTTCGGACTGAACTGGCTGCCGCAGAATGTGGCGTTCAACACAGACATCACACGCAACTACTATGAGCTGCAGGAGCGCGACATGGAGTCGACCGAGAACCAGAAGCTGCCGCTCACGTTCTCGTCACAGTTCTTGTGGAACCGCGAGTTCAACCTGCGTTGGGATCTCACGAAGAACTTGCACATGAACTTCCAAAGTGCTACAAACGCAGAGATTGAGGAGCCGTACACACCAGTGAACAAAGACCTCTATCCCGATAGCTATCAGGCATGGAAAGACTCCGTGTGGACATCAATCAAGCATTTAGGCAGACCACTGAAGTACAACCAGTCGTTCCAGGCATCGTATAAGGTGCCTATCAACCTCATTCCGGTGTTCGACTGGCTCACAGCAGACGGCTCGTACAACGCTACATACAACTGGATGCGCGGTTCGGACCTTGAGGACGGCACGTCGCTCGGTAACACTATCGCCAACAACCGACAGATAAACCTCAACAGCCAGTGGAACATGGAGAAGCTCTACAACCATGTTCCGTTCCTGAAGAAGGTGAACGACCGCTTCAAGAAAGACAACTCGGCAGCCAACCGCAAGAAGGCAGGGGAGGCGCGAAGGAAGAAACGTGAGGAGGCTAAGAAGAAGCGTGAGGAAGACGCAAAAGGTGGCGACCTAAAGTCGAAGAAGAAGCCTGCACTGGCAAAAGAACTCAACCCACGCGACCTGCTAAGCAAAAAGAAGAAGGGCTTTGAGAAGGAAATAACGCTCATGCCTGACACTACTATAAAGGTGAACCACGGTAAGCGCACGAAGCGCATCATCGTAAGCGGACGCACGGAGGCAGGCAGAGTGTTCGAACTGAAGTACAAGCGTGTCGACGACAACAATATCTTGATATTGAACAAGGTGGACTCGGCTACGAAGATAAAGGTGTCGGTTCTGGCAAAGGAACCACTTGAAAACCAGAAGTGGTATCGTGCGGCGCAGAGCGTGGCACGTTTTATGATGATGGTGCGCAACGTGAGCATCAGCTATCGCAACCAGTACTCGATGTCGATACCGGGCTTCAAGCCGATGGTTGGTAATATGTTCGGACAGGGTTCGGGCTACGGTCCGCTGTCGCCAGGCTTAGACTTTGCGTTCGGCTTCGTGGGCGACTCGTATATAGACAAGGCACGCGAGAACGGCTGGCTGATGGTGGCTGACTCGCTTGCTACGCCGGCTGCTACCAATCAGACCGAAGACCTGCAGCTAAGAGCAACGCTTGAGCCTGTGCGCAACTTGAAGATTGACCTCACGGCATCGCGTGCCAAGACAACGGCACGCCAGGTGCAGTATATGTATGCCGGCAACCCGACCACCGAGAGTGGTACATTCACCATGACAACGATGTCGCTGCGCAGTGCATTCGAGGGCTCGGGCAGCGCAAAGAACGGCTACAAGTCGGCATCGTTTGAACGCTTCTGCAACTCGCTCGAAGGCTTCCGTCAGCGTGTTGAGGCGCGGTATGCTGGTGCGGTATATCCTGCCGGCTCACCGCTCGCAGGCAAGAAGTTCGACGCTGCCAACGGCGGAGTGAACAAGTACAGCTCCGACGTGATGGTGCCGGCGTTCCTCGCAGCCTACACCAATATGGGGTCGCAGATGTCTATCTTCCCAACGTTGGCTCATCTGCTGCCCAACTGGTCGATAAAGTACAGCGGTCTTTCGAAGCTGCCATGGTTCCGCGACGTGTTCAAGAGTGTCAACATCAACCACTCGTACAAGAGCGTGTACGCCGTAGGTTCCTACTCGTCGTACAGCACGTTCATGGAGTACATGGGCGGACTCGGCTTCATCACCGATGCCACCACCGGTATGCCGACACCTAACTCTATGTACAACGTGTCGACAGTGAGCATCAACGAGTCGTTCTCGCCACTGCTTGGCGTGGACGTGACGCTGAACAACAACATGACCATTAAGGCGGAGTATCGCAAGACACGCGTGCTGAGTCTGAGTATGACATCGGTACAGGTGAACGAGTCGTCGTCGAACGACTGGGTGATTGGTGCAGGCTACACCATCAACAACTTCCGACTCTTCGGAGGTGGTGGCAGCAACAAGCATCGCCGCGTGAAGTCGAAGAACGCCAACAATAATAACAACAGTTCGTCGAACCGTTCGCGCTCGACCAGCGGTGTGAACAACGACTTGAAGTTGCGTCTCGACCTGAGTCTGCGCAAGCAGGCGTCGATAAGTCGCGACATCGCCACGATGACCTCGTCGGCTAACAGCGGCAACACGGCGTTTAAGCTCGCATTCTCTGCCGACTACACCGTGTCGCGACTGCTTACTATGAGCTTCTACTACGACCGACAGACCAACACACCGCTGCTCTCGTCGAGTTCGTATCCGACAACGACCCAGGACTTCGGATTGAGCATGAAGTTCTCATTGACAAGATAGTGTAAAAGTTGAGGGTTGAAAATTTTCAACTCTCAACTTTAATTTATATCTTTGTACAAAATAGGCTGCACCTCAGCATAACGAACATAACATTATAATATATAGCGATGAAAGCATTTAAGGACATAAAGATAGCTGTAGCCGGCACTGGCTATGTCGGACTAAGCATTGCAACACTGCTCGCACAGCACCATCACGTCACAGCCGTTGATGTTGTACCCGAGAAGGTAGAGAAACTGAACAACCGCATATCTCCTATACAGGACGAATATATCGAGAAGTATCTGGCAGAGAAACCGCTCGACCTCGTGGCTACTCTCGACGGCAAGGCAGCGTATAAGGATGCCGACTTCGTGGTGATAGCCGCTCCTACCAACTACGACCCTGTGAAGAACTACTTCGACACGACGCACGTAGAGGAGGTTATCGACCTCGTGCTCGAAGTGAACCCCGACGCAGTGATGGTCATCAAGAGCACCATCCCCGTGGGCTACACACGCAACCTCTACTTGAAGTATGCTGCGAAGGGTGTGAAGCAGTTCAATCTGCTCTTCTCGCCCGAGTTCCTGCGCGAGAGCAAGGCTCTCTACGACAATCTCTACCCGAGTCGCATCATCGTGGGCTACCCGAAGCTGATTGAGGGCGAGGGCTACGCAGAGGAGAACGAAGCCATCTGCGCCGTTACCGACGTGGAGCGCATGAAGGAGGCAGCAAAGACCTTCGCCGCATTGCTGCAGGAAGGCGCACTGAAGGAGAACATCGACACGCTCTTCATGGGCATGAAGGAGGCAGAGGCGGTGAAACTCTTCGCCAACACCTATTTGGCACTGCGCGTGAGCTACTTCAACGAGCTCGACACATACGCCGAGATGAAGGGGCTCGACACAAAGGCAATCATCGACGGCGTAGGTCTCGACCCACGCATCGGCACCCACTATAACAACCCGTCGTTCGGCTACGGCGGCTACTGTCTGCCGAAGGACACGAAGCAGCTGCTTGCCAACTACGCCGACGTACCAGAGAACCTCATCGAGGCAATCGTAGAGAGCAACCGCACACGCAAGGACTACATCGCCGACGCTGTGCTGCGCAAGGCTGGATGGTACGGCTATAGCGAGAATAACCAGTACGGCGCAGAAGTGAGCAAGTGCGTCATCGGTGTGTATCGACTCACCATGAAGTCGAACTCAGACAACTTCCGCCAGTCGGCTATACAGGGCATCATGAAGCGCATCAAGGCGAAGGGTGCAGAGGTGATAATCTACGAGCCGACACTCGAAGACGGCACAACATTCTTCGGCAGTCGTGTGGTGAACAACCTCGAAGCCTTCAAGGCGCAGAGCCATGCCATCATCGCCAACCGCTACGACGAGTGTTTGGATGATGTGATGGATAAGGTGTACACACGCGACATCTTCCGCCGCGACTAAGCTGTTTAAGTGCAGCTGCCAAGGCGCAACGTTTGTACGGAACATATACACAAAATAGGAAAATCCCTACCTGCGAATATGGTTTTTCACTTGCAGGTAGGGATTTCTTTTTATAATTTTGCAAGCGTAAGTAAGACGCATATCGTCCGACTTACACTAAACAAAAAGTGAAACATTTAAAATATCGAATATTATGAAACGCTTCAACTCTTTCCTAACACTCCTGATTATGGCAGCATTGCCATTCACATTCACCAGTTGTGACGATGATTGGTACGATGGTTACGATTGGTACGACAAGCCATACTATGATGCTACAGAGAACGCCATAGCTCTCGCGCAGACACTCAACGGCACATGGACCGGAACTATCATCAACGAGTACACCAACGATAACGGCATACGTCAGCAGACACAATGCAGTGCCGACTTCACCTTCGTACAGTATCGTTACGATGCCATCAACGGCACGGGCTACGAGATTGATTACGACGGTCAGGGTCGTAAGCAGACGTTGTCCTTCAAGTGGTATGTCGACTATCGCACCGGCAATGTTTATGTAGAGTACACTGAAAGTGGCTATCGCTTCCTGCTCGATGCCAACGGCAACAGCAAGTACTCGGGCTTCTCGCTCGACAACAGTCGCTTCAACGGAGTGATGGAGGGTGTGAACAACGACGAGTTCGTCTTCTTCAATCTCTATCGTGTTCGTGGCTACAGCGCACCGCACAAGCTGAAGAGTGACGACTCTACTGCTACCGTTAGCTTCGGCAAGGGCGAGGGCAAGCAGTTTGAAACGAGCGATGTGCCAGTGATGCTGCGCAGAAGATAATATAATAATATAAGTTTGGTTCATCCGACATGTCGAGTGATACGACAGTCAAGTATGATATCTGAAGAACCAAATTGATAAAAAATCGGTCAAGCAAATGGCAATCATCTTTTGCCTTTGCTTGACCGATTTTTATTGCTATATAACTATAGGGTGATTACCTCTTCATCAGCGATACGGCGAAGCCACCGCCGCGTGCCTGCTTAACCTTCAGCACGTCGCCCTTCTTCACGGTGCGGTGCAGGATGGTGTAAGCCTTTGGGTTTGTCTCGTAGTCGGCGTTCTTGCCGTCCTGGTAGATGGCGCAGTCGTACTTGGCACCTGCGTCGAGGAAGTCGAGCTTCACGGTAGTCTGACGGGCGTTGTTTGTCTTTCCGCCTACGAACCAGTTGTCGGTGCCCTTCGCCTTGCGCGCCACGGTGATATACTCCGCTGGCTCAGCCTCCAGATATTTCGAGTCGTCCCAATCGCAAGCCACGTCGCGTATGAACTGGAAGGCGTCGTCGTACTTCTCGTAGTGCTCGGGCAGGTCGGCTGCCATCTGCAGCGGCGAGTACATCACGAGGTAGAGTGCGAGCTGTCCGCAGAGCGTGGTGTGCACGTACGACGGGTTGTTGCTCCAGTCGGAAAGGCGTGTCTCGAAGATGCCCGGCGTGTAGTCCATCGGTCCGCCCTGCAGGCGTGTGAAGGGCAGCATGACGGTGTGGTAGGGCACCGAACCGCCGAACGCCTCGTACTCTGTGCCACGTGCCGACTCGTTGCCTACGAGGTTAGGCCATGTGCGACAGATGCCGGTGGGGCGTGTTGCCTCGTGAGCGTTCACCATGATGTGGTGCTTGGCAGCGGTCTCGATGACGCGCTGATAGTGGTTGTTCATCAGCTGTGAGTAGTGGTACTCGCCGCGCGGGATGATGTCGCCTACGTAGCCTGTCTTCACAGCATCGTAGCCGTACTTGTTCATAAGCTGGAACGCATCCTCAAGGTGGCGCTCGTAGTTGAGCGCCGCAGAAGATGTCTCGTGGTGCATCATCAGACGCACGCCCTTCGAGTGAGCATACTCGTTGAGGTATTTTATGTCAAAGTCGGGGTAGGGTGTCACGAAGTCGAACACGTCGAGCTTCTGATGACCGAACCAGTCCTCCCAGCCCTCGTTCCATCCCTCGACGAGCACCTCCTGCAAGCCGTTCTTTGCTGCGAAGTCGATGTAGCGCTTCACCTCGGCTGTGGTGGCACCGTGCTTGCCGTTGGGTCGGCACTTCGAGTAGTCGGTTTCGCCGAGACGCACCGAAGGTAGGTCGTCGGTGTACGCCCATGTCTTTGTGCCCACGATCATGTTCCACCACACGCCGCAGTATTTCGTTGGGTGAATCCACGATGTGTCCTCAATCTTGCACGGCTCGTTGAGGTTGAGCGTGAGCTTCTTCGAGAGCATGTCGCGTGCGTCGTCGCTCACCAGCACCGTGCGCCACGGCGTGTTGAACGGAGTCTGTATGAAGCCCTTGCGACCTACGGCGTCGGGCGTGAGCCACGACTCGAACGTGAGCGTCTTCTCGTCGAGGTTGAGGTGCATCGTAGGGTAGTCGAGACACGCTGCCTCGTGTATGTTGATGTAGAGTCCGTCCTTGGTTTTCAGTTGCAGCGATGTCTGCACGCCCGTGTCGGAGAACACCGTCGTAGACGAGTTAGCCTTGTACGACTCGCGGTTCTTGCTGATCACCTCGCGTATGCCCGTAAGCGGTGTAATCTGATACTCGTACTCCTGCGTGTCGTAGTCGCCCGGAATCCAGTAGGCGGTGTGGTCGCCGGTCATGGCAAACTGCGTGTGTTCCTCCTTTATCACGAAGTAGTTGAGGTCCTGCTGCTGCGGGAACTCGTAACGCAAGCCCATGCCGTAGTCGTAGACGCGGAAGCGCAGACGGATGTTACGATTGCTCGACGGCTGGTTGAGGCTTACCTCAAGCTCGTTGTAGTTGTTGCGAATGGTCTTTGTCTCGCCCCATACCGGTGTCCATGTCTCGTCGAACGAGGAAGTCTTCGATGCCGTTTCCTTGAAACCGTCCATCAGGTCGGTCTCCTCCATGCCCTTCGATGCGTGCTTGTCGCGAGCAAGCTCCAGTCCGAGGTGCGAGGGGTTAATCACCTTCTTGCCCTTGTAGCTCATTTCGTACGTAGGACGTCCGTTGTCCGTGAGCGAAAAGGTCAGGCTCACGTTGCCGTCGGGCGAAGCGACGGTCTGTGCCGATGCCATGGCTGGCATCAAAGCAAGCACAGCTAAAATGTCTTTCGTTTTCATATCAAAGATGTTTATATTGTTATTATTTAGGCTTTTATGTGTTGCAAAGTTAAAAATCTTATGGATAATAGCGCGGGTGTACACCTATTAATATGTGTAATGTGTGTATGAAAACGTTTGCAAGGTGTGGTTTATAAACGAAAAAATCGGGTGTCTCACGACATCCGATTTTCAAAAACAAACTACTTAAAAACTAATCTACTAAAACAAATCAAAATATCTTATATGCGAAATTATGCGTTATTGTTCTTATTACGCTGGCAAAATTACGAATAAATACAATTCGCTCCAAATCTTTTTCTACTTTTTTTGCTTGATTTAGAGCAAGAAGTGACGATTTGAAGGAATTGTGTTATTAAATGTAACAAAAGTGTTAGTATGTAGGCGTGTGTGTAAACGTTTGCTTAGAAACGCGTCATAAATTCCACTACAATCTTGTCTCTTTCCGAGCGATGAGCTATGCCACCGTCGCGATAGAAATACTTCTCGTAGTTGAGACGTATGTCGCTGACGAACGGCTTCTTCAGACTCAGCGTCACGCCGCCGGTCAATCGCGAGCGTTGATAGTCGTTCACGATGAGTTTGCCCTCCGTGTTCGCCTTGCCGTCGGCGTATCGAGTGCCGTCGCTGTGGTCGCTCATGTAGTCGTAGCGCACGAGAGGAGTGACGTATCTTATCAGTCCCTTCCTCACCTTTATGTCGTAGCTCACGAACGAATTGAAGGCGTGTACGGCTTTGAATGTGTCGTCGGCATAATGCTTGTAGAGATATTCCGCCTCGATGTGCCAACCCTTCTGGTGCCAATAGGCTCCAGCATCGTACATCATGATGTCCGTAGCGTCGGGCTTTATCTTCTGCGTGCTCAGCGTGAGGTTGAAGCCGTGTGGAATGAGCAGCTGCGCCTTAGCCGAGAAGTTGACGTTCTTTGTCCAGAAGTCCTTCTGGTTGGTCAGTCCGGAGCCGTTGAAGAGTCCTGCTTCGAGCACTATCGGGAAGCCCACGTTGAACGTATAGCCCAATGCGGCACCCACGTCGCGCACGTTGCCCACTTGCTTTGCTATGAACGAGCGGTTGGCGAAGTACTGTTGGTGGGGCGAGCGGTGGGCATCGATGGTGAACGGCACGCGCATCTGTCCGATGGTGAACTGCATCGTCTGCCAGGGTTTCAGGCGTGTGTAGGCATCGAGCATCTTTATCTTGCCCTCGTCGCAGAGGTCAATCTCAGCCTTATAATATATAATAGGTGAGAGCGTACCGTCGATACTTACGCGAGCGTTGCGCACCTCGAAGCGGTGTTCGCCCTCCTCGGTCTGCAGTTCGTACTTTGAGCGTATTGTTCCGTGAACGTTGATTGAAGCTTTTGCCTCTGCCTTGGCATCGGGTTCGCCTTTCTGCGCGGTCTCCTGTGCCATTGTTGTAGTGATAGCAAGACACAGCAGAGCTGTAGTGATTGATGTCTTCATTGTTTGTTGATTATTTCCGGGTGCAAAGGTCGTCATTCGGTTTTGTCACCACGTGTCAAGGGTGTTACGATGTTGTTACATTTTATTTTGTAAGATTTGTGTAGCAAAGTGTTTTGTAAATAAATATATTTGTGTACTTTTGCAATATAAATCGTTACAAAAACGATTTTTAAACCATAAATAATGTAACAACTATGAACAGAAAAACAATTCTGACATCAGCCATTCTCGCTCTGCTTGCAGTGGGTCAGGGTCATGCCGACAACAGTTTTGTCGTGAAAGACTCGAACACGGGCAAAAAGCAGCTTGAGGAGAAACTGAGCACAGTAAGTCGCATCTGCTTCAAGAACGGCAAAATGGAAGTAAGGTTCGCCGACAAAACCACACGCGAACTTGCGTTCACCAACTCTACCGTGCTGTACTTCGAAGGCGAACCGACGAGCGTGACGCAGGTCGTAGGCGGAGCCGAAGGCTTGCAAGTGATGTATCAGGGTGGTTTTGTATCGGCTACCGGACTCACCATTCCTGCCCATGCAGCCATTTACAACATCAGCGGACAGCGTGCCATGAGCCTCAAGGCTTGGGACGGCACACCGGTCAGCACCGATGCGCTCAGCAGTGGTGTGTATATTCTGAAAGTAAACAACAAGTCAATTAAATTTGTAAAGAAATGAAGAAATTTTTCTCTATAGTGGCACTCGCATTAGCGATGTCAACAGGCGTACAGGCTCAGACCGACGTAGTACCCAACCGTATGATTGTCAGCTCGAAAGTTGAGAGCAAGGCGTATGCAGTAGAACACGTAGACAGCATCTATTTCGCACGCAAAGAGGGCGAGGTAAAGGCAAACGTAGAATTCATCTCTTATGAGAAGAACGAGGACGAGGGCGACATCGTGTACGTAAAGGTGACACGTACTGACCCAAAAAGTACTTTCAAGATTGACGTTCTGCCTACAAACACCGCAAAGCAGTACGACGATATCACCTTCGCACGCTACTTCGAGCAACAGTCTACTTCTCAGAAACTCGCAGAAGACTTTGAACAGGGCAAGCTCTCCGGCTTCGCACGTGAGTTCACAGCCAACACTCCGTACACCGTTGTGACCCTTGCTTACGACGAGTATGGCGTGCCGTGCCAGGTGTCTCGCGCTAATTTCACCACTCCGAAGGTGCCTACAGTGGGCACTCCGTCTGTGACATACACTATCGACGAGACCACAGCAAGCAGCTTCACACTCACCGTCACTCCTAACGAGGACTGTGGGGAGTTCTACTGGTGCATGTTCGAGAAGGGTAAGGCACAGGAGCAGTTTGAGAAGTGGGGACCGATGATGGGTCTTTCCAACATTGAGACTATGATTAAGCAGTTCAGCGGCAGACCTTACTCTGAGGAGGCTACAAACTCATGGAAAGAGCTCGCTCCTGCTACCGACTATGAGGTAGCAGTATTGCCTGTTGACGTTGAGGGCAACTTCGGCGATCTCGTCTACATCTACGTAACAACAAAAGGTCAGGGTGGCGATGGTGTTGCTCAGGTAGGCGTAACCGTAGGTAAGTATGAGAATAGTGGTGGCTCGTATGTGCAGACCGTAACCTTCACACCGAACGACCAGACTCTCCTCTTCCACGACCTTATCTGCCTTAAGAGTGCATACGAGAAGAACGGTGGTGACAAGTGGGCTAAAGAATCCCTCATGCAGGATAATCCGCAGGATCCGAACTGGAATCAGTATGGGGTAGACAACTATATTTTCGAGGCAACTCCTAACACAGCCTACTATGCTCTTGCTCTCGCAAAGAACGCTAAGGGCGAGTGGGGTCCGCTCACAAAGCACGAGTTTACAACAGGTGCAGCTCCTTCTGGCGTAGCTCCTGCTAAGGTTGTATCGCTTCCGAAGCGCGTAGCTGCGAAGAAAGCAGCCAAGCGCACAGCCGTAGTGCCGGTTAAGCGTAGCCTTCAGCTTGTGAAGTAACATTCAAGAGATTACAGCCTGTTTTTTAAGAATAAGGTTGACACCAAATATTACCACGCTACGGTAACAACTTTGCCGTAGCGTGGCAATAATGCAGCATTAATTTTACCTATTGTTTTCTCCAATAAATACAGCTCTGCACCGCCCCTCTGGTTAGCAGAAAAGTGAGAAACGCTAACCACAAAGCATGGTTTTGCCACTCGCTGCGTAGCGACAGGTACACACCGAAGAAGGCGAGCATAGCCGCAGCCGTTGCTGCGAACATGCCACGTGTGTTTGTTGTACCAATGAAAACACCGTCCCAAATAAACGCTGCCAAGCCACAGATGGGTATCAGCACAGCCCACGGCGCATATTCGGCTGAGGCTGCTACGACCTCAATATCGTCAGTGAGCAGCCGTAGAAATCCTGTTCCGCCCACCGCATACACCATTGTGTAAGCTACTGTGAGTGCGAAACCCCAACCAAATAGTCGGCGCACCGTTCGGCTGAATTCCACATGGTTGCCTGCTCCGTAATGCTTTCCGCACAACGCTTCACCCGCAAAGGCGAAGCCATCCATCACGTACGAATAGAGCGTGAAGAGCTGCATGAGCAGTGTGTTCACCGCCAAGACCACTGCGCCCTGCGCTGCACCTGCCGAGAGAAAGTAGAAGTTGACTGCCACGAGGCACAACGTGCGCAGGAAGATGTCGCGGTTCACGCTGAAGAAGTGCCCCATCGTCGTGCCTTCCATTATCTTTTGCCACTGCACATGGCGCAAGATGTGCTTGCCATAGGTCGTAGCCCACAGTGTGATGCTGACGAGCAGACCAGCATATTGAGCTACGAGCGTGCCTAATGCGATGCCCTCCACCTTCATACCGAACCCATATACGAACGTGCAACTGGCTACGATGTTCACCACGTTCTGCATTATGGAGATGAACATCGGCAGACGCGTGTTTTGCATACCGATGTACCACCCCGTCAGACTGTAAAGGCAGAGCATTGCCGGAGCCCCCCACACACAAATGCGGAAATAGTGCCATGCCTCGGTGTTAATATCTGCGGATGCCCCGACAAGAGCGAGAGCGACTGAGCCAAGCGGTTTTTGTAAGATGATGATGAACGCAGCCACCGCCATTGCCACCACTATGGAGCGTGCGAGCGTTGTTGCCACGTCGTCCATGTCGCGTCTGCCGAGTGCCTGCGAGGTCATTCCGCTTGTGCCCATGCGCAGAAAACCGAACACCCAGTAGACCACGTTGAATATCATAGAGCCGACAGCCACCGCTCCGATGTACACGGCGTTGCCCAAATGTCCCGACACCGCCATATCGACGAGCCCCAATAGAGGCACGGTGATGTTAGCCACAATCGATGGCAAGGCTATGCTGAGTATGCGTTTGTCAATGTTCTGCATCTTTATTGTTTTGCTTTAAAGTCCGCCACAACTTATCGCCACGTATTTCGAGCGGCATAGGTATGTTGTCGGTGAAGAGCAGGCCAGTGCCAAGTCCTTGTGGCATGGTTATGTTTTCGCCATAGACATCGGCTGCAAACTGTGCTATTGCGTTCAGTCCTACGTTGCTCTCCAGCGCACTTGTTATCCACGAGCCGATGCCGCGCTTGCCAGCGAGTGATATCCATTCGCGCGAACCGTACATTCCGCCGTGCAGCGATGGCTTCAGTATTATATAATGTGGGCGAATACGGTCGAGCAACTCTTCCTTTTCCGTTTTATCATTCACGCCAATCAGCTCCTCGTCGAGTGCGATTGGTATCGGCGTAGCCTTGCACAGTGCTGCCATCTCCGCCCATTGGTGCTGGCGTATTGGCTGTTCAATGGAGTGGATATCATATTGCGCAAGCTGTTCGAGACGTTGGAGTGCACAGTCGACTGTAAATCCACCGTTGGCATCCACCCTAAGTTCAATCTGTTCTTTTGTGAATGCGCTGCGTATGTGGCGCACAAGGTCGAGTTCGCGGTCGAAGTCGATAGCACCAATCTTCAGCTTTACGCATCTGAATCCGGCACGCATCTTCTCCTCCAAGCGTTGCAGCATCTCGTCGTAGTTGCCCATCCACACCAGTCCGTTGATGGGTATTCCGGCTTCGCCACGTGCGAAGCTGTTGTCGAACAACATGCCCGTTCCGCCACGCTTGAGGTCGAGCAGAGCCGTTTCGAGTCCGAATAGCACAGAGGGGTAGGGACGCAATACGTCATAGTCGATGCTGCCCTTTGCTTCAACCATGTTGCATAGCTCTTTTAGTCGCTCCTCGTAGTTGGGTGTAGCGTCGCAGCTAAGGTCGGGTAGCGGAGCACATTCGCCCACACCACGTATGTCGGGGTGTGCGTCGTCGGTAGCCGTGACGAACCACGACTGACGTGTGGTGTACACTCCGCGCGATGTGCCGGCAGGTTGCTTGAAGTGGAGCGTGCGCGGAGCTATGCTTAGTTTTATACTCATGTTCTATGATTGTTAGTTTTTTCCGGATATTACTTCGTCCATCTTGATGTCGTGCTCCTCACACTCAATGCTTTCCACGAGTTGGAAATCGAAGCAGATGCCAATCTTGTAGGCACAGCCGAGCTGTGGCAGCAGTCGATCGTAGTAGCCCTTGCCACGTCCCATGCGGTTGAGTTGGCGGTCGAAAGCAACGCCAGGAATTATGGCGAGGTCAATCTGTGCATAGTCGTTGAACACTTCGCCCACGGGTTCCATGATGTTGTAAGCACCTTGTTCGAGGCTCTGCGGACCGGTGTAGCAGCGCAGTTCCATTGTTCCCTCGCCTGTTACGCGAGGCAGCAGTACGCGCTTGCCGCTTGCCAGCAGCGCATCGACGAGCGTATGTGTGTACACCTCGTCGGGCAGCGAGTAGTAGAGCATTATGGTGCGAGCATCTTTCAGTCGCTGGTGTGCAAGCAGACGCATAACTACAACAAACGACAGTTCGCTGAGCTGCTGGCTCGTGAACTGTCGTTTGCGGTTCTTTATCTCCTTGCGAAGTTCTGATTTCTTCATATGAACTGAAGTTTGGTTTAGTTGAGAGTTGAGAGTTGAGAATTGAGGGTTGAGAATTGAGGGTTGAGAGTTGAGAGTTGAGAGTAATGATATGTACTCAATTCTCAACTCTCAACTCTCAATTTATTTCTTAATAACGGGTTTCTTCGGGAACGCAGCATGGTTCTTGAACACGCTGAGTGCCTTCTCTATTGTCGGATCATCGAGATTGATGTATGCCGTCCAAGCTTGGTCGTCCATGATGTTGTATATGATGCGCGAGTTGATGAACTTCTCGAGCAACTTATGCGACTTGCGTATCATCAGGTTGCGGCGCTTCAGTCCGTTCTTGTCGGCGTATGTAGCGAACTGCTCCACCGTGTTCTGCTGCACGAGATACTTCGACAGCGACATCATATCGACGAAGGTGTTCAGCTTCGGGCGGTTGTTGTCGGTGTAGGTGAAGGCGAACTGCAAGATGAGTCCCGACATGGCAGCCTGCTTGTAGTAGCTTGTCATACCGAGCGTGTCTTCGGGCACGAAGATGTCGGGCGTAATGCCACCACCGCCGTACACCGTGCGACCGATGCTGGTGTGGTAAGCTGGTCCCTGATGCTTTATGCTATCCTGCGAGAAGAACTCGCCGTGCTCATATCGCGTAACGATGTCGCTCTCGTAGTCCTTGTTGTCGCCCGCTGTGAACGGCTTCTGTATGCAACGACCCGACGGGGTGTAGTAGCGTGCGATGGTGAGGCGTATCATAGAGCCGTCGGGGAAGCCGAGCTGCTGCTGAACAAGACCCTTGCCGAACGAACGACGCCCGATGATGGTGCCGCGGTCGTTGTCCTGTATGGCTCCGGCGAAGATCTCGGATGCAGACGCCGAGCCCTCGTTGATGAGCACGCAGAGCGGCAGCTTCTGATACGATCCGTGACCGTCTGAGCGGAAGTCCTGACGCGGCGACTTGCGTCCCTCCATGTACACGATGAGCTTGTTCTTTGGCAGGAACTCGTTAGCCATCTGCACCGCCGAGTTCATGTATCCGCCCGTGTTGTCGCGTAAGTCGATAACTAAGCTCTTGAAGTTCTCCTGCGAGAGCTGAGCCAGCGCGATGAGCATTTCTGGATAGGTAGTCTCGCCGAAACTTCTCACCTTGATGTAGCCCGTGTTCTCGTCAAGCATGTATGCAGCAGTGATGCTTTTCTGCGGTATGTCGCCGCGAGTGATGGTGAAGTATTTCACCTTCTTTTGTCCGTAGCGCACCACGCCGAGCTTCACCTTCGTGTCCTTCGGACCCTTCAGTCGGCGCATAGCCTCCTCGTTGGTTACTATCTTGCCCACGAACGGCTTGCCATCGACACTCACAATCTTGTCGCCGGCGAGTATGCCAGCACGTTGTGCCGGTCCGTTCTTCACCACGTTCTGCACGCGTATGGTGTCCTGGCGTATGGTGAACTCGATGCCTACGCCCGAGAACGAGCCTTTCAAGTCGTCAGCCACCGCCTGCGCATCCTTTGCAGTGATGTACACGGAGTGGGGGTCGAGGTCGGCAAGAATCTGCGGAATGGCGATGTCGACAAGCGAGTCGATGTTCACCTTGTCCACATACTGGTCGTTGATGATGTGCAGCAAGTTGGACAATCGGTTAGAACCCGAGTTGATGATATTTAGTCGATTGCCAGAGAAATGGTTTGCGTAGAATGTGCCAATGAGTATGCCAACAATCACGCAGAGTGCCATTATCAACGGCATGAACCTATTTGGTTTCTTTGTGTTCATAATCGTCTGGATTGAGATAAGTTACTTCTATATTGGCGCGGCGCAACAAGTCGATGCCGTCGGTAAGGCGGTACTGTTCGGCATATATCACGCGCTTTATGCCAGCCTGAATGATGAGCTTTGCGCATTCGATGCAAGGCGATGCCGTTACGTAGAGTGTTGCGCCTTCGCTGTTGTTGGAGCTGCGTGCCAGTTTGGTTATGGCGTTAGCCTCGGCGTGCAGCACGTAGGGTTTAGTGATGTTCGTATCGTCCTCGCATACGTTCTCGAACCCACTCGGTGTGCCGTTGTAGCCGTCGCTGATGATCATCTTCTCCTTCACGACCAGTGCTCCCACCTTGCGACGTTGACAGTAGCTGTTCTCCGCCCAGATGCGTGCCATGCGCAGATAGCGCAGGTCGAGGTTGAGCTGCTTGCTCTCGTTTGTATCTTTTGTTGGCATAATGATATGTTGTTTGTATTTGCTTGTTGCCAGAGGCTGCGTGTGCGTCCTTGCTATTTCTTGATGCCGTTGCGTTCGAGCAGGGCATCGATGGTTGGCTCCTGTCCGCGGAAACGTTTGTAGAGCGTCATCGGATGCTCGGTGCCACCCTTCGAGAGTATATTGTCGCGGAAGCTCTGTGCCGTCTTTTGGTCGAAGATGCCGTTCTTCTTGAACACGCTGAATGCATCGGCATCGAGCACCTCTGCCCATTTGTAGCTGTAGTAGCCGGCAGCGTATCCGCCCGCCATGATGTGCGAGAACTGTGTTGTCATACAGGTGTCGGGCAGCTGTTTCGTCACCATTGCCTTCTCCCATGCCTTCTTCTCGAACGGAATGATGTCGGCTGCGAACTCCTCCTTCTGTGTGTAGTAAGCCATATCGAGCAGTCCGAAGCTCACCTGGCGCAGACAGGCGTAAGCTGCCATGAAGTTGCGCGAGCGCACTATGCGTTCGATGAGGTCGTCGGGCATCGGTTCGCCCGTCTTGTAGTGGAAGGCGAAGGTGCGCAGGAATTCTTTCTCTACCGAGTAGTTCTCCATGAACTGCGAGGGCAGCTCTACGAAGTCCCACCACACGTTGGTGCCACTGAGACTCTCGAAGCGTGTGTTGGCGAACATGCCGTGCAGCGAGTGGCCGAACTCGTGCAGGAAGGTCTCCACCTCGCCTAAGGTGAGCAGTGCCGGCTTCTCGTCGGTAGGCTTCGTGAGGTTCATCACCACACTCACGTGCGGACGCACATTCACGCCCTTGCGGTCTATCCACTGCCCCTGAAACTCGGTCATCCAAGCACCGCCCTGCTTGCCCTTGCGTGGGTGGAAGTCGGCGTAGAACACAGCGAGGAACGAGCCGTCCTTGTCGAACACCTCGTAAGCCTTCACGTCGGGATGGTACACCTGGATATCCTTGTTCTCCTTGAATGTGATGCCGTACAGACGCGTTGCCAAACCGAACACGCCGTCTATTACCTTCGACAGTTCGAAGTAGGGGCGCAACATCTCGGCATCGAGGTTGTACTCGCGCATCTGCAGCTTGTGCGAGTAGAAACTGAAGTCCCACGGCTCCATCACGAAGTCGTCGCCCTCGGTCTGCTTCGCCTCGCGCTCCAGCGCCTTCACCTCTTCAACGGCTGTTGGGCGGTATGCGTCGATGAGGTCGTTGAGCAGTTTGTACACGTTCTTGGCGTTTGATGCCATGCGATGCACGAGCACGTAGTCGGCGTATGTTTCGTAGCCTAACAGCTGCGCTATCTCGCGACGCAGGTTGATGAGTCGCTTGCATATTTCGAGGTTATTCTCCGTGTTGTCGTGTGTGCCCTCGGTGTTGCGCGCCATATATAGTTGGCGGCGCAGTTCGCGCTGAGTGGAGTAGGTCATAAAGGGCGAGTAGCTCGGATAGTCGAGTGTGAAAAGCCAACCCTCCTTGTCTGCCTCTTTTGCTGCTAAAGCAGCCGCTTCACGCGCCGTCTCGGGCAGTCCGTCAAGCTGTGCCTCGTCGGTTATGTGCAGCGTGAACGCCTTGTTCTCTTTCAGCAGGTTCTGTGAGAACTGCAGCGAAAGCAGGCTTGCCTCCTCCGTGAGGTTGCGCAGACGTTCCTTGCCCTCGTCGTCGAGCAACGCACCGCTACGCACGAAACCGTCGTAGCAGTTGTCGAGCAGCATTTGTTCCTCGGCTGTCAGCTCGCGATGGTTTTCGTACACGTATTTGATGCGCTCGAAGAGACGCTTGTTAAGTTTCACGTCGTTGGCGTGCTTTGTGAGTATCGGACTCATCTTCTGCGCCAAAGCGTCGAGCTCGTCGCAGGTTTCGGCGCTGAGCATACACGAGAATACGGTCGACACGCGTGAGAGCAGGTCGTAGTAATTCTCGCCGTTCTCGTTGTCGACACGCACGATGGTGTTCTCAAAAGTGGGGGCTTCGGGGTCGTTCACGAGCTTCTCTATCTCCTCGTCGTCGCGGCGTATGCCCTCAAGAAAAGCCTCCTCGTAGTCGCCAATCTCGATGCGGTTGAACGGAACGGTGTCGTGTGGGGTGTTATAAGGTTCAAAAAACGGATTCCTGCGCTCCGTTTTTGTTGTGTTGTTCTCTAACATACTAAATTCAAAAATGTGTGATATATCACTGCAAATTTACAGAAAATATCACACATGTGTTCCGTCCTTAGGGTTTTTAACTTATATTATAATCGTGTAAAACAGCCCTTTACTCAACGTTCATGTTTGTGGTCGATGCTGTTCACGTTTTATGAAGCCTTACCGTATTCGTATATACTATCACTTGCAAGGTCTATCTCATCATTCCAATAGACGCATGTACGGCTTGAGTCTAAACGGGCTTGCTTGAATAGTCCGTATACATCTACTAATGCACGAAACGAAGGAATAGTCTTGATATCATCCTTTACATCGTACAGCACTTTATATCCATCATCGAATTCCACGAAGAGGAAATAATCGTCGAGAACTGACATTTTTTTTATCCTTGGTATCATAATGGTGGAAGTTTTGTTATTACTTGTTTGTCCCACATCTCCTGAAGTTCTTCAGAATGCAGTGAGAGCCATTCTGTTACTAACTCTTGAGCCTTCTTTGGAAGGTCACCTTCAAACATTTCAAATGTCTTTATATTGAAAAGACCAATATACTCGTTGTATATTGCATGTATATGTGAGGGTTCGTGTTCTTTGGGTTTAAAGAACATTTTGATGATTATTCCATAGAATCTTACTATCTCTGGCATGGCTTGTATTATTTTAAGTTTATATATTACAAAAATAAGCATAATTATTTGAACTGCCAAACAAATCTATCGGTTTAACTTTTGTTGGAGCATTATGCTTGCTAACCTGTTGGATATTAATAAAAAGCCTAAAAAACGCGCGTGTTCTTTCTTAATGTGCAGAAATAAGTGTAATTTTGTAAGTTGAAAACAATTATTATAATGATAATGAAGCGATTACTATTTATTTTTACAGCATTAATCATGTGTGTTACAAGCATGTCGGCAGCTGCGAAACTGTCGATAAAAGACATCACAAGTGGTAAGTTTGCGGCTAAAACCGTAAATGGTATAAACCCCATTGAAGGCACTGACACTTACGCACGCATCAGCGACGATGGCAAGCGTGTGGAGAGCTACTCGTTCAAGACGGGCAAGAAGATAGCTACGCTCTTCGACGTGAACAACACGATGGGGCAGAAGATAAAGGACTTCGATGGATATATCCTTTCGCCCGACGGCACACGTATGCTCATACAGACAGAGACGGAGCGCATCTATCGCCGCTCGTTCCGCGCTACGTACTACATCTACACCATTGCTTCGCACAAGCTGGCGCGCCTCTCGGACGGCGACAAGCAGCAGGTGCCAGTGTGGTCGTCGGACGGACTGCAGGTGGCTTTCGTGCGCGAGAATAACATCTTCGTTGTAAAGTTGCTCTACGACAACGCCGAGATTCAGGTGACGAAGGACGGCAAGCGCAACGAGGTGATAAACGGTTTGCCCGACTGGGTGAACGAGGAGGAGTTTGGCTTCAACCGTGCGCTCACCTTCAATGCTGACGGCACGATGATTTGTTGGCTGCGCTACGACGAAAAGCGTGTGAAGACATACTCGTTGCAGATGTACAAGGGAATGGATCCGGAGAAGACAGAGAATGCTCTCTATCCTGGCTATTACGAGTACAAGTACCCGAAAGCGGGCGAGGACAACAGCCTCATGTCGGCATGGAGCTACGACATCAAGTCGCATAAGATTTCAAAGTTGCAGGTGCCGCTCGATGCTGACGGCTACATGCCACGCATCAAGATGACAAACGACCCGGCGCGTGTGGTGGTCTACACCATGAATCGCCACCAGGACCAACTCTGCCTTTACAGCGTGAACCCACGTAGCACCGTGGCACAGCTCATTGTGAAGGAGTCGGTGCCTAAGTACGTGAAGGAGGAAGCCATGGAGGGCGTGAAGTTTATTGGCAACAACATACTGCTGCCGAGCGACCGCTCGGGCTATATGAAGCTATACGTCTACAACATGAACGGACAGCTGCTGCGCACCATTGGCGACGGCAACTACGATATTACTGCTGTCTATGGTTATGATGCCAAGACGGGCGATGTCTACTATCAGGCGGCTGCGCTCGGAGCAGCCGATCGTCAGGTGTTCGTCACACACAAGAACGGCAAGACAGTGCGTCTCACCAATCAAAAGGGATGGAACTCGGCACTCTTCTCGGGCGACTATCAGTACTTCATCAACACATGGAGCGACTATAACACACCTTATGTATATACTACACGCACACGTGAGGGTAAGGTTATCTCCACTCTGCAGGACAACGCAGCACTGAAAAAACTCACCGCCGAGTATGGTTTCTGCAAGCGCGAGCCGTTCGAGTTCACCACTTCCGAGGGCGTGAAGCTGAACGGATGGATGCTGAAGCCGCAGAACTTCGACCCCTCAAAGCGTTATCCTGTCATCATGCACCAGTACAGCGGACCTGGCAGCCAGATGGTTAAGGACGAATGGAGTGCAGGCTCTATGGGTTCGGGCGGAGCCTTCGACTCTTACCTTGCGCAGCAGGGCTTCATCTGCGTATGCGTTGATGGACGCGGAACGGGCGGACGCGGAGCCGAGTTCGAGAAGTGTACATATCTGAACATCGGCGACCTTGAGTCGAAAGACCAGGTTGAGGCTGCGCTCTACCTCGGCACACTGCCTTACGTAGACAAGAACCGCATAGGCATCTGGGGCTGGAGCTACGGTGGATTTAACACGCTGATGAGTATGTCGGAGGGTCGTGGCGTGTTCCGTGCAGGTGTAGTTATCGCTCCACCTACCAACTGGAAGTTCTACGACTCAGTATATACCGAGCGTTATATGCGCACACCGAAGGAGAACCCCGACGGCTATGCCACCAATCCTATAGAGCGTGCCTCTAAGCTGCACGGTGCGCTGCTCATCTGCCACGGCACTGCCGACGACAATGTGCATCCGCAGAACGCATACGAGTACTCGGAGGCTCTCGTGCAGGCTGACAAGGACTTCCGCGAGCTCTACTACACCAACCGCAACCATAGCATCTACGGAGGCAACACACGCAACCACTTGCTCAGACAGGTGGCACAGTTCTTCCAAACCGAATTGAAGTAACAATTAGGTGGTGCAGTTGTCTCCGCTCGGCTTTGCCGCTTGCCATAGCAAGAACTGCACCACCTTTTCCTCCAAACTACACAACAAAATAAACACAATAATAATGAATATTAAACAACTTCTTTCCACTGCGGCACTTGCTATTCTCGCATTCGTGCCCAGTCAGACAAATGCCCAACAGGTATCTCTCGGACGAGAGCTGTGGGGCAATGTCGTACACAGCAATCGCTGGCAAGACGGCGATAAGGAGTACGGCTTCTATTCGTTCGGCGTATCAAAGTCAATCGACGTGAACGCGATGTTCACCGACGCTAATATGTACGCCAATGCAAGTGGTGCGCTGGTAGGCGACCGCCTCGACGTGATAAAATTCGACCGCTCCACCGGTTCTATGTTGCACTATAAGTATAGCGTTTCAACTGGAGAGTGTGATGACATGACATATCTTACCGACTACTTCTTGTGGGCTACCGAGACAGCCGTGTCGGCAGACGGCAAGGTGTATGGTGCTTTCTTCACTGGAGATGCTGAGAGTGTAGAGCTTGGTATTGCCGACTATGCCCACAACACACGTAGCTCCATCGGCACGCTGAACCGCTACTATGTGGCTATGGGTATCACAAAGGATAACAAACTCTATGGTATCGGCGACAATGGCAACCTCTACAAGATAGATATAAACACCGCAAAGGAAACTCTCGTAGGCTCTACGGGTGTCATCGTGAGCGATGCTACTACACAGTTTAATGTGCAGAGTGGCGAAATCGACCACGAGACAGGCATCTTCTACTGGGCTTGTACCGATGTGAAGGGTAAGTCGGCACTCTACACCGTAGACCTTACAACGGGTAAGGCAACAAAGATTGGCGACTTCATGCACAACGAGCAGATAGCGATGCTCTCAATCCCTAAGGAGACAGTGAAGGGCACAGCTCCAGCACTTGCTTCAAACATGAGCCTTGCGTTCGACAAGGCTTCGCTCACGGGTAATGTTAATTTCACTGCGCCTACAACAACATACGCTGGCGGTAAACTCACCGGTTCGCTCAACTATGTGGTAAGCGTAGACGGCAAGGAGGCAACGAGGGGTACAGTCAACGCTGGCGAGAAAGTAAGTGCATCGGTAACAACAAAGCGTGGCATCCATTCTATTTCTGTCATCTGCTCTAACTCGGCAGGTAACGGACCGAAGGCATATGTCAACGGCTTCGTAGGCGACGACACGCCACTTAAGCCTGCAAACGTGAAGGCTACAGTGAATGTAACAACGGGTAAGGTACAGCTCTCATGGGATGCTGTTACGAAGGGTATCAACAATGGATATGTAGGCGATATTACATACAACGTAGTGCGCTATCCTGACAAGAAAGCTATCGCAACAGCTACAACTGTTACGTCTCTAAACGACAACCTGCCTAATGGCGATTTCACTGGATACTACTATACTGTGCAGGCTGTGAGCGGAACTCGTAAAAGCGAAGCGGTGAAGTCGAACAGTGTTTCGTTTGGCAAGCCGGTTGAACCACCATATACATTGACTATCACTAACGAAAACTCTATCAATGTATGCACAATTCTCGACGCAAACAACGACGGTGTTACATGGAAGTATCTGCAGAACGACGGATCTAATCTTCCGGCAATAGAGATTTCTAATGGCGAAGTGACACACGACGACTGGCTTATTCTGCCTGCACTTAGCTTGAAGGCTGGTGTGCTCTACAATCTCACCTATCGTCTCGCAACAATGGGGCAGAACTATCCGGAGTTGCTCGAAGTGAAGTATGGCTCTGAGCCTACAGCTGCTGCTATGGTTCACGAGATTGCAGCGAAGAAGGAGTATTCAAATCAGGAATTCTCTACCATTAAGAATGAACTGAGAGTGGATAAGGATCAGGTGGTTTACATCGCTTTCCACTGCGTAAGTAATCCTGACTGGTGCTACCAACTCATACTCAAGGACTTTTCTGTTGTTGGCAACTCGCTGAAGGCTCCAGATGCTATCACCGAGTTATCTACAACTGCAGCTACCGACGGATCGCTCAAGGTGCGTATCGACTTCACAGCTCCGTCGAAGGCTATCGATGGCAGCAACCTCGACCCCGATTCTGAACTCGATGTGCGCATCATGCGCGATGGCGAGGAGATACAGCAGATGGCTGCTATTGAGCCTGGTGAGAAGTGTTACTATATCGACAATTACGCTAAGGAAGGATACAACAACTACAGCATCATTGTGAACAATGAGTACGGAGTAGGTCGCGAGAGTAAATCGGTTGAGGCTTACGTAGGCGAGGACTATCCTGCAAAGGTTGAGAACATAAAGGCTTCTGTTGGCGATAAGGGCATCACACTTTCTTGGGATCCCGTTACTAAGGGTGAGCATGGTGGTGTAATGCCAAATGCTCCAATCTCCTATAAAGTTTACCAAATAAACGAGAGTGGCACTGGTGTCGACTTGGATCTGATTGATGAGGTAAAGACAACAACGGTTAATATAGACTATGATGTTAATACCGGTGATCAGGATATGATCAACTATGCTCTTAGTGCTTCTAACTCAATTGGTGAGGGTCCGCGCGCAATGTCGCCAGGCATCATCGTGGGTAAGCCGTACGAGCTGCCGTTCGAGGAGCACTTCAAGGGTGGTGCTCTTGATAACGAGATGTGGTTTATCACAGAGCTGAGCAGCGAGGAGTCGACATTCAGCCTCATGCAGGGCTTCTCTGCTGACGGCGACGGTGGTTGTGCTGGATATGTAGCGGCTTCTGCTGATGATAGCGCGCTGCTCGGTTCGGGTAAGATTTCGCTTAAGGGCGCTACTAACCCGATACTCGTATTCTCTACAAAGTCGACATTGGCTGAGGCTAAAGGCAAGGTGGTGGTCTACATTCGTAAGCCCGACCTCTCTGAGAAGCAACTCTGCGTTGTCGACTATAGCAAGCTCGACAACTCGGCTAAGGAGTGGCGCACTACGTCTGTCACTATTCCTGCTGAATACAAGTCGCTGCCTTACGTGATGTTCACATTCGTGGCTTCGGCTGACAAGGGCGAGAGACTCTACTTCGACCAAATATATGTTCGCGACGTAGTGGCTAAGGATATGCGTGCTACAATCTCTGTTCCGTCAAAGGTACGCAAGGGCGACAATGTGACAGCGCGTGTAATGGTTACCAATATGGGTAGCACGACTGTTGATAAATACACCGTTAACCTCTATGTCGGTGACAAGCAGGTTGCTACAAAGAACGTAACAACGGGGCTCGCTCCTTACGCTTCGCAGACAGAGGTACTTACATACAAGACTTCGGTTGTTGACCCGTCACCACTGAAGCTGAAGGCTGAGGTGGTTATCGAGGGTGAGGCAACACCTGAGGACAATGAGGATTCTGCAGAGGTGGTTCTCACTGCTTCTACTCTGACAGCACCGGAGAGTGTTACCGCTTCTACTGCTGATGAGAAGAACGTGGTTGTAGAGTGGACTAAAGTGAACGAATCGTCGGAACGTGTTACTGAAAACTTCGAGACATACGCAGCATGGAGCATGGACTACTTCGGCGATTGGACTTCTAATTACGTAGAGAAGGGTATCGCTAAGGGTCCGTTCAGCAAGTCTTATCCGCATCCTAACGAGAATAAACGCTTCGCTTACACGCTTGTAGAACCGAACACTTGGCTTAATGCAGAGATTCTCGACAAGTATGCATGCTTGAAGCCTCACTCTGGTACGCACTACTTAGCTTCGTTCTACAGCGTTGAAAACTCTCAGTTCATCCCTGCTGACAATTGGCTTATTTCGCCAGCTCTGCCTGGCGAAGCGCAGACTATCAGCTTCTGGGCTAACAACTTCAATTCGCAGGGCACTAAGTACACGGAGAACTTCGAGGTGCTCTACTCTACATCGGGTATAGCTCTCGATGACTTCAAGTCTACAGGCAAGAAGTTTGAGGCTACTACCGGCGAGTGGAAAGAGTACACGGTTAATCTGCCTAAGGGTGCAACCTACTTTGCTATCCACAACAACACTGCCGACACGTATATGTTTATGCTCGACGATATTACATACACTGCTGGTTGCGGTAAGGTGCTCGGCTACAACGTTTATCGCGACGGCAAGTTGCTGAAGCGCGTCGAACCGAACGCCGAACTTCGTATCACCGACAATGCTCCGAGCGGCAAGCACACCTACGCCGTGTCTACAATCTATGCCGGTGGCGAGTCGGAGGCTACAAAGTCGGCTGTTGTTACTGCTATAGATGGCGTGAGTGTGGATAATGGCACATTTGATGTCTACACCGTCGACGGCAAGCGCATAGCTAAGGGCGTTACATCGCTCAACGGCATAGCACGTGGCTTCTACATCGTGAACGGCAAGAAGGTCGTTCGCAAGTAAAGCCCCTCCCAACCCTCCCCGTCGGGGAGGGCTTAGTTTGCCTTCTTAGGCATAGTACGGCTTAGTTAGCAGTTCTTTCTCGGCTTAGTTAGCAGTTCTTTCTCGGCTTAGTTAGCAGTTCTTCCTCGGCTTAGAAAGGCCTAAAGAGGCTTAGTTCGGCTTAAGCTCAATCACAAAAAAACACGAGTTGGAAAATCATTCCAGCTCGTGTTTTTTTTATTTCAACTAAAGCAGTATTAGCTTCTGCTCACTTGGAATCCGTTCTTGCACAGGCTCATCTCTACGAAGCGAGCCTTGTCATTCGGGCGATTATCGTTGAGTATGCAGCGTATGCGTGCCGCAGCTTCAACATCCTTAGCCACCATGTAGAGATAGCCACCGCCACCTGCGCCAGGCAACTTGTAGCCGAGGCAGAGGTCGTCAATCTGTTTTGTGAGTGCTTCCACAGCGGGTGGGTTGGTGCCGGCATCGAGCAGTTGGTTCTGCTGCCATGTCTTGCCAACGAGGTGTCCCATGCGCTCGAAGTCGAGGCGTTGTATGGCGTCGAACATCTCCAGCGCGTGTGCCTTCATCTCGCGCAGTTGCAGCAGTTCGTCGTGCTCGTTAAGGAACATACGGCGCACTATCTCGGCGAGTATCGTCTTCGCTGTGCGTGTGATGCCTGTATAATATAATAGGTGGCACTCGCGGTAGTCGGGCTGTTGGAAGAGGTCGCCAGGCAGGTAGCGCACATCCGGACTCTGACTGAATCCGCGCTCAGTCTGTAGCAGCTTTATGCCAGGCAGGAGTCCACCATACTGGTCTTGCCAACCGCCACCGGTGGTGAGCAGCTGCTCGAGCACGAGTGTGCGGTGTCCGATTGCGGTCTTGTCCCAGCCCAGTCCGCAGAAGTCGCTAAGTGCTCCGAGCACGGTTGATGCGAGCAGCGAGCTTGTGCCGAGTCCGCTTCCGGCTGGTATAGCCGAGAGCAGCGTCACTTCGATGCCACAACCGAACGCACGCAACTGCTCCTCAAGCGAGCGGTAGCTATCCTTGCAGAAGCGCGGCAGGAAACCGGCGAGCGAGAGGGCTGCCTTCGGGATAGAGAATGGCGAACCTACCTTGTTGTATGCCGATAGTTCTTCGTATGTGGTGATTACTTCCGATGCTCCGAGGTCGATACTTCTAAGTATAATGTGTGGTTCAGCGCAGGGCTTCACGTATGTCTGCAGCGGTGGTTGTCCGTTGAGGTTGATAGCGAGGTTGACGACGTTGCCGCCCTCCATGAGGCAGAATGGTGGTGTGTCGGTCCATCCGCCGGCTATATCTATACGCACGGGCGAGCGTCCCCATACAATCTGGTCGGCATACACCGACAGTTGGGGGCGTTGCTTTACGCGCAGTGCCTCGGTGGTGAGTCCCTCGCGCAGCAACGAGAACGCTGCTGCTTCGTACTTCTTAGCCTGCTCGCTGCTCTGTGTACCGCCATTCGTGCGTTGGCGTTCGGCTTCCGAGCGGAACATGGCGTCGCAGGTGCGTGTCAGGAGCGAAGCCGACTCGGGTAGGGCGTTGGGCAGTGCTACGTCGTATTTGCCGTACTCGCGTGCTACGGTCTGCAGATCGCTCTGGTAGAACACGCTATGCTGCCAGTTCTTCGCAATCATAGGCAGGTTCTTCAAGCGCAACTTAGTGCGCTGATCTACGAGACGGCGGAGGTTTGCCTCGGCACTTATCTCGTCGGCACTCATGCGCTTCGCCTTCTCCCATATCGTCTTGCCCTCTGCGAGTGTGCTCTCGCCGAGCATCCAGCGCAGCACGATGCCCATGTCGTCGGTGTTGTCAACAATGGGGAAGATGCGTGCTGCCTGCAGGTCGTGGCGACCTTCTATTGCGTTGAGGTCAATGCCGCGCTCTGCTGCCCATTCGGCGAACGGGCGACCGAGGTATTCTACGTCCGCCAAATCGCCGCGGAATTTGTCGTTGAAACCGTACGGGCGCACAGCCCAACTGTCTGCGCCTATGGGCACGATGTCGACACACTGATCCTCGCTGAGCGTCAGCGTCCAGTCGTTCTCGGGCACACCTGTCACAATGTTGTCCTGCGTCAGCGTCCAGTTCTCGCCTACGTATGCGTTCTCCACCCATTCGTTGCGGTTCTGCTGTGTCCACTTCGGCTTCAGTTCGGTGTTCTGCACGAAGATAGACGGGTGTGGCTTGCGGTCGTGGTGCATAATCTCGCGCTGGTCGTTCACGATGTTCTGTATGGCGAGCATCGACGAGAGCAGCTCATGAGATGTGCCGAAATGGTAGAACTCGCCGCCCGGCAACGGCAGTATAACAGTCTTCAGAGCATTCACCGCCTCGTCCTTCACGCCCGGCTCATAGCCGAGAGCGCAGCCGAACTCGCCGTACATGTCGTAGTTCACCACCTCGTCCTTAGCTATGTCAGTTCCGTTTGTAGAACGCTGCATGAGCACCTTCACGGCGCGGTCGGAGAGAATCCATACGCCGATGTCGGTGAGGTAGAAGTGGTCGGTGAGCAGCGCAGAGAGCGTCTCCACCGACGGCTTCTGAAGCATACACTTCAGCTCGGTTGGCTTTTCGCGCGTACTAACGAACACGCCGTGGTCCTTCGCTATCTCCGGGCCGAGCCACAGACCGTAGCATACGATGTCCGCATCCTCGGGTATCGGCTGCAGCGGTTCGGTGGAGCGTATGTACACGTCGCCGCTCACTATCATCGTGTTCAGACCGCGTGGGGCGATGTCCATGATGCGCTTGTAGAGCGGCACCTGCAGCGACAGCAGGTTCTGGTTCAGACTCTGTCCGCGTTCCCAGCGGAACACCGGCAGCGGCGTCAGTATCTTGCCCGACGGGGCGTAAGACGGCAGTCGTCTGCTCTGTCCGCCGGCGTGCAAGAGTAGTCGCTTGTCGGCAGCCAACCATTCGTCGAAGCTCATAGCGTCAGCGTTTTGCGCCTTGTAGTCTTCGTAAGCTGCGCGCAGCAGCCATGTAGTGCCACCGCCCGAGCCGAGTTTCTTGCCCACTGGGTCGTTCGTACAGAACCACTCACTCTGCGGCAGTTCGGTTATGTCGTGGAAACAGCCCACAAGATTTGGGGGCAGCGATAAAAGTTTCTTCATTTGTTGTCTGTATTTGTGTTAAGTATATATATAATAAGGTGTGTTACTCATACAGATAGAACATACGCTCCATCATTTGCCATTTCTCGTCGCTCGTCGCTTCTGCCGAACAATTCTGAAACTCAGCCACATGCTTCTCCCATTCCTCCTGGCGGGGTAGGGTGGCGAGACGCTCCATGGCTGTATCCCAATCGAAGTCGATTGGCGCATCCACAATCATCACTAAGCGGTTGCCCAAGATGTATATCTCCATCTCTAAGATGCCAACTGCCTTAATTCCCTCCTTTATCTCGTCCCAGAAATGCTCCTGGTCGTGAGCCTCGCGATACTTGCGAATAAGTTCACTGTCGTCTTTCAAGTCCATGGTCTGCACGAAACGCTTCGTAGACACACCATATTCCTTGCTTTTATATCCTTCTGTCATAACGATGTGATTTAGTGAATTTTATACATTATACCTTACAAAGGTACGTAAACAATCGCACAATACAAATAAAAACCGCCAAAATTGTGTCCTAAAAGTAGTTATTTGCATATTTAATTGTAACTTTGCAAAGCTATTTTATTGCGAAATGATTGAATAAACAAGAAGACTAACATGTGGTTTAATTTTTTCAAAGAATTTATTTTGTGGCTCT
Source organism: Prevotella sp. (assembly GCA_052272805.1). Classification (GTDB taxonomy): domain Bacteria; phylum Bacteroidota; class Bacteroidia; order Bacteroidales; family Bacteroidaceae; genus Prevotella. The sequence goes on along the minus strand of DAVZJL010000017.1, from coordinate 909 downwards.
CAGATATTGATGCCCGTCTGTTGCTTATTGTGAATGGCGCACATAGTCCGTTCTTCGATTCCGTAATGTGGTGTATTAGTGGACGTTGGGTATGGATACCATTTTATGCCGTGCTTGCCTATCTGCTCTTTCGTCGCATGTCCTGGAAGCGTGCTTCGATTTGTTTGGTCACCATCGGACTGATTATCTTGGCGGCTGATCAAACATGTGCAACACTCATACGTCCGGAGATAGGTCGACTGCGTCCTGCCAATCTCAATAATCCGTTGTCGTCCTTTGTGCATGTCGTCAATGGTTATCGTGGTGGTAGATATGGTTTCCCGTCTTGTCACGCAGCCAACACCTTTGCCCTCGCCGTCTTCATGTCGCTCGTCATTCGTCATAAGTGGTTCACAGTGATGATGTTCTCGTGGGCGTTCATCGTTAGCTACTCGCGGATGTACCTCGGTGTTCATTACTTTGGCGACCTCTTCTGTGGTGCCACTATCGGTTCGCTCTTCGCCGTCCTCTTCTATTATCTACAAAACTATTTGTTCAAACGTCTAAATATATAGTACCATCTTAGGAGGGTATGGCATCCCTGCCATACCCACGCACCCTTCTTTTCCCACGCACCCTTCTTTTCCCACGCACCCTTCTTTCCCCTCGTTCACCCTTCTTTTCCCTCGTTCACCCTTCTTTTCCCTCGTTCACCCCATCTCTTTTCTTCTTAATACTCCCTACTTTTGTCATCCGCATCGATCGACGCGGATGCTCGTATCGACCGACGCGGATGCTCGTATCGACCGATGCGGATGCTCGTATCGACCGACGCGGATGCTCGTATCGACCGATGCGGATGATTTTTATTGATGTTTCGCAGTGTCAAACCTTTACTTTCGCAGTGTCAAACCTTTACTCTCGTGTTGC
>DAVZJL010000016.1:0-36918 GCA_052272805.1 Prevotella sp. | reverse complement strand
TATATACACTCAATACCCAGGGCGTTGCCCTGGGCTATGTGGTTGTTGGGCTTTCTTGCTCTGGCAAGCGGCAAAGCCGAGCGCAGCCCGCATAGTATATAGGCAAGCCCTTTTAGTAAATATTGCAATAAAACTCTGAACAACAAGACAATATAAAGATGACTAATTGTTTACCAGACAGCAATATAAAAAAGTAGCGGAGGTGAAAGCCTCCGCAGAAGCAAGCAATGCTAACTATATATTAGTGTTCAACTTGCTGCTGCGGAGGCTTTCACCTCCGCTACTTTTTTGTGCTACGAAGTCGCTACTTTTATAGGAACTACAGGGTTCATCGCTGCGTTTTAGGAGCGTATTGCGTCCGCCATCCAATCAGATTGCGTCCGCCGTCCGATCAGGTTGCGTTCGCCATCCAATCAGATTGCGTCCGCCGTCCGATCAGATTGCGTCCGCCGTCCGATGCATACTTCTACGACTCTGGATGTTTAAAAAAGGACAAAATCTTATTGCATTTTGTAGTTTTACTTTTAATTCCTCTTTGTTTTATTCGCCAAACTCAGAATTTCTTTATAATTTTGCATGAAATTATAACTATACATATTTATAATAATGGCAGAATTATCAAATCGACTCAATCGTCTCGCTCCGTCACAGACACTTGCAATGTCGCAGAAGAGCAGCGAGATGAAGGCACAGGGCATAGACGTAATCAACATGAGTGTTGGTGAGCCCGACTTCAACACACCCGACCACATTAAAGAGGCTGCAAAGAAGGCTGTCGACGAAAACTTCTCACGCTATTCGCCAGTTCCGGGATACATGGAGCTGCGTAAGGCTATCGTAGCAAAACTGAAGAACGAAAACAATCTCGACTATACAACAAGCGAGATACTCGTCTCGAGCGGAGCCAAACAGAGCGTCTGTAACACAGTGATGGCACTCGTCAACGACGGAGAAGAAGTGATAATTCCGGCTCCTTACTGGGTGAGCTATCCGCAGATGGTGAAGCTGGCAGGTGGCACACCAGTCATTGTGAACGCAGGTTTCGAGCAGAACTTCAAGATGACTCCCGAGCAACTTGAGGCAGCTATCACACCGAAGACACGTATGCTCATACTCTGCTCGCCAAGCAACCCAACCGGCAGCGTATATACAAAGGACGAGCTTGAAGCACTGGCAGAGGTCATCAAGCGTCACGAAAACCTGTTCGTACTCGCCGACGAGATATACGAACATATCAACTATGTAGGCAAGCACGAGAGTATCGCTCAGTTCCCCGGCATGAAGGAGCGCACAATCATCGTCAACGGCGTGTCGAAAGCATACGCCATGACAGGCTGGCGTATCGGCTTCATCGCAGCACCCGAGTGGATTGTCAAAGGCTGCAACAAACTGCAGGGACAATATACAAGCGGTCCGTGCTCAGTAAGCCAGAAAGCAGCAGAAGCAGCATACACCACATCGCAAGAGTGCGTTGAGACAATGCGTAAAGCCTTTGAGCGCCGTCGCGACCTCATCGTGGAGCTGGCAAAAGAGATACCCGGACTCGAGGTGAACTGCCCTCAGGGCGCATTCTATCTCTTCCCCAAGTGCTCAGGCTTCTACGGCAAGAGCTACGAGGGCAAGACCATCAACAATTCGACCGACCTTGCCATGTTCCTGCTCGAAGAAGGACACGTGGCAACCGTAGGCGGTGATGCCTTCGGCGATCCCGAATGTTTCCGTATGAGTTACGCCACCAGCGACGATAATATTCGCGAAGCAATGCGCCGTATTAAAGAGACACTGGCAAAACTCAAATAAAAAAATGTTAAAGCTACGACAATAGGGTGATTATTTGCCATTATTTGCTAACTTTGCCATGCTGATATAGCATAGAGAGTGGATATAGGTAAAAAACCACTAATACTACTTGAAATAGTGCTAACATAAAAATGAAATTTTTTTATTAACCATTTAATAACTTATTAAACTTTACAAAAAATTATGGCAACTACACAAGCTAAAGCGAATCCGAAGAAGTCTTCTGGATTCCAGGGTGTTAAAAATGCGTTCTTTATCATCCTTGTATGTTTTGTTCTCGCAGTGTTGTTCTTCCAGTACATCCTTGGTGCTCCTGAGCACTTCGTGAACAACGACCCGACACAGCCGGTTAAGGACGGTAACCTCATGGGTACAGTCTACAAAGGTGGTGTTGTCGTTCCGGTGATCATCACTCTTCTCTTCTCTGTAATCGCTCTCTCTATCGAGCGTTTCTTCGCTCTCCGCACAGCTTTCGGTAAGAGCTCACTCGGCAAGTTCGTTGTTTCTGTAAAGAAGGCTATCACAGCAGGTGATATGGCTAAGGCACAGGAGCTTTGCGACAAGCAGCAGGGTAGCGTAGCTAACGTTGTTGGCGCTTCTATCGCAGCTTACAAGGAGATGGAGGCTACTACAAACCTCAAGCGTGCTGCTAAGGTTTCTAAGATTCAGCAGGCTCACGAGGAGGCTACACAGCTCGAGATGCCTACACTTCAGATGAACATGCCTATCATCGCAACTATCGTTACACTCGGTACTCTTACCGCTCTTTTCGGTACTGTGGTTGGTATGATCCGTTCATTTGCTGCTCTTGCTTCAGGTGGTGGTGGTGACTCACTCCAGCTTTCTGAAGGTATCTCTGAGGCCCTCGTTAATACCGCATCTGGTATTTTGACATCATGGGTAGCCGTAGTCGCATACAACTACTATTCAAACAAGATCGACAAGCTGACATACGCTCTTGACGAAGTAGGTTACACTATTGCTAAGACATACGAAGCAAACCACGCAGACGAGGCTTAATTTTACTAACCCTTTAAAACATTTATCATTATGGGTAAAGTAAAAGTTAAGAAAGCGGATGTTTGGATAGATATGACTCCTATGTCCGACGTGATGGTCCTCTTGCTCACCTTCTTCATGTTGACATCAACATTCGTGAAGAACGAAGCAGTGAAGGTCATTACTCCGGGCTCGGTATCTGAAGTAAAGGTGCCGGAGACAAATGTCTTGACAATCCTCTGCGATAAGGACGGCCGTATCTTCGTTGGAATGGATAATCCAAAGAGAATGGGCGAACTCGTTCAGGGCATGGCAGACCAGTATGGCGTGCAGCTCACTAAGGGACAGATGGAAACTGCCCGCAGTGCTGCCTCTATCGGCGTCGAGATGCAAGACCTTGCATCTGCACTGAACTTGGAGGAAAAATTGAATGAATACCAGGCTACAAAGGGTATCCCTACTGATAGCGTGGACGGTAAGATGAGCCAGTTCCAGGATTGGGTGAAGATGGCTCGCGATAACAACGGCTCGGAAATGAAGCTCGCCATCAAGGCGGACGCAGGCACTCCGTACAAGACCATCAAGAAGATGATGTCGGAGCTCCAGGACATGAGCGAGAACCGCTACTATCTCATTACCGCGCTTAAATCAAAATCGGAGGACTAAGACATGGCAAAGAAAAAAGCAAGCAGACAGAAAAAGATGCAGACCCGCGTGGACTTCACGCCTATGGTGGACATGATGATGCTTCTTATCACGTTCTTCATGCTCTGTACATCTTTGGCTAAGCCTCAGACTATGAACTTAACCATGCCTTCGAACGACGAGAATATCTCTGATAAAGATCGTAACGCTGCTAAGGCATCACAGACAATCACTATCTACGTGTGTGGTAACGATAAAATCTACCACGTTGACGGTCTGCCTAAGTATGATGATCCGACCTGTCTGAAGGAGACAACATGGGGTCAGAAGGGTATCCGCTCGGTGCTCTTCAACCACATCACCGAAGACGGCTCGCAGCCTGTTAAGGACATTATGATGGCTAAGGACGCTCTTGACAAGAAGAAGCTCGCTAACCCAGCTGCTTACCCAGAGGAAGTGTACGACGCTGCTCTGACTAAGATTAAGAAGGGTGAACTTGATTCTGGCAAGGTGCCTACCATGACCATTATCATCAAGTGTACTGACGAGGCTTCATACAAGAACATGGTTGATGCTTTGGACGAGATGACTATCTGCAGTATTGGTACTTATGTCATTGACAAGATCAATGAGCAGGACGCTAAGCTCCTTGCCTCAAAAGGTATCAAGTAAATGACTAATAATTAAAGAAAGGACGAAAAAATGTCAAAAATAGATTTGATATCCAATGAATGGACTGACCTCGTGTTTGAGGGCAGAAACCAGGCATATGGAGCCTATCAGTTGCGCAAAGGCACTTCCAAGCGTAACATTTGGGCTTTGTTAATCGTAGGCCTTGCTGCAGTACTTCTCTATCTCGGACTTCAGCTTCAGAAAATGGCTGAGGCTAATAAGAAAGTTGAGAACACTCAAGCAGTGGAGCTCGCAAAACTTCAGACTGAAAAGAAGAAAGAGGCTAAGGTTGAGAAGAAGGAAGTAATCAGACAAGAGCCTGAAAAGGTCGTAGAGCAGGTTAAGTCTTCTGTTAAGTTCACCGCTCCTATCATCAAGAAGGACGAAGAGGTTAAGGAAGAGGACGAGATTAAGCTCGACGAGGTACAGAAGAGCGACAAGGCTGTCGGTGCCTTCACAGTAGAGGGTAACGACGAGGTCGGTGGCGCTGTACTCAAGGCCAAGGAAGAAATCGCAGCTCCGGAGCCTCCGAAGCATGTTGAGGAAACCAAGGTCTTCACTGTCGTAGAGCAGATGCCTATGTTCCCTGGTGGCGACGGTGCACTTATGAGCTACCTCGCTAACAACATCCACTATCCGACAGTAGCTGCCGAGAACGGCGTACAGGGTCGTGTTGTTGTAGGCTTCGTTGTTGAACGCGATGGTTCTATCTCCGACGTAAAGATTTTGCGTGGTGTTGACCCGTCACTCGACCGTGAGGCTATGCGCGTGGTTAAGAACATGCCACACTGGACTCCTGGTAAGCAGAATGGTTCAGCTGTGCGTGTTAAGTATCAGGTGCCGGTAGCATTCCGCCTCCAGTAATCTTGACGCATACGAACATCTTACATGCTTAGACAGTAAGATTAGCAATAACAACCATCCACGTGGCTTCGGCTTTATGCCGGAACTCATGGATGGTTGTAGCTTAAATAAACATTTGTTTGTCGAACATTAGCAGCTTGAATAAACATTCCGACGCAATCGACAATATACTTGAATCGTATTCCGATGCAATCGGCAACCAATATACCCCTAACCACCTTTGCGGCACACGTAGCCAGACACACCCCACGACCCACATGTGGTCCACTTAAAGCGAATATTATTCTATACATTATATATATTATTGTGTTAAACTATTTGTTTAGATACAACTATGAAAACGAATTTTAAGAACATCTCCATATTCGCACTGCTTGCAATGACGCTCGTAATGATGTCTTGCGGTGGCGAAAAGAAACGTAAGGACGGTAGAACCGATACCACTACGCAAGGTGAGATAAGCTTCGCGTGTGACGAGAGCTTCAGTCCGATAATCGACGAACTCGTAGACGTCTATCACATGCAATGCCCGAACACCAAGCTCAAGCCTATCTACACCAACGAGATTGACGGCATCAATATGCTCCTTCAGCAGAAGACATGGCTCACGATCACCGCACGCAATTTCACTCCGAAGGAGTACACATACGTGAAGGACGGCTTGAATATGCTGCCCGAAGCAGTGCGTCTCGCCTACGACGGCATGGCACTCATCTGTAACAATCAGAACCTCGACTCATGTATCACCGTCAACGATATTAAGGCGATACTCTTAGGCAAGAAAACCAAGTGGAGCGAGGTGAACCCAGGCTCAAAACTCGGCGAGATTTGGGTGTGCTTCGACAATCGTAAGTCGAGTGCCGTGAACTACTGTTGCGACTCAATCCTCGGCGGAAAACCAATCGACAGTCCGAACGTGTTCGCAGCAAAGGACAGTAAGGACGTTATCGACTACGTAGCATCCACCCCGAATGCCATCGGCGTTATCGGTAGCAACTGGCTCAACGACAAGCGCGACTCAACCAATACCACATGGAACAAGGCAATACGCGTGATGTCGGTATCGAAACTCGATAAAGCCACACCATATAACTCGTGGAAACCATATCAGGCGTGGCTCCTCAACGGACGCTATCCATTCGTTCGCACAATATGGGCGTTGCTTAACGACCCGAAGCGCGGACTGCCTTGGGGCTTTGCCCACTTCATCGAGTCGCCGAAGGGTCAGCTCATCCTCTTTAAGGCAGGTCTGCTCCCCACACGTGGCGAGATAACCATACGCGACGTACAGGTACACAACCAATAGTTGTGCTGTGCTAATTAACGTAAACGTATGCTAATACGCACCCCACGCTTTAAACCAAGAGCGGTAGTCGTACGTCAATGGAATAAACAGAATATTAACATTCAAATTATACAGAACTATGAAAACAATGAAATACCTCGTAGCTGGACTGCTCCTCGCAGGCTTGTCAGTACCGGCAATGGCGCAGACATCACAGGCTGATATCGATGCCATCACAAAAGTGATTGTTGATGCTAAGGGCGACGCACTCGCTACTAAGGCTCAGGTGAAGGAATTTACAAAGGCGCACAAGAAAGACGCTACTGCTATCGCAGCCCTCGGTCGTGCTTTCCTCGAGGCAAAGAACTACGAGAAGGCAGAGGAGATAGCTAACCTTGCAATCAAGGCTAACGGCAAGAGCGCTGAGGGCTACATCCTCCTCGGCGATATCGCTTCTGCACAGGACGACGGCGGTAAGGCTGCTGGCTACTATGAGCAGGGTACATACTATGAGCCGACTAACCCGACATCATACGTAAGATATGCTACAGTGTACCAGAAGGTAGACCCGGACGGAGCTGTCGCTATGCTTGAGAAGCTTCGCACAGTGAAGCCCGACTATCCCGTAGATGCTGCTGCAGGTCGTATGTACTCACGCAATGGTCAGTTGAAATCGGCTATGGCTCACTACGACAAGGTGGCTGACCCGACAACCATAGAGGACTATATCCTCTTCGACTACGCCCTCACAGCGTACGCCCTTGAGGAGTACGACAAGGCAGTAAGCCTTGCGCAGAAGGGTATTCAGAAGTATCCTAACTACGGTTCATTCAACCGCGTTGTGCTCTACGCTTCTGACAAGCAGAAGAACTACCCAACAGCCGTTGAGTATGGCGACAAACTCTTCGCTGCTACTGACACTGTTAAGTACACAGCAAGCGACTATACCTACTACGCTGACGCTTTGCTGAACGTAGGTCGTACAGACGATGCTATCACAGCTTACAAGCATATTCCAGAGGTTGATCCAGAGAACAAGGAAGTGAACAAGCTCATCTCTGACGCTTACCTCAAGGCAAAGAAGTTCGACGAGGCAGTAGCTGCTTACGAGGCATACCTCGCTGCTAAGGGTGAGGAGTGCACATACAAGGAGTACGACAACTTCGCTGACATCTATCTTGAGCAGTCAGAGGCTGCTACAGATGAGGCTGCTAAGAAAGCTGCTTTGCAGAAGGCTGCTGACATCTACGGCACTATCGCAGAGAAGTACGACTACGCTGCTGTTTACGCTCTCTTCAAGCAGGCTAACGTGTTCCACGCTATCAACCCTGACCTGAAGGTTGGCTTGGCTCTGCCTTACTACAAGAAACTCGCTGAGAAGATTGAGTCGCAGCCGGAGAAGACAGCTGCCGACTTGAAGAAGCTCGGCACTGCTTATCAGTATCTTGCTGTTCATTACATACAGAACGACCAGGTAGCTGACGCAAAGCAGTGGGCTGCTAAGCTGCTTGAGGTACGTCCTGATGATGAGACTGCAAAGCAGATTATGAATCTGAAGTAATCTGTAAAAAGTAAGATTACTCTGCAGAATCAATTTGTAACTAACATTTATAAATATAAAAAAGGTGAGCCAAACGGCTCACCTTTTTTCGTAATTATTGCTGTCCGGACAGCAATAATTCTAACAAAAGAAGCGCGCCCGAAACGTTCATTCGTTTCGGGCGCGCCGTGTTTATTTAGCTTTTAATACTAAGCTGCTTGATTAGCACTGAGCGAGCTTGCCGTCAGAACCGAGCACCTCAGTGATCTTGTGCTTGTACATCTGCTCCATGAGGTCGCGTGCAGGACCGCAGTACTTACGTGGGTCGAACTCACCTGGTTTGTCGTGGAATACCTTGCGAACAGCTGCGGTGAATGCGAGACGAGAGTCAGAGTCGATGTTGATCTTGCAAACTGCAGAAGCAGCAGCCTTGCGGAGCTGCTCCTCAGGAATACCAACAGCGTCTGGCAACTTGCCACCGTACTCGTTGATCATGTCAACATACTCCTGTGGTACAGAAGAAGAACCGTGGAGAACGATTGGGAATCCAGGAATCTTCTCCATGATCTCGTCGAGGATGTTGAATGCCAATGGAGGAGGAACGAGCTTGCCTGTCTTCGGGTCGCGTGTGCACTGCTCCGGTGTGAACTTGTAAGCACCGTGAGAAGTACCGATAGAGATAGCGAGTGAGTCAACACCTGTGCGGCTTACGAAGTCGATAACCTCCTCAGGCTTTGTATAGTGGCATACTTCAGAAGAAACCTCATCCTCTACACCTGCCAATACACCGAGCTCGCCCTCTACAGTTACGTCGAACTGATGAGCGTAATCTACAACCTTCTTTGTGAGAGCGATGTTCTCCTCGTAAGGAAGTGAAGAACCGTCGATCATTACAGAAGAGAAGCCGAGGTCGATACAGCTCTTGCAAAGCTCGAAGCTGTCACCGTGGTCGAGGTGAAGAACAATCTCAGGATGCTCGCAGCCGAGCTCCTTAGCGTACTCTACAGCACCCTCTGCCATGTAGCGGAGAAGTGTCTCGTTAGCGTAAGCACGTGCGCCCTTAGAAACCTGAAGGATAACCGGTGACTTCAGCTCTGAAGAAGCCTTGATGATAGCCTGAAGCTGCTCGAGGTTGTTGAAGTTGAATGCAGGAATTGCATAACCACCCTTGATGGCTCTTGCGAACATATCACGTGTGTTCACCAAGCCCAATTCTTTGTAGTTTACCATAATTGTTTATTGTTTTATAAAAACGTTTGTATTCGTTGTCGTGTGCCACACATATACATTATATAATAATGTGCGGTTTTCCAACTGCAAAGTTAGTAATTTAATGTATAATGACAAAAGTTATGCACATTTTTTTGTGTGTATTCTGATGCTTGTTTTGAGCAAACGATATCGTTTTTTGTGGTTTTTTGTACTTTAGTATTAAAAACATATGTCAATTTTAAATCTTCAAAACATTTATTTGTTTGATTTTAATATTTTGCCTACATTTGCAATGTGTATTAACTATTACATCAGCAGACTATAAAAAATCTATTGCATATATTAATTAAAACTTATTGAACATGGGAAAAGGTATTTCTAAACCAAACTGGATGTGGGGCATCTTCGGAGTAGCCGCATGTTCTATGTTGTCGTTTTCCTCTTCGGCTTATGCAGGTACTGCTTTCTCCAATGCGACTGAAGTACAACAGCCATTGCGCGGTAGCATTTCCGTACATGGTGTTGTGAAGGATCAGAACGGAGAGCCAATCATCGGAGCCTCTGTAAAGTTGGTGGGCTATAAGGCAACTACCGTTACTGACGTGAATGGTAACTTTGGACTTCAGGTGCTGCCTGGAGGCACGCTTGAGATATCGTATGTAGGCTATACAACAAAGACTGTCAAGGTCGGCGCTAACAACCGCGACATCGTTGTTGTCCTCGATGAGGACAGCAAGATGCTCAACGAGGTGGTGGCTATAGGCTACGGCACCGCTACCAAGAAGAAAGACCTCTCGGCAGCCGTTGGCGTTGTGAGCAATGTCGACGAGCTTGTTGTGCGCCCTGTAACCTCTACCGAGGGTATGTTGCAGGGTCAGTTGGCAGGCGTAACCGTTGCTGCCGACGGTGGCGACCCTACAGCCGCTCCTAACATCGTGATTCGCGGTCAAGGTTCGCAGAACGGCGACAACGTGTTGTGGGTTGTCGACGGAGTGCCCGGTGCACCAATCTCTTCGCTCAACGACATTGAGTCGATCGTAGTATTGAAGGATGCCGCTTCTGCAGCTATCTACGGTGCGCAGTCGGGAGCCGGTGGCGTAGTGCTCGTGACAACAAAGAAGGCAAAGAAGGGTGCTACATCTGTGTCTTACGATGGTATGGTTGGTGTGCGCAACGCCACTAACCTGCCCAAGCCGCTCAACGCACAGCAGCAGATAGAGATGCGCAAGCGTTCTTATGCCAACGCAGGTCTTGCTCTGCCTAACGGTTGGGACGTGAAGAAGAACCCATGGATAGCCACAACACGCACAAACTGGATGGACGAAGTGTTCCGCACAGCGTTCTACCAGCGTCATAACGTAGCCATCAACGCAGGTACAGACACATTCACCAACCGTCTGTCGTTCGCTTACGACAACGACGAGGGCGTAATGCGCTACACATTTAACAAGAACCTCGCTCTCCACTATACAGGCAAGTATCAGATTAATAAGTGGGTTTCTATCAGCGAGGACTTCGTATGGAAGAACACCGAGAGCCGTACCACAGACACCAATGAGGGCTACACCGGACCAATCCTCTCGGCTATCTACATGCCGGCAAGTGCCACCGTTTACAGTCCGTTCACAAAGAGCGGTTTCGGCGGAACAACAACCGAGGATCCTGCATACATCGCTAAGTACGGCAACAACTTTGCCGATGCTCATGGCGACGCTGTGAACCCAGTCAGCACGCTCTCTTCCAAGAACATCTTCGACCGCACCAACGACGCTTGGTCAACCACATCATTGGAGATTGCGAACGTAGTGCCGGGCTTGAAGTTCGTGAGCCGCTTCACATACAACCTGAAGTCGAATCACTACAAAGGCTTCTCGCCGCGTCGCGACGAGGTAGGTAAGCCCGACGGTGGCAACTCGCTCACCGAGAGCACATACCGCACCGACCAGTGGAAGACAGAGAACACACTTACATACGACAACACCTTCGGCAAGCACACCTTCGGCGCACTCTTCTCTACCACAGCCGACCACTTCAATGTGCGCGGTTTCGAGCTGAACGGCAAGACATTCGCCGACGAGTCGCCCTATCTGCAGTATATCGCTTACGCCGGATCGGTATCAGGCAAGGACTATCTCACAGGTCCTGACGCCAACGTGTCGCTCATCGGACGTCTGGCTTACTCGTTCGACGACCGCTACTTCCTCACAGCTTCTTGGCGCCGCGACTATGCAGGTCGTCTGCCTAAGAGCAAGAACCACGGCGACTTCCCCGCTGTGACAGCCGGTTGGAAGATTTCTAACGAAGCCTTCTTCCCGAAGACCGACCTCGTGTCGCTCCTTAAGCTTCGCGCTTCTTGGGGTCGTGTGGGCAACCTCGGTTCTATCGGCTACAACTACCGTTCGGCAGTGCTCTCTACAAGTTCTGGGCAGGAGCAGGCGCAGTATGGTGTTGAGAAGAACACACTGTGGGATACATTCATCTACAACTCTATCGCCCTCAACAACAACCTGACTTGGGAGACATCCGAGCAGTTCGACCTCGGTCTCGACCTCAATATGTTCAACGACCGCTTGGCATTGCAGTTCGACTGGTTCGAGAAGCGCACGTTCGACCTCATCCAGACCCAGTCGATGAACTGGCCTGGCTCTATCGGTCTCGACGCAATGCTCGTCAATCAGGGCGAGGTTCGCAACCGTGGTCTCGAGCTCTCGCTCAACTGGAGCGACCGCATCAACAAGGATTGGTCATACTACGTTGGCGGCAACTTCGCTTGGCTCAAGAACTGGGTTAGCGACATCGGTGTGCGTGATGCCAACGGTAAGCCCGGTGTATGGACCGGTGATGGTTCATTCCGCAGACTGCCTTACTGCTACCAGGATGCAGAGGGTCAGCCTCTCGGTTCGTTCTATCTCATAAAGAATGGTGGCATCTTCCAGAGCGACGCTGAAGCTGCAGCTTATGTAGACAAGGACGGCAACCGCATCCAGCCCAACGCAAAGGCAGGCGACTTGAAGTTCATCGACTACAACAAGGACGGCAAGATAACCGATGCCGACCGCCAGTACTGTGGTTCTGCTACACCGAAGTACACCTTCTCGTTCTCAGCTGGATTTACATGGAAAGATCTTACTTTCTCTGCAATGCTTCAGGGCGTGGCAGGTGCAAAGGCAATGAACGTTGCTAAGTTTATGACACTCTCTGACGTGGAGGGCAACTTTAACCGCGACTCGCGCATCCTCGACGCATGGAGCGAGACCAACCGTGGTTCTGACATTCCGCGCCTCTCAAAGAACGACCCGAACGGCAACTTCTCTACGGCTTCCGACTGGTATCTTGAGAATGCTTCATACCTGCGTCTGAAGAACGTGACCGTAAGCTATGACCTCACCAACCTTCTCCGCAAGTGCTCGCACTTCGGTCTGCGCAATAGCCGTCTGAGCGTTTACGTAAGTGGCGAGAACCTCTGTACCATCACCAACTACACCGGCATCGACCCCGAGTGTGGCGGATGGGACGCAATGAAGTACCCGGTGGCTCGCACATTCTCGTTCGGTGTGAAACTTACTTACTAAAACATCTAAAAAGCAATATCTATGAAAGCAAAATATATATTGACAGCCGTTTTCTCTGCGGCACTGTTGAGTTCGTGTAGCGACTTCCTTGACGTACAGAAGGAAGGCGATCCGACGACAACGCAATATTTTACTAATGACGACCAGGCTGTAGATGCTATCGACGCTCTCTATGCGCCGATTCACCAAGAGGGCCTCTTCGGTCGCGAACTTTACTGGGAGCAGGGCGGTGCGTGCGACATCGTTTGGGGTCGTACACGCAGTTACCCAACTCTCGCCACACTTCAGTATACTGGCGATGAGGATCCGTTGAAGGGTACCTACGGACGCCTTACAGGTGTCATCTCTCGTGCCAACTGGGTTGTAGAAAAGTTGCTGAAGAAGCAGCAGAGCACCACTCTCACCGCTGTCGAGACACGCTCGCTCGGCGAGGCATTCTTCATGCGCGCCTTCAGCCACTTCTATGTTGCCTACCGCTACGGTAACGACAAGCAGGGTGTACCGTTCGTGCGCTACGAGGACTTCCCCGGCGGCTACGACAACTCTATTCCGAAGCAGCAGGCATCGGTAGTGGACAACTACAAGATGATTATCGAAGACCTCGACAATGCCATCAAGTATCTGCCTAAGTTTGAGGAATACGGCATCGACAACCGCGGACGTGCTCACAAGGCAGCCGCCGTTGCTTACAAGGCAAAGGTCTATGCTTACTGGGCTGCGTTCGACAAGTCGCAGTGGGAGAACGTCATCTCTATGGTCAACTCGTTGGAACAGGACTATGGCCGCGACCTCGCTCCCGAATTTGCAGACATCTTCTCTTCCGACTTCTCTAACTATTGGACTAAGGAGTACCTCTTCGGTATCGCCGGCACAGGTGGCGACACTCCTGGTGGCTCTGAGTTCCCCGGCGTAATTCTTGAGAACAAGGGTTGGGGCGTCTACAACGGTTGGGGTCAGATCAAGCCGTCGTACGACATCTTCGAGGAGATGCAGAAAGACGGTGCTAACAACGCCCGCATCACACGCTCGGTGCTCGAGTACGGTCAGGAGTTCCAGTTCTTCGGCGAGACACGTAAGTTCTTCTCTACATCAGACGTAGAGTCGGGCTTCATGATTAACAAGTACATGGATCCGTTCAAACACGAGAATGCCGACAAGAACGGCTACGTAAGCTCTAACGGCAACTGGCCTACAGCGCGCGTTCACATGCCGCTCGTACGCTTTGCCGAGATGCTTCTGTTCCGTGCTGAGGCTAACCTCGTTCTCGGTCATGCCGACCTTGCAGCAAAGGACATCAACCGCGTGCGCAACCGCTCTCACCTTACTCCGCTTTCGGGCAACGCTACATGGGCAGACCTCTATCACGAGCGTCGTTGCGAGCTCGCCTTCGAGTACAGCGACCACCTCTACGACCTGAAGCGCTGGTTCCACTCTGGTGCAGACGAGATTAAGGAGCTTGCTAAGAAGGAGCTGAACGCTCACCCGCGTGCTCGCCACTATGCCGACCGCGGCGACTGGAACAGCACATTCGAGGTAGGACCGTATGAGGACTATCTTAACGAGGCTAACCCTGCAGTTAAGCCCGTAGAGTACGACGACCATCTCATGGTGTTCCCGTATCCTTCAACAGAAATCACGAAGTCGGGTGGTGCGCTGCACCAGAACGATGGTTATTAATATTTAGAACATAGATACAAATAAAACAAAAATTGCGGAGGTTCTTGGCCTCCGCAATTTTTGTTTTATTTGATATATAGCATATCGTCGGGCAGTATGCGACTGCTGTTGTAACGGTCCGTAATCTTTATCTTAAGGCTCTGTCCCATATAATCCTCGAAGTAGAGTACGCGCATCTCGTGGAATCCCTCGTCGAGTGCCACCTTTCCAGCAACGAACTCCTTGCTGTGCGAACCGTCGTTGTCTATAATTTCCTTGCCGTCGATGAACAGACGCGAACCGTCGTCAGACGCTATGTCGAAATAGTAGACACCTTTCTTCGGTATCTTGATATACGAGTGGAAATCGTAGCCGAAGTGGTCCTCGCTTGCAGCCTCGGTGATGATGAAGTTGTTGAACACGCCCTCCTTCATCTTCTTGCCATTGTTGAAGATGTCGGCAGTCTGCTTGAACTTGCCCTCGTAGTAAGTATAGTTCACGCCGTGCTTCTTCGGTTTCACGTTCAGAGCCGGCAAGTACGGACCCTCCTCGTCAATCGACGTGATACCCGACGGATAGTAGTAAGCGAACTCTCTGCCCTGCGGTGTAGTCACCCACGAGTCGAAGCGTCTCTCGCCCTCGTACATCTCGATGACGCGGCCACCGCGCACCAGTCCGCCGTAAGCATCCGTACCCGTAACACGTCCGTAGGCGAGGCAGATACCCTTCTCCTGTCCGATGAACTCGTTGTCATGGTCGTGACCCACGAACACGCCCATCACGTCCTTACACTCGGCGAACGACGCGAACATACCACTATTGATGTCAGCCGAACACACCTCGCCCTCGTCGCATCTGCCCCAAGTGCCTTTGCGGTTCATCAGGTTCTTGTATTCGGGCAGCGCGATGTGGAAGAACGCCAACGCAGGCAGCGGTTTGCCGCCGTTCATCGCCGTGTAGCGTTTGCTCAGGTCGCGGTACCACGCAATCTGGTCGAAGTGAATCCAGTCGTAGTGTCCCAGTTCGTCTGTTTCGGGATAATCGTTCGAGTCGATGCAGTAGAGCAGCGACTTCACCTTGTCTTTCTCCTTCGAGCCGTACACCGGAATCACCTGCTGTCCGTGTCCGTGAATGCCCTCAGCACCGTGTGAACCTACGAAGTAAGGCGACTTCAATAGCTCGTCGAATATCTCCTGCTTGCTCATAAACTGCGGTTCGGCATCATGGTTGCCCAACGTTACTGCGAACGGCATCTTCGCCTCCTCGAATATCTTTATGACAGCCTCCCAACCCTTCTTGGCAGGATTGGCTGTGACGACATCGCCCGTCAGTATAGCGATGTCGGGTTTTTCTTGGTTAAGTACCGATAAAATAGTGTTGCGTGTAGTGTCGCATCCGGGCGATACCGGGTCCCAATGGATGTCAGTGAACTGCACCACCTTGAACTTGCCGTCGTTGAAGTGGAACTTGTGTTGAGCGAATGCCGTTCCCACAATAAGCAAGAAGAGCAATGTGAGTAATAGATTTTTATTCATTCCCTTTTTATGTTTTAACGAATTAATTCTGAATGTCGACCAAAGTAAATCTTCAGTACACTGCAAAAATATAGAAAAAACCACAATTATGTCTCGCAATGTTAAGAAAACTTTCCTGTTCACAAAAATAATTCTTACCTTTGTCTACGACCTGACACAGTCGTGTTTGTGTAGCAATCAATGAGCAATCTATAATAGAACAGAATGAAAATAAAGAAAGCATTAGTCATAGCAGCCCTCGCCCTCTGCGTGCAGAGTGCCAGCGCACAGTACAACATGCCCACCCAGACCTTCACATACGACAAGCCATACGCCGTTGAGAAGATTGCGACACCGAAGGGCAAGAAAGTGAAGAACGTGATATTGATGATTGGCGACGGCATGAGCCTCATGCACGTCTACACCGCATGGACAGCCAACCGCGGCAAGCTGTGGCTCGAGAACGCCACCGCCACTGGTCTGTCGAAGACATGGGCAGCCAACAAGCTCGTCACCGACTCCGGCTCGGGTGGCACATCGCTCGCTACGGGCGTTAAGACCAACTACCATGCAGTAGGCGTAGACACCGAAGGCAAGCCAGTGCCCTCGCTCGTAGATGTGGCGAAGGAGCTTGGCAAGGATGCCGGCATCGCCGTCACCTGCCGTCTGTGGGATGCTACGCCCTGCGACTTCTGCTGCCATAACATTGACCGCGACTTTGAAGAAGAACTCATCGGCGACTATCCTGCAAGTGGTGTCAACTTTGTGTTCGGTGGTGGAGCGGAGAAGTTCACCAACCGCAAGGACGGACGCGACATCTTCAACGAACTGCGTGTGAAGGGCTATCACGTTTCGCGCTCGCTCGACGACTTCTTCGCTTACGATAAGAACAGCCGTATCTTTGCCGTGCCTTACGATAAGGACACGCCACTGCCCGACGAGCGCGGCGACCTGCTCGCACGCGCATCGATGAAGGGCATCGAGCTGATGAACCGCAACAAGAAGGGCTTCTTCATGATGATTGAAGGCTCGCAGCTCGACGACTACGGCCACTTCAACCAACTCGATATGCTGATGAAGGAGACACTCGACTTCGACCAGACCGTGGGTAAGGTGATGAAGTGGGCAGCTGAAGACGGCGAGACACTCGTCGTTGTTACAGCCGACCACGAGACAGGCGGACTCACGCTCGTCAACGGCGACAAGAACGAAGGACGTGTAGAGTGCTGCTTCTCTACACGCGACCACTCCGGTGCTATGGTGCCGGTGTACGCGTTCGGTCCGGGTGCAGAACACTTCACCGGCATCTACGAGAATACCGACGTGTTCAAGCGCATCAAGCAGTTGCTCACATACGGAGTAATCAAGTAATATACAGATAAATGAAGAAAACGATATTAACCCTTACAGCCTCGCTCTTTGCGGTGTTTGCGCCGGCTCAGAACCTCATCTCTTCCGGTTCGCCGCTCTACAAGCTGCCTTACAAGAACACCTACGTCATGCAGACACTCGTGGCGGAGAACACGTTCCGCACGGCGAAGGTTGAGAAACCGAAGCCCGGCACCTTCGAGCAGGCACGCAAGGTGCTGCCCTCGCCCTATTGGGAGGGACATCCGAAGGAGATAGAGATGTACTGGAAGGCGTGGCAGATAGGTCTGAAGAACGTCTGTCAGCCGCTCGACGACTCGGGCTTTGTCACCTCATACATCTCGCCCGCCTACAACGGCAACATCTTCATGTGGGACGACGCGTTCATCACGATGTTCTGTCGTTACGGCGACCGCTTCTTCCCATTCCAGAAGACGCTCGACAACTTCTACGCCAAGCAGCATCCCGACGGATTTATCTGTCGCGAGATACGCGCCGACGGTTCCGACTGCTTCGGTCGCTACGACCCTACGTCTACCGGTCCGAACCTGCTGCCGTGGTCGGAATGGCTCTACTACACGCAGTTCGGCGATGACAACCGTCTTAACAAGGTGTTCCCCGTGCTTGCTGCCTACTACAAGTGGCTCAAGCTCAACCGAACCTGGCGCAACGGAACATACTGGAGCAGTGGATGGGGTACGGGTATGGACAATATGCCGCGCGTACCCGAGGGCTATAATACCATCTATAGCAACGGTCACATGGTGTGGCTCGATGCCTGCCTGCAGCAGATAATGGTGGCGAACATACTGCTGAAGATGGGCTTCTATCTCGAACGCTGGCAGGAGATTGAGGAGTTTGAGGACGACATAAAGAACCTCTCAGCGTACATCAACAAGAATATGTGGAGCGAACGCGACGGCTTCCTCTACGACCAGTATGCCAACGACTCGCTCTCTACGACGCAGGGCATCTATGCTTACTGGGCTTTGCATACCGATGTGCTGCCCAAGCAGCGCCTCGACCGACTCGTGGAGCACCTCGACGACACTTGCAAGTTCAACCGCCCGCATCGTGTGGCGTCACTCGCTGCCGACAACCCGAAGTATAAGGCTAACGGACGCTACTGGGAAGGTGGCGTGTGGCCCGGCACCAACTATATGGTTGTTTCGGGACTCGTGGAGAAGGGCTATCGCCGACTGGCTCACGACATCGTGATGAACCATTACAACAACGTGCTGAAGGTGTACCGCAAGACGGGCACGTTCTGGGAGTATTACGCTCCGGAGGATGCTGCGCCGGGCTTCATGGCTCGCAAGGACTTCGTCGGTTGGACCGGTCTGCCGCCAATCGCTGACCTCATCGAGTACATCTTTGGCATACGTGCCGACATACAAGACTCGCACGTTACGCTCGACGTGCAGTTGCTCGATGCTTACGGCATCGACCGCTATCCGCTCGGTGCCGACGGCAATATCTCGTTCAAGGTGGCTAAGCGCAGTTCTGTAAACGAGAAGCCGAAAGTTATAATCAATACGAATATCCCGTTCAAGCTGACGCTCATCTGGGGCAATGGCGAGAGTGTGGAGAAGGAAGTCAAGGTTGGACAGAACGCAATTTAGTTGCGTTCTGCTGTTGAGGTGTTGAGGTGTTGACATTACCCACATATCTCACCACCTCACCACCTCACCATAACAACATAAATAATCACATGCTTACAAAAATGATATTCGCCACTCTGCTGCTCTTCGCGCTTTCTGCCCTCAACGGCTATGCGTCGGAGAAGAAGCGTGAGGCTAACTGCACCGTCGTCATAGCTGCAGACCTGCATTTCGACCTACCACCCGAGACTGACCAGTTTCACCATGTGCTCGCCATAAATGCGCTCGGCGACCAGCGTCGCATCGACGGAGTGATACTCGCCGGCGACCTCTTCGACAAGTCGCATCCGAAGATACTCGACCTCTACCGGCAGCGTTGGGAGCGCGGACCCGGTTATCGACAGATTCACTACGACACTTATCCTACGTTCGGCAACCACGACATCTCGCCCGAGAGTGGCAGACCGGAGCAGAACCGCATAGGCATGGAGTTCAACCTCCACTACCTCGACTCTACGCTGCTCGACATGAAGCAGGCTGGACGCATCTTGAACATACACCGTTCGTCGCGTTCCTATTCGTTCGACATCGGCGGCGTTCACTTCGTGTGCGGACAGCTCGCTGCCGGCGACACCACCTATTGCGAGAGCAACATGCAGTGGATTGCCGATGACCTGAAGAAGTACGCTTCCGACGGCAAGCCGGTGGTCTATGTGCAGCACTATGGCTTCGACGCGTGGGCATTGGAGTGGTGGACTGAGGAGCAACGCACGCAGCTGTTCGACATCCTCGAACACTATAACCTCGCAGCCTTCTTCGTCGGTCATACCCACACCAAGTCGGTTCAGCACTATCGTGGCTACGACATCCATCAGGTGAATAACGCCTGGCGCGACGAGGACGGCAACGCTTCGTTCGACGTGCTGCAGATTAAGGGCAAGCGTGTCACGGTTGAGACCTACGAGGTGCTCGACGGCAACGGCAACTTTAAGCGGTTGTCACCACCATCTCACCATCTCACCATAATAGAATAAAAAGATACATGAAGATACTATTGATAGGCGAAGCGAGCTTTCTTCACAATACTTTGAAGAAAGGACTTGTAGAGCGTGGACACCGCGTGCTCACAATGTCCGACGGCAATGGTTGGCACGATGCTCCGCGCGACATTGACTTGCGCCGCCCTGCACGTTGGGGCAAGCTGGGAGGCTTGTGGGTGGTGTGGCAGTTGCTGCGCCATCTGCCGAAGCTGTGCTTTAACGACGTGGTGCAGATACACAACTATCAGTTTGTGCCGCTCATGTATCGCTGGAACACGCTGCTCCTGCGCTTTCTGAAGCTCACCAATCGCTGCGTAGTGAAAGGCTGCTTCGGCGACGACCCGCAGATATTCCGCCGTCAGGCGCAGGGCGTACCTGCCTATTCCGACACCTATTGGAGCGGACAACTGCAGAACGCCGAGCTGCATCGCGACCGCATCGCCGAAGTCGTTGAGCATGGTGCTGAGGCTTCGTGGCGCAAGACGACTGCTATGGCTGACGCTCTCGTGCCCTGTCTATACGAGTATTGGCTCGACTACAACGAATCGCCTTACGCCCAAAAACTCCATTACATACCGCTGCCGATAGAGTGTGAAGAGATGGTGAGATGTGTGGGTAATCACCCCCTCACCATCCTCATCGGTCTTCAACCCAAGCGCGACTTCATGAAGGGCGCCATGAAGATAGCTGCCTTCGTTGAGGAGGTGGCGCGTAGACATCCCGGCAAGGTGCAGATTAAATACGTAGAAGGCGTGCCTTATGATGAGTATATGCGTCTGCTTGCTGAGGCGGACGTGCTCGTCGATCAATTATACAGCTACACCCCGTCGATGAACTCGCTCGCGGCAATGGCACGCGGAACGGTTGTCATCGGTGGAGGCGAAGAAGAATACTATGAGTTTATCGGCGAGAATACGCTGCGTCCGATAATCAACGTGCGCCCCGATGCTCCCGACGAGGAGAACATCGCGACGATAGAACGAGCACTCTTCACCGACGGAACGCTCGAAAGAATGGCGCAAGAGAGCATACAGTTTGTTCATAAGTATCACGATTATCGCCTTGTAGCGAAGCAATACGAACTGTTATATTATAGTCTTTTGCATGCTAAATTATAGACTTTAGCATCGTGCGGCGTTCGCAATCCGATTGGATTCCGTCCGCCGTCCGATTGGATTCCGTACGCCGCCCGATCAGATTGCGTCCGCCGTCCGATTGGATTGCGTCCGCCATCCAATCGGACCGCGTTCGCCGCACGGTCACCGAACCTATTGTTTTAGGGTGTTGATAAGCTCAACCCACTTTCCGAAAACATTATCCTTGAAATACTGTTTGCCCACTTCGAGCGCATTCTCTCCGTACGCCTTGCGCATATTCTCCGAACTCATCATTGTGCAGAGTGCCTCGCTGAACGCCTTGCGGTCGTTCTGCGGCACGATGATGCCGTTGACGCCGTTCTGCACAATGTCAGCCGCACCGAACTTGAAGTTGAACACCACCGACGCGAGACCGCACGCCTGCGCCTCGATGAGTGTGATGCCCTGACCCTCATAGCGCGACGGCATGATGTGCAGGCTGTATTCGGGGTAGACATCCATTATGTTGTTCGAGCGTCCGCAGAGCGTTATACGGTCGTTCAGGCGCAGTTGTTCGATTTGCAATTGCAAATCGTTGCGGCACGAACCTTCGCCGTATATGTCCAAGTGCCAGTCGGGATGCTGTTCTGTCACATGTTTCCAGCAGTCGATAAGAATATCGAAACCCTTTGGAGCTTCCAATCTGCCCACGGCGATGGCCTTCTTGCAGCTGTAGTCTGCTACGCTGCGCTTCGGCTGCTCAATAAAGTTGGGTATCACGCATACATGCTTCGTTTTCTTATAGTTTTGCGCATCGCCGTGTGTGAGGCATACTATTGTGTCAGCACTGCGTTCCATGGGATAAAAAAGTTTGTGGTATGGCGTGAATTGACGAGCTGTATGCGACTCATACACCTTTTTCGCCCGTGTGCGACAGAATGGCAATAGTAGGGCGCCTAAGCTAAGTGTGAAGAAGATGATGTCGGGCTGTTCTGCATCCACCACTTTTTGGAACCTTTTTAATAAGCACAATAACATCCGTATTCGGTTGATGTTTTTGCAAATTACATTACTATTCTTTGCTATGAACGGTATGTTGAGCGAAATGAGTCGCACGCCCTTTGCAAGTGGATAGCTCACAGGGCGTTCGTCTTGAAATATGGACACAATCAAAACGTCGTGCCCATACTCCGTAGCAAGCGAGTTCGCCTTCTGCGTTATAATTTTCTCAGCTCCTCCCTTTACAGAGATGTCTTCTATTGTATATATAATTTTCATTGTCGGTGTAGTAGTTTAAATAAAATACATGCCACTTTCACTCCGAAGATGTTCAGTAATGCGACTTTTATTCTTTCGTTTTTAGTGGTGAATTGCTTTATCTTTAGTTTGTTGTTTTGCAGCAAAATCCTACTGTTGTTGCAGTAAGCATGTAGCTGAGTGGTGAACATATTCATATATAACCGATGCCACTTGGGTTGCGTAGTGTCGATATTCAGTAGCTTGACTACCTCTATCTGAGCCTCTAAGAGCAAGTGCATATTGTTCTGTGCCACAATACCAGTATCGTTCCAGTGGTATATATACATGCCCCGTTGCGTAGTGACGATGTTGTGGCAGATGTTCAGCATATCGCCAATGAGGTACACGTCCTCATATTTCTTTCCTTTTTTGAAACGTACGTTGTCGAACAGAGTGGCTCTGAATATTTTGTTGCAAGCCCAGCAATGAGAGAATCCCTTATTTACAAGCCATTCCAATGGGTTTTCGAACACTCTGTTTTCGGGTATGAAGACGTGCTCGTTGGGTTGTCCTTTGCGTTCTGTTACGGGATATTCGAGCATATCTATGTTGGCTTGTTCGCTTAGTACCTGCATCAGTGGTTGTAGTGTGTCGGGAGCCAATTCGTCGTCGCTGTCTATGAAAGTGATGTATTCGCCCGTAGCGCGGTCGATGCCATAGTTACGTGCGTCGGAGAGCCCGCCGTTTGATTTGTGAAAAACACGTATGCGCTCATCTGTAGCAGCCAGTTCGTCGGCTATACGCCCGCTGTTGTCCAGTGTTCCGTCGTCAATAAGCAATAGTTCAAAGTCGGCAAACGACTGTTGAACGATACTTCTGACGCAGCGTTCCAGCGTGCTCTCTACATTGTATATAGGTACGATGATGCTTAGTTTCATATGGCGTGAAGAAATAGTGTTTAAACATCCAACGTTTATTTCTCATAATTATTGTTTGTTTTTGCAATAAAAACGCAGCCTGTACGTTATGATAGTACTATTATAACCGAATGATTATGGTAACCGAACTATCTATATTAATACCTATCTTTAATGATGATGCATCGCGTCTTGTTGATGCTGTTTATCGTCAGGCACAAGCCATTGAAGGTTTGCGCTATGAAATAGTTATCTTTGATGATGGCAGTACTGATGAGGTTATGGTAGCCCTTAATCGTTCGTTGGAGCGCTATTCGTGTTGTAGGTATGTGCGTGCAGAGCATAGCAAATGTCGTGCAGCCATGCGCAACACGATGAGCAGCGTTGGGCGTTACGAATGGCATCTTATGATTGATGCTCGCCTTACACTTGTCTACGACGATTTCTTAAAACGTTATATCAATTCGGGGGTGTTGCCAGGTGAGGCAGTATGTGGCGGCGTATGCGTATGTGGTGGCGTCGATGAGGTTGAACTGTATTGTAAGAATCTTCGTTTTAGATATGAGAAACATGAAGAAGCGACACATTCTGCAGTAGAACGAACACGCAATCCCTACAATGCTTTCCGTACGACCAATTTCTTCTATCATCGCACTGTGCTTCAGCGTGTGGCTTACGATGAGCGCATCATAGGCTACGGTTATGAGGATGTGATGCTGGGCAAGTGTTTGCAGCGTGCTGGCGTGAGAGTGTTGCACATCGACAACCCCGTTGCATACACGTCGTTTGAATCTAACGCTCGTTATCTTGAAAAACTTGAGGAGGCCCTACGTACACTTCATGAGTTTGCTCCAGAATTGCTTGATTACTCTCCGTTGCTCCGTGCCATTCAAAAACTCAATAGTTGTTGTCTGTTGTGGGCACTACGTTGTCTGCATAAACTATTTGGTGCATCTGTGCGTAAACTATTGTCAGGTTCGCATCCAAAGTTGTTTATTCTGAAAATATACAAATTAGGGTATTACGCTTCGCTCGGTTAAGAACGAAGCGTAATTATATAATAATAAAGTTTTGTTTAGTTAATGACTGCTACTTTGCAGACCGTTCCTTTGCTGCCGTCTTCGGTGGCTGTCTCCACCATGTAGATGCCGCTCGCCACGCGCTTGCCCTTCAGGTCGCATCCGTTCCAGCGGTACGAACCGCCCGTACTTCTGCCTTGGTTGACGAGAGTGCCGTTCGATGTTACAATCTTCACGTCGGCGTTATAGCTCAGCCCCACGATGGTTATGTCGCCCGTGTAGTCGGGCGTAACGGGGTTGGGGTAGGCGTACACGTTGTCCTTCGTCATCTTCTCGTTCGGTGTGGTCGCGTCGCTTTGGTAAGAGCACAGGCCTTTGTCGGTGGCAAAATATACCATGTTGGAGTTGGGGTCGGCAAGTACGTAGTGTACCGTGTTCGACAACAATGGCGAGTTGTCGGTGGTGAAGTGCTCGACCTGCGTGTTGCAGTCGTCGCTGATGAGGAACACGCCGCTTGATGTGGCTATCCATTTGCGGTTGCCGCCGTCGACGGCGATGCAGCGCGTCTCAATGTTTGCCAATAGGTAGTCGGCGAGATTTGTTCCGTCGTTGCGTGGCACCTTGTGCTGCGTCACGAAACCGCCACCATTCTTCACGTCGCTTGGGGTGAGGTATAATGGTCCCGACGAAGAGGCAAACCAGATGTTGCCGTTCTTGTCTTCCGTTACATGAAACAGGTAGTAGGGTTTGATTGTTGCATAGTCCTCGTTGGTGTATGTAGGTCCACCCACATCGTACAGTTTGTCGTTATGGTAGTCGTAGGCGAAAAGTTTTGTCTCCTCCCAGTAGCTATTGATGAACCACATGTATCCGTATGTTGGACTGACGAAAAACTCCTTTACATCACGTGAGTAGTTGCCAGCAAAGTTCGAGTGCTCAAACTCTTTCCATTCGCCCTCTTTCGTGAGTAGTTTAAGTGGGTTTGTCGACTTGCAGTTGAGTACCCACAGGTTGCCATTCGCGTCGTATTTTACGCCGTTTGCCATGACATAGTTCGGACTATTGTTGCTTGCAGCCGACTCTAATGGACTGTTGTCGAGGTTGTAGCACTTCACGAACTTGCCGTCCTGGAATTCGTACAGTCCGCTCTTGGCGCCCACCATCACGTGGCCCTCCTTCAGCGGGTCGAAGTCCATGCACAGATAGTCGACGTTTCTATGTCCGAGTTGTGCTTCTGTAGGTTGCTCATAGTGTCCCCACGTCGTGCCGTCCCAAACATGCACCTCGCCAGGCAGATTGCCATTATTCTCTTGACTCCACATACCGCCCACGGCATAGAGCTTTCCGTTGTGATTGTAGAGGCGGTAGAAGTTGTTCGATGCCGGACCTTCGGGCAGCACGCCCTCTGTCATGTATGTGCGTTTGCCGTCGGCATCTACGGTGTAATACGTCAGTTTGCCGTCGGCGGTCTTTGTCCACCAGAGTTTGGTCTGTGCGTCCTGCACGTTGGTGCGGTCTTCGCGCAGCGTCGTAAATCCGTCCTCGCGCACCCAGCGGCTCTTGTCGAGCAGATTGTCGGTGAGCTTGCAGCGCAGGCGTCCGCGCTCCTTCGACTCGGCGTAGAGGTACCCGTTCTTCACGTACGTGTAACTCACGTCGGTGTCGAGTTGGTATGTGTCCATGATGGCACCGTCGCGCGTGTTCAACTTCACCACACCGAACGCCGTAGCGAGATAGGCGTACGGTCCGTCGAAATCGATGTGGTTGACAGTTTTGCTGTATGTTGTCGACTTTCGGTAGAGGTCGGGCACGTTGATAACGTCGCCATTGGCAGACAGCAGGTCGATGTTCGAGTTTGTGTAGACCACGACCAGTCGTTTCGAAGCCTTAGCCCAAGCTATGTGGCTCACCCCTACGTCAGACATCACGCCAGCCTTGTCGTAAGTCTGCACGAGTCCGTCGGTAGTGTCGTAAGAGTACACCGAGTTCGAAGCCAGCACGAAGCATACCGTGCCAGCCGGCTCAATCTCCGTGATGTTGCTGTAACTCTGATAGACAGTCCATCTGTCCTTTGTGCTGTCTGCCCACGCCGTGAGCGTAGCCATGAGGAATATTGCGAGCGAAATTATTGCTTTCATGTATTTAATTGTTTATAATAAACAACGTATGTGTGCGTTATTTATTGTGTATTTCGGCTGAAATCGCTAACTTTGCAATGAAGAAGTATATTATAGACATTATCTAAAATAACTAAAACAAACAAATATGAGCAAGAGAAAACTATTCACTGCCGTGCTCGCACTCGCTTCCGTGTGTGTAGGCACTGCCAAGACCTACGAGCCGGTCGACTACGTCAGCACGCTTGTCGGATCGGAGTCGAAGCACTCGCTTTCTACCGGCAATACCTATCCTGCCGTTGCCATGCCGTGGGGCATGAACTTCTGGACACCGCAGACCGGAAAGATGGGCGACGGCTGGACATACACCTATTCTGCCGACCAGCTGCGCGGCTTCAAGCAGACCCACCAGCCGAGTCCGTGGATTAACGACTACGGTCAGTTTGCCGTTATGCCTGAGGTGGGTGCGCCCGTGTTCGACGAGGAGAAGCGTGCGTCGTGGTTCTCGCACAAGGCAGAGGTGGCTACACCTTATTACTATCGTGCCTACCTTGCCGACTACGATATCGTTACCGAGATTGCGCCCACGGAGCGTGCTGCCATCATGCGCGTTACGTATCCCGAAGCTGAGCAGGCGAGCTTCGTAGTGGATGCCTATGACGATGGCTCATACGTTAAGGTGCTGCCCGAGCAGAACATGGTTGTGGGCTATACCACAAAGAACAACGGCGGCGTGCCCGAGAACTTCAAGAACTACTTCGTGATGAAGTTCGACCGTCCGTTCGCATATACATCCGTAGTTGTGAACGGCGAGATAAAGAGCGGCGAACTGGTGAGCCAGTGCAACCACGCCGGTGCCATCGTAGGCTTCAAGACAAAGCGCGGCGAGCAGCTCAACGTGCGCATCGCCTCGTCATTCATCTCTGAGGAGCAGGCTGTAGAGAACCTCAAGGAGCTGGGCAACGACGGTTTCGACGCTGTGAAAGCGCGCGGACGCAAGACATGGAACGACGTGCTGGGCAAGATAGAGGTGAAGTCGCAGGACATCGACCACCTGCGCACGTTCTATTCGTGCCTCTACCGCTCGGTGCTCTTCCCACGCTCGTTCTACGAGAAGAATGCGCAGGGCGAAATCGTACACTATTCGCCGTACAACGGCGAGGTGCTGCCC
This sequence comes from Prevotella sp., assembly GCA_052272805.1. Classification (GTDB taxonomy): domain Bacteria; phylum Bacteroidota; class Bacteroidia; order Bacteroidales; family Bacteroidaceae; genus Prevotella. Next base: position 9,611 of record DAVZJL010000016.1, on the reverse strand, counting down.
GGATATATGTTCACCGACACCGGTTTCTGGGACACCTTCCGCTGTCTCTTCCCGTTGCTCAACGTGATGTATCCGTCGATGAACGAGAAGATGCAGGCTGGCTTGGTGAACGCATACAAGGAGAGCGGCTTCCTGCCCGAGTGGGCTTCGCCGGGTCATCGTGGCTGCATGGTGGGCAACAATTCGGCATCTATCGTGGCTGACGCTTACCTCTGCGGACTGAAGAACTACGACGCAGAGAAGCTCTGGGAGGCTGTGGTGCATGGCACAAAGGCTGTTCACCCGACGGTTTCGTCTACAGGCCGTCTCGGCTACGAATACTACAACAAGCTGGGCTACGTGCCTTACGACGTGAAGATAAACGAGAACGTGGCTCGCACACTCGAGTATGCTTACGACGACTGGTGTATATATCAGTTCGGCAAGCAGCTCGGTAAGTCGAAGAAGGAGCTTGAACCGTTCCGCAAGCGCGCGTTCAACTATCGCAACGTGTTCGACAAGGAGACTAATCTCATGCGCGGTCGTCTGAAGAACGGCGAGTTCCAGAAGCCGTTCTCTCCGCTGAAGTGGGGCGACGCCTTCACCGAGGGCAACGCTTGGCACTACACATGGTCGGTGTTCCACGACCCGCAGGGACTTATCGACCTCATGGGTGGCAAGCAGGTGTTCAACCAGATGCTCGACTCGGTGTTCAACGTACCGCCATTGTTCGATGACAGCTACTATGGAGCCGTTATCCACGAGATTCGCGAGATGCAGATTATGAATATGGGCAACTACGCCCACGGCAACCAGCCCGTACAGCACATGATTTACCTCTACGGCTACTCGGGCGAGCCTTGGAAGACGCAGTACTGGATTCGTCAGACCATGGATCGCATGTACAACGCCAACCCCGACGGCTACTGCGGCGACGAGGACAACGGACAGACTTCTGCGTGGTATGTGTTCTCGGCAATGGGTTTCTACCCCGTATGCCCTGGCTCGGGCGAGTATGTGCTCGGTGCTCCGCGCTTCGACGAGATGACGCTCCATCTGGAGAACGGCAAGAGCGTGAGCATCAAGGCACGCAACAACGAGGACGAGAACTGCTACGTGAAGGCACTGCAGCTCAACGGTGCTCCGTACACCAAGAACTACGTTACGCGCACCGACCTTATGAACGGCGCCCAGTTTGTTTACGATATGGCTTCGGAGCCTAACAAGCAGCGCGGCACGGCTGAGAGCGATGCTCCGTACTCGTTCTCGAAGACACAGAAAAAGTAATTCTTAATTAATAGGGTGCAGTTGGCTCCGCTCGGCTTTGCCGCTTACCAGAGCAAGAACTGCACCCACCAAGAAGTCGGTCTAATTAATAGGTAAGTTGTGTCAGAGCTAAAATATTGCATGAAAAGCTAACTGTAGGAGGCTACGGCATTCCTGCCGTAGCCATTTCGAATAGTTGTATTTCAGCTGCTAATGGCTACGGCAAGAATGCCGTAACCTCCTACAGTTGTATTTCAGTTACTAATGGCTACGGCAAGAATGCCGTAGCCTCCTACGTATAGTTTTGCCCCATCCACCTACCAGTTTTATAGTGCTTTTCTAAAATTGAAAAGCAATTCTTATTGGTTGATATCATAACTCTCAACTCTCAATTCTCAACTTTCAGCTTGCTCATTTCGCCATTTTTTAGTAATTTTGCACTCCGTTTGCCGCAATTCCTGGCAGACAGCACCCGGAAAGATTAAAGGATAACATTGTAAAGCATATATGACAAGCAGTAAAAACACACACGCCTCGTCCGCTTGGACTGAGGTCGAATACTCAACTCGCTGCATGAACCCCTACATCAGCAGTCCAATCTATGTACCAGAAGAAACATCTTATTTTCTATGTCGCGCTGATGGCACACGCCAGCAGTGCCGCCTCTCGTTTGTGGTGTTCCGCGCCGACGGAGCCGATGCCGACGACTGGGAGGACGACCCGATGGTGGGCAGTCTCGATATCTGCGTGCTTGGCGACGGCGACGAGGAGGTGCAGCCGGTAGAGGCGGTGTATCTCGGCATCTCGCCTGACCGCTTCCTCTCTGTAGTGCGCGAGGACGACCAGGAGATCGTTTTCGACTTCACATGGCGACAGGGCACCGTAGAAATCGACCGTGCGCAGGAGACCGACGAGGGCTTCGTTGTGCGTAAGGATGACTTCGGCGACGACGGCATCAGCTGCCGACTCACTCCGCGCAAGGGCAATCCGTTCACGCTGCGCTTGCAGATACCATACGTAGGCTTCTCGCTCCTCGATGCCGACGGCAACAAACTCTCGGGCGACCTTGAGATAGCGCACAGCGACATCCACAACTACTCGTACGCTTTCGTGGGCGACCACTCTAACGACCGCTTCCAGATAGCACTCGACGAGGGAAAGCTCAACTATATGTGCGTGCTCAACGATGACAACCGACTCTCGGTGCGCGATATGCGCAACCGCATGGAGCTTGTGAAGGAGATAGACCTGCAGGGCTCGCTCAGCGATCTGCTCATGGGGGCTCACTCTGTGCTTGTGAAGAACAAAATGATGCGTTGGCGCATCGCTCTCACAGGCGACGAGGTGGAGGGTGCCGACGCCGTAGAGCTCACTGGTGTGGCTCTCGCACGCTTCGCTTTCGAGCAGTTCAGTGCTGAGGAGAGCGTTGACGAGGATATGCTTGCGCAGCGACTCATGCACATGGAGCAGCACCTCGGATTTCAGTGGTACTGGCTCGGCGATGCCGACTGGAGCCACGAGAACCTCGACGGACTCATTGACATGGACGGTCTTGATGCCGACCCCGAGAAGATGATGCGCCAGGCACTACTCTTCAACCGCTACGAGGCTTTCATGCAGCGTCTCTGCGCCTTCTCCTATATCTCGCAGAAGCCTATACAGGGCGACCAGCTCCAGGCACGCAACAACAAGCGCAAGATTGCTCGCTGCGTGCGCCACATACAGGCTCATCGTGCAGGCGAAGCTAACATCTGGGAACTCGACGACGAGGCTCGCCGCGAGATAATACACTTCCACAACACGTTCCACCGCGAGTTTGCTGCTGCCTTGGAAGCATAGAATAGCAAGACTTTGCATTTATTGATGTCGCGTAGCCACTGGTTCGCGCACCTTTATATCTGATTATATTATTGCCACGCTGCGACAACGATGTTGCCGTAGCGTGGCAATGTTGTTTTAGTAGCGTGGCAATGTTGTTTTTGTAGCGTGGCAACATTGTTTAAGCAATAAAGCTATTGTTCGTTAACTTCTTGAACGACCTACACAGTTTATCTCGACAGCGAACGTGCTACAATAGAGTTTGAACCTCACAACGATGGGCGTATTTATAATATCCCTATGGATATAAAAACCATTAATAAAGCTGGTAAATATACCATCAAAAGACAACTGGAGAAAGCGAGCACTCAGAATGTAAAAGCGGTTGTTTTATACCAAAATAATCCTTTGGTTAATAAAAACTATGTGAGAAATCAAATCTACGGAGAAAATGGTTTCATAAAAAAATCACCCCAAAAAGCCTTAGAGAAAATCGATTGGATTATAGTTGTAGGTTCGAATGGACATGTACATAGACATGATATAAGATACGAAAAAGCAGCAAGATTAAATAGTTAGCGGAGGATATGCCTCCCTAACTTGGATTCATCCGCAATGTTATGCCGAAATGGAGCTCCCGCATATCAGGTTACCCCAACAGATAAATCATTGCAAATATAATAATAATAAATTAAACAGCAAAACAAAAAGCATGAATAAATACAAATAATTATGAGTAAACCCTTACCCGTAAGAACAACCATTGAGCGTGCGCTCAACATAAACATTTCATCATCGCTGCCAGCAAAGGATAAGGTGGCGGTGATGGAGTGCTTGTTAACGTTGAGCGCAGGTGAAATAAAGCGCATAAAAGAGAGTGCAAGGGAGTGATAAACTTCTTTAATACCATTAACTTCTGAACTTGCGAAAGTTCAATTGATTAATAAGTTCGCCAAGAAAAGTGTGGTGTTTGTATGAAAGTTCGCCTAGAAAAGTGTAGTGAATACTTGTAAGTTCGCCAAGAAAAGTGTATCTTTGCATTGTAAGTGTCAGTAAATTAGTAAATTAAGTAATTATGGAGCGTAGCATATATTCAAGTTTGAAAAAGTGGAAAGAATCGCCAACCCGTAAACCGCTCATATTACAAGGCGCACGTCAGGTAGGAAAGACCTATATATTGAAAGAATTTGGAGCACACGAATACTCAGAAGTTGTCTATATCAACTGCGACGACAACAACGATATGCAGAATATGTTCGTCGACTATGATGTAAATCGTATCATACGCAGTCTGAGTGCAATCTCCGGTGTCTCTATAAAGCCCTCAACCACACTTCTTGTTCTTGACGAGATACAGGAAGTGGAGCGTGGACTTGCCTCGTTGAAATATTTTTGTGAGAAAGCACCCGAATATCATGTGGCTGTAGCTGGTTCGCTTCTTGGCATAACCCTGCACGAGGGCACATCGTTCCCCGTTGGCAAGGTGGATATGTTGTATATGTATCCAATGGATTTCGAGGAATTTCTGTTGGCTATGGGCAAGGATCAACTTGTAGAATTGCTGCGCAGTAACAGTTGGGCTGCTCTGACACCATTGCGAGGTATGCTGACCGAGCTGTTGCGCCAGTATTATTTCGTAGGTGGTATGCCAGAGGCTGTGAAGGCATACGTGGAGCGTGGAGATATATGGGAGGTGCGTTCCATCCATTCGAAGATAATAGACGCCTATCGCAACGATATGTCGAAACATGCGCCAAAACAGCAGGTGCAGCGCATAAACATGGTGTGGAACTCGATACCGTCGCAGTTGGCTCGCGACAATAAGAAGTTTATCTATGGGGCGTTGCGCAAAGGGGCGCGTGCCAACGATTTTGAAATAGCGATACAGTGGCTTGTCGATTCGGGTTTGGTGCATAAGGTGCATCGCATAAGCAAACCGGTTGTGCCGCTGAAATTCTATGAAGATATGTCTTCTTTCAAACTCTTTCTGCTCGACTGCGGATTGCTCGGTGCTTTGTCAGAGACGCCTCCCGAGCAGATACTCATCGGCGACAATGTGTTTGAAGAGTACAAAGGCGCTTTCACCGAGAACTATGTCCTGCAACAGCTGAAGTCGTTGTCGCGCACCTTCGTCTATTATTACAGCAATGACAATTCGACATTGGAGATTGACTTCGTTGTTCAACACGATACGCACGTAATACCGATAGAGGTGAAGGCGGAGGAGAATCTCAGAGCGAAGTCGTTGCGCCAGTTCGTCACAGACAACTCAGGTCTGCACGGCGTTCGCTTCTCTATGTCCGACTATCGTGAGCAGGATTGGCTGACGAATGTGCCGCTGTGGGCTGTAAAGTGGGCGTTTTAAGGGTAGGTATTCTGCGAAGGCATACGAAAAAGCGGCTGCTGGAAATAAAACGTTTCCAGCAGCCGCTTTTACTTTTCTTACTTAAAATGCTTTGTTTAGGGTGCGTGGTATGGGCAAGATGCCCATACCTCCTATCTTTTTACTTTTTTACCTTTTTACTTTTAAAAGCTTTATTGCACAACGTACTTCTTTCCGTTGACGATGTAGATGCCCTTGTTGAGTCCGTCGAGAGCGTGGTCGGCATCGTTGGTAGTGCGCACGAGTGTGCCGCTGATGGTGTAGATGCGTACCGGGCGCGGAGTGGTGGGCGCGTTGACGGTGATGATCGACGTTGGGTTCTGGTAGTTGTCGTAGCTGAACGGCACGTTCTGCATGTCGCCCCAGATGTAACGTTCCAGACCAGGATAGTCGACGAACGGGTTGCGGTTCTTCTGCACGCCGTAGGCAGCGTTGTTGCGGTTCACCTCCTTCTCGCTCACGGGGTCCTGCTCAGCCCACTTCAGCAGCAGGTTGAGTGCCCATTCCTTGTAAGCAGGATAAGAGTTGCCGGCGAGCATAGGGCTCGACCAACCGCTTATCTTGCTCTCGTAGCAAGTAGCCATGTAGAGATAGATGCGCGCGAAGTCGCCCTTGTAGATGTCGTTCGGCTCGAACACGGTACCCGTGTAGCCGGGAGTTGTCGACGCTCCGAGTTTGCTGAAACCCTTGTTTGACTTGTATTTTTCGCCCTTGGTCTCGCCGAACGGATAATTAGCGCGCATACCATTTACCTTTCCGTCGGTTGGCACTACGTGAACGATGTCGCTGACCATTGGCGATTTCTTGTTAAACCAACTCTTCGGGAAAGAGTGCTCACGATTGTACATATCGCCTTCTTTCTTGTAGCTGCCACCATTATCGTTGAAGTTATAGTTAGTCGTGCAAGAATACATATCCCACACTTTTCCGTCGTCGCGACGGTCGGTCTTCTGATAAGCCGAAATAAGTCCGTCATAAGAAACAACGTCTGGGTTGCCGATAATCTTCGACAATGCAGTCTTCAATGCCTTTCCCTTCTTGCCGTCAGCAGCACTGTAGTAGGTACCGCTGTTGTTGGGGCCTTGCGCGAAGGCACCGACGAACGAGAAGAGGGCGATAGTGAATAATGATTTGCGTAAAGAAATATTCATCTTTCTGTTTTTTTAGTTGTATGTTAATCAGGGGGTGCAGATGTCTCATCTGCACTAACAAAGTAAAATTAATCAGGGGGTGCAGATGTCTCATCTGCACCAACAAAGTAAAATTAATCGGTTGGTGCAAATGTCTCATCTACACTAACAAAGTAAAATTAATCGGTTGGTGCAGATGAGACATCTGCACCCCCTAATGATTAGTTGTGTACCAATGTGCCGATTTCGTCGCCCTGCATCACCTTCTTCAGGTTGCCCACGATGTCCATGTTGAACACGTAGATAGGCAGGTTGTTCTCCTTGCACATTGTTGTGGCTGTGAGGTCCATCACCTTCAAGCCGCGTGTGTAGATTTCGTCGTAAGTGATGTCGGTGAACTTCGTTGCGGTCGGGTCCTTCTCGGGGTCGGCAGTGTAGATGCCGTCAACGCGTGTGCCCTTCAGCATCACGTCAGCCTCAATCTCGATGCCGCGGAGCGACGAGCCGGTGTCGGTGGTGAAGTAAGGCGAGCCGGTGCCGGCAGAGAAGATGCAGACATATCCTGCCTCCATTGCCTCGATAGCCTTCCACTTAGAGTAGAACTCACCGATAGGCTCCATGCGGATAGCTGTGAGTACTTTAGTCTTCACGCCCAGTGCACCGAGTGCTGAGCTGAGTGCGAGCGAGTTGATGACGGTAGCGCACATACCCATCTGGTCGCCCTTCACGCGGTCGAAGCCTTTCGACGCGCCACTAAGTCCGCGGAAGATGTTGCCGCCTCCGATTACGATACCAATCTGTACACCCATCTCGTGTACTTCCTTAATCTGCTCTGCGTATTCGCCCAGACGAACCGGGTCGATACCGAAGCTCTGTTTGCCCATGAGGCTCTCGCCACTGAGCTTGAGAAGAATTCTCTTGAACTTTGCCATGTTGTATGTTTTGTTTGTTTTATTTGTTTTATTTGTTATTGTTGGGGTGTTCTCTCTGCTTTGTTGGTGCACCTTAGGGGGTGCAGCTGTCCCAGCTGCACCAACAGAGCTGTTGGTGCTATTTTTTGTTTGGTTGGTGCACTTCTTGCTCTGGCAAGCGGCAAAGCCGAGCGGAGACAAGTGCACCCCCTTGTGTGTGCTATTCTTGTTTGGTTGGTGCACTTTAGGGGGTGCAGCTGTCTCAGCTGCACCAACAGAGCTGTTGGTGCTATTCTTGGTTGATTGGTGCACTTCTTGCTCTGGCAAGCGGCAAAGCCGAGCGGAGACAAGTGCACCCCCTTGTGCAAGTGTACCCCTTGTGATGCAAATGTACTGCTTTTTCGTGATGTAGCCAAACCATTATAGGATAAACCTCACTTCCTTCATCCAATACGTGCGTTCTTGCCCATTTGTATCGATTAGATGCAGGCATCCGTTGGGTGCCACGCGGCTTATGCGTGCCTCGAAGCGTTCGTGCGTGGTGCAGTCTTCGTAGGTGTGCAGCCCCTCGCGACGGAACAGCGCAGCGTTGTATTCGTGGATGATGCCGCTGATGTCGCCCTCGATAGCACGCTGGTAGTATTCGTTGAAGCTAAGAAGCACGGCATCAAGCACCTCCTCCAGTGGAGTCTCCACACCTATTATATTATATAGCGACACGGGATTGGGCGCATTGCTGCGAAACTCGTGTTGATTCACGTTCAGTCCGATGCCGTAGACACAACGCTCCAGAGTCTTGCCCTTCACGGTGGTCTCGATGAGCGTACCGCTAATCTTGCGTTCGCGCCAGTAGATGTCGTTGGGCCATTTCAGCGTGATGTGGTCGGTGTACTGGTCGAGTGCTGCCTTCAGAGCCAAAGCCCCAGCCATCGACAGCACATACTGGTCAGCTACGGCTATGTTCTGCGGACTAGTGAGTATGGAGAACAGCAGGTTCTTGCCTCGTTCGCTCTCCCATGAGTTGCCGGCTTGTCCGCGTCCCGCCGTCTGATATTCAGCCACCGCCACCACCATCTCCTTAGGTGGAGGAATGGGGTGGGCAAGAAGCACATCGTTCGTCGACACCGTCTCCGTGAGTTTTATTATCTCCATTTTTAAGTTTTGAGTTTTGAATTTTGAGTTGCGCGCATTTTGAGTTGTAGAGTTTTGAGTTATAAATTCAAAATTGAATAATTCAACATCGGCGGAGCCGACAATTCAACATTCAAAACTCAACATTCAACATTCAAAACGCCAAGCACGGATTGAACGCATCAATGATGTGCTCCACTTGCGCCGTCTCCTTCGTGCCGCCAATAACGGAAATCACGTCGAAGCGCAGTTCGTCGAGCACGTTGAGCATCTTCACATACGAGTCGGCGGCCATGCCGATGTTGCGAATCTTGCGTCTGTCCACCGCTTCCTCAGGCTTTGTAATGACATCAGTAGCGCGCGTCTTCACCTCCACGAACACGATGGTGCGCAGGTCGGGCGACCGCGCGATGATGTCAATGTCGCGGTGTCCGTCGCGCCAGTCGCGCTCAATAATCTCGTATCCCGCGTTGCGCAGATAGTCGGCAGCCATCTCCTCGCCCCATTTTCCCGTGTCGTTATGCTTTGCCATGTTGTTCGTTTTGCAGACAAAGGTACAGCTATTTGGAGAGACGACAAAGCAAGTAGGCTTGTTTTTGTTTAATTCAATCTCTACCACGTTAAGGAGTACAGCTACTTTATACTTCCAAACATGGCAAAAGCAGTCGTTTGAATGTTAAAATTGGATGGTATTGACATATTTTTCGTGTAAACCTTGCTTGTTATGATAAAATATCATTAAATTTGCAGTGGCTCTCAAGTCTGTGTGTCAAATTGGGTTTGCTCAATGTCGATAAGCAGACAGCCAACGCCGAGCTGAAAACTGAGAAGTCCAAACAACTTTCTCGGTAATAAGCGGGCTATGGGTGGGAAGAGAGTCAAGACATAATAGAAGGCGTTTATCTTACGCTTACGCTTGATTTTAGCGATTAACATCCGTTAACTCGGCTTTTGCAGTATCAAGCGCATCAAGGCTTAGTTCGTTCTCGCCTT